>JAIBBE010000124.1 GCA_019694835.1 Fimbriimonadaceae bacterium | reverse complement strand
GCCGCGACGGCCATTTGCAAGGCAACGGGCGGGCAGAAATTCAGCAGGTCGGCATTATCCTTCGGCGTGAAGGATCGGGCCTCTCCTGGCAGCAGGCCTGCAAAGATGAAACAGGCCACCGCAGTAACTTGGATGGTTGGGCGGAGCGATAGGGAAATTGATTTCGGGTAGATCATCGCGGCTTTCCTCCGTTGGGTATTCGCTTGTTCAGTTCCAGACGCGCAACGAAACGAGGGCCGGATTCCTGGTGCATGCTTGATTCCAGTCCTCCGCTGGCAATTTCCGGCGGGACGGGTTCGTGCACATACGTCGCGGGGAGGTACGCTTCGCGCTCCTCCACGTAGATATAGTGCTTCACCTTCTCCTGGATGCCGTATTCGTTCCGATCCGGCAATGAATCGAGATCGATATCGATGCTCCAGGTTCGGCGTGGCCCGCGATATTCCTCCTGCGCTTGGCCACCGGCAGACACTGGCGCGAGGCACATGGGCTTAGGAGAATGCGTGCTGCGGCAGACGAGGCCCGCGTCGTTGATGTATTCGCTCATCACATGGGCCCAGACCCTCGTTCCAACGCCATCGTCTGCGGCATCAAACCGATCGTCCAACGGGCCAAGGCCCTCGACAGTGACCGTTGCGAATTCCACACTGTTGCGAAGTTCGTAGGTGACACGAACGTCGCGACGAGGAAGCAGTTGAACCCACTGTGTTGTCGGGAACGACACCTGAAGGTCTTCCGGTGCGTGAGGCTGGAATCGGACGAGCCCGAGGCGGACGAAAGGTTGTGCCTCGAACGGATGCTCGATAGCTGCATCCACATACCACTGCTCAGTCTCGATGTCGAAGCGTGGTTCGTATGTCACCAGGGAGACGTCAAGCGTGGTCAGAGGGATATCGGCCTGCAGTTGACCTGGCAACGCCTCGACACGCACAGGCATCCGTACCACCGGGGCCAGTTCTGCGGTGAAACCCATTCCGGAGGCTGAGTTTGTCGGGCCGAGGTCTTTGAATGACGAGGGGTCCAGAAAACCGGGTAGTCGGGAATCCGCGGGTGCATTCTGATCGACATCCTTCGTCGGATCGCTGCCCCAGCGTGTCACGAAACGGCCTCCCGGTCCCAGATCCTCGTCCATGAAGTCAGGCAGCGCGAGTACCTCAGGGAGCGGCGGACATGTGCTCGACCCTGCGGGTAAGGGCGGAAGCCCCGCGGCGGCGTTTAGCAAACCTGGCGGCCAAACGACAATGCCCAGGCGCTCTCCCTCGCCCGACGAGAACCAACCTCGGCCCAGCGGGATGCGGATCACGGCGGTGCGACACGCAGTATGAGAATCAGGGTTGGTCCTCCAGACGAACGCAGGGACAGGCGTCAGTGCGATCGGTTCGGACGGGCGAATTCCGGCTGGCAACCAGATCGGTACTTCCGGCAGTTTATCGTCGATGGGCTCAACCGCTTCTCGGCCGGGACGTAGCCAGTTGCCCGCCTTTGCCACGCGATTGGCGGTTCGCATCAGCTCCTCGTGGCGAGGCCGGGCAACCATGCGAACGCAGAGTCGTCGCGCCTTTCGATCGGGAAAGACATGACGCGTGACAATCCGACCCCAGGCGGGTTGGTCAGATCCCGGTCTTAGGTCTTTGATATTCAAGCGCCACAATCCGTCGTCGTCCGGGAGAAGTTCGCGACTGCACGACACAGGGGGCAACAATTCTTCGACCTGGAGCAGCGAAATCTCGACCTCTGGAAGGGTTACGCGTCCGTCGGTAGCGACATCGAAGCCAAAGATGTGCTCGGTCTTGAGCGATTGGCCGCATTGGTCGGGCCAGGAGCCATTACGCCGATCTCGTGCGCTTCGTCCTCGCCGCGGGTCGTCGAATGCCGACGTACTTGGGAAGGAAGTTTTGGCACGGAACTCGATAGCGCCAGTCGTGATGAGGTCGATCCGGACCGCTCCTTCCAGAAGGTACTCGGCTGCATTTTCCCTAGAGTCATCGCCCGCTGACGTTCCCGCTGGCGTGGACTCCTCAATCCGCCGCACTTGCAACCGCATCAGAGAATCGGCCGGCACAAATGCGGGCAAGCGGAACGGCCTCAGTGTCGCATGGGTCACCCTGAGCGTCTGCACCGCAGCGATCTCGTCCAGCGGACGGGCGATCAACGTATCATGCAAAGCGTTGGCGATTGCCAGGCGAGTGACCGGCCCCGGTGCGGAAAGGCCGCCGACACCGTCATTACCTTGAAGTGTCTGAAGTGTGTCCGCTTCTGGCCAACAGGAATAGTCCTTCAGAGTGTTTTTGCAAATGAGGGCCATCGGTGGTGGGAGCATTTTGTCCAACGCAGCCAGAAGTTTTTGAGGCAGCGTTTGATTGCCATCTCCCGATTTACGGGCATTCAGAAGCGCCAGGGTGCCAATGTTCTCCACAGGTGCGAACCAATCGGCCATTGTTTTTGCGCGTGGCACGCACCACACATCGACATCAAAATCATCGCCTGACGCGAGCGTCACCGCAATTTCGGTGCTGTGAGTGACTAATGGAGACACCTCTCGCTGGGACGGACGAGACAGAACGTCTTGGAGGCGAGGGTTTGCCCCGCGATGGTGAGCCGACTTGTCACGCTGAATCCGCAGCACCAGAGGTCTACAATTTGGATAAGTGCTGTCCGCGAAAATTGGTACCGTGACCGGTAGCCCTTCCAGATAATTATTGGTTCCGGCATGACGCACTGCGACCACCCAAGTCTCGGCTGCAGGATCAGGATAGTAGCGCCGTTGCCGCTCTTTTTCTGCACCGGTTCGCTCCTCGTAGACGGCGTCCCCACACTGATCAGCTTCAACGGAGATCGTGCGATTGCCTTCGAAGACTTCGCCGTTGATGCCTTCGATGGATGGTGCGGTCACATACGGAAAGCCGCCAGCCTTGGCATCGAATCGGACGCCGGGCAAGCCCTGCTCGGGAAGCTTCTGAGGGTTCTTATCGAAGACCCCGTGCATGGCCGCGAAGTGCATCTCCACGGACGGCGGGACAAAGATTCGCTGGGTGCTCACAGGAAATCCCCGATCCGCGTGCCTGTCGTCGTTGCCGACGCTGCGGATGATCGCGTGCGCCGACCTCTCGAAGCCCATTGAATGATTGGAACGTAGCGCGATCTCTCGATGCATGAGCAGATAGGGAGCAGAGATCCTCTCATGGCGGAGGAACCTGCGGACGCCCGATCGCTCGTCGACGCGTGCTGGAAGCGTCAGCACATTCTCTTTCGGACATGAGGCTCCGCCTTCGTACAACTGCCGCGCATGCTGAAGCGGCAGTGAGATCGAGCCTGCGTACACCGCGCGAACGCCCACGCGGTAAGGCCAGCCAAAACGCAGCGGAGGCAGTAGGCGGTGTTGCGGATCTTCGCCTGTAGTGGGTAGGCGGACGGTCTCCCCGACTCCCACTGGCATGTCGGCCATCTTGCCGGATTCTTCGCCTGCGCATTGCGCCCCCATCGGCTCCCCGGTCCACACGGCCACGACCTCTTCCACGTATGCGTCGTGGATACGTAACTCTTTGTCCGATGTGGGCACCAATCGTGCCGGCAAACTGAGCTGTGCGTCGTCGAGCGTTCGTTGCCATATCGAGGGGGTGCTTGCCGTACCTCCCATCAGGAGTCGCACCGTCCGTGTGACCGGTTCCGCGCTGTCAGCGCCGTGAACCACGTTGCGCGCCATAAGGCTCCGCCAAGCGACATCGCAGTCTTCACGAGCGCGTCCCTTGACGGGAACGCCGATGTCCAGCCGATAGCCGACCAATAAGTCGGCCGAGTCCAGAACGATGATCTGCTGTTTCATGTGGCATGTTCGCGCAGCGAACTGGCTGACGGTCTGCTCAAGGCGCCCGCGATCCAACAGCACGAGTCCAGCAGTCGAGTGTGTCTTTCGTGCCCACTTGACAGGTTTGCAGGCCAACAGGGGCTGGGTGGGGGCTTCAGGCTTCGCTTCGCCTGGCCGTTGAAGCACCATACGATCAAGCGCTCCGTTCGTGGCACGTTGAACGTCGAGACTGCTTAGCGCAAAGCGACTCAGAACCGGTGGCTTCGCGTTGGGGTCGCCCTCAGGCTTTTTTCCCTCAAACTCCTGTCCGAGCACAAGCACGCCTTCATGCTGCGACGCATGCGGGTGGAGTTCTCCGCGTTGTGCCGGCACAAATAATTCGAATCTGCTGGCAGGAAGGAAATGCATTTCGCCACCGGGTCGGTAACGAACTAGAGACCAGATGGACTTATTGTCGGAGGAGCCGTCACTGGCCAGAGCGATCAAGAAATGAACTACCGTCGCTTCGCTCTTCTGGTCGCCAGGCAAAAGCTGAAGCTCGCAATTGAGTTCGTCGCGCGAAATCTCGAGATCGACAGTCAGTCCGAACAGGCGGGACAACGAAGGCGACCCCTGGATTGCGAAGTACCGCTGCTTGATCCCATCAGGGTCAGGATCATCATGAGGCTTTTCTTTGGGACTATTCGCCTCTATATGCGATTGTGCGGCCCCGGGGATTTCCTTGGACACCTGGCTGCGGTCGCCCGCGATGGCGGTCGGATCGGCGAGCCATGGAGCGCTGGCTCGGTTTTTGTTTTCGTCTTGTGCGCATTCCGCGTACTGATCGTCCACCGCTTTGAGTGCCTTCTTGAAACGATCCCGTGCATCGTTTCGGAGGTCTTGCTGTGCCTTCTCTTTGGCTACTTCCGATGAATTGATGATACCTGCATTCTTCGGTGAGCCGACTTCCGCAGGTTCGTTCGAACAGCTGACTATCCCGATACAACGGTTCTCCTCTTCGGCGTACCCGACGAAGTCACCATGTGCCCACTTGGCGGTACAGCAGATCTCCAGCGCTCGCTCGCTCTCGAGCAGCAGGGCCAGATCGCTTTGGCGTGATGGCACAACAGCCCGGATTAAGACCTCGGCTTTGCCATTCGAGTGCTCGTCCAAGTCCTTGTCAGGCTGAAAGACATTCCCATCGTTCGACGCCTCGAGTGATTTTGCGAGCTTCGCCCAGACGTCATCCGGCAAATTGCCTTTTTTGTCTTTAAAGCTTTCCTCCCACAAATCGTCCAGCCAGGTTTGTGTCCCGGTGCTCCAAGCTGCTTTTCCAGCATTCCAGGTTGCCGTGCAGCCATGGCTTGTTGCGCTCGTTTGGATTGCGTCTGCGAAACTGGCAGGGCACTTCTCGCCCGTGACGCGCAACTTGGCTACCCTTAATGTCCAGTTCTTCTCGCGCCATTCCTTCACCAGCGTGGATGGGAGTGTCTTGAAGGCCACTGACGGCGAAAACATAACGGTGACACGCAACCGCTTGCCGTCGATGACGCCAGACGGAATCACTTTAAAGACGCCGTTGACGGTCATGTCAATACTCCTCCAACCGAACTTTCAGGCTCATATCGAAATACCTCGAATACTCCCGCCAGTCCGCGCTGGGACAGACGGTCTTTACCCTGCGCTTTGGCTTCCCGTTTGACGAAGTGCCCTTCGGTCGAGTCGACGTCTGCTGTGACTGCTGGAACGACGCGAGGTGAAGCGGTACGTCTCTGACCGTAGATCCCCATGCTTCAGGATTGATCGCGGCTAGGCGTACCGGCTCATCAAAATCTAGTCCCCGAGAATGCGCACTCCGCTCATCTTTTTTTTCCTCTTTCTTGCTGCCATCGAGGGGAAGGTCCACATCGACATTGACTCTATAGTCGAAGTCGACAAAGCCCATTGAAAAGGAGAAGGCGTACGTCGCAGAGCCAACCATGTTCCGGCTATGCTTGTCTTGCGTGGCATTGACATACAAGGACGCGCCAAAGCTAAAGATCCAGATCGAGGCGGAGCCACCGACGTAGAAGGTGGCGAAGATTTTCGGCTCGCCCTTCCCGCTTCGAATGTACGCGCCGACCATCAGCCGGCCTTGACCCTCCAGGGGACCATACTTGAATGCAGCGGCTCCCCCATATTCGAACGAGGCTTCGAAGCCGACAATTCCCGTCGTGTTGGCCTCGAGGGCAAAGAATCCGCTTCCACCGTAAGGTGCTACCGCAATCGTAAAGGGCGAGTCGCGCCGCGACAGCGCTGCAACGAAGGTCGCCTCACGGTTGTCGAAGGGCAACCTCGCCGCAGCGTTGAGGGATACGTTGAAAATCGCCAGGTTTCCGACGCTGAACGTACCGAGATTCAGTCCGTAACCTGCCTCCAGCCCAACCCCGCTGCTCAGCGGTTGGAGATAGAAACCGCTGCCTGCCTTCGAGCCGAAGAACGGCGTCAGTTGTTCCAGGAATCTCAACTCATTTCCGATCGTGAAGCCGTCGTACTGCAGGTCGCAATCTGGGGTGCCGCCTCTCGACATGAAACGTACGCCCTTGAAGTGCAGCGTCAGGGCGTCAACGCTTCCCAGCAACCGGATATCAAAAGCACCCAATTCGCCGATCGACTGGAAGGTGGGTCCTTTTTTCGCGTCCAGCAGGTTGATCCTCGCGTGCGAATTGACGCTCAGCAAACAACCTTCTTTAGGCTGGAAAACTTTCCCGCTGCCGGCCTCCGACTGGATGGTGGTTGAGAATTCGTATGACAATGTCGTCGATGTCGGTATGAGAAGCTTGATCCTCTCCTCAATTTCCTCCCGGATCGCCGAGAAGTTGATCAATGCCATCAGTTTGGAGCGGATTTCCTCCAGCGAGATACGCTGCACCTGCTTCGCAATGCGTAGCGGCGTAGACTGCCCGGTGCACCAACCGGTAACGATGTGGTCTAGAAAGCGTACGGCCTGCGATCGCTCTGCGGCTGACATCTCCCCCTTGACATCACGCAGGTTCCGCAGGGACTCCGAATCCAAGTAGAGCTGGTCGCTTTCGTCTTTCGCCTTGGTTTCGCTCTTGTCGGGCGCTTGGCCCGGCAGGAATGCGAGGCTCGGGTCGGCCGCAACGAGCAACGCGTCGTTCACCCACTCAGCTGGCGTGCCAAGCGTGGCCCTATAAGCAGTTTTTCGAGTGTCAAGAAACGTCTTGTAGGCATCCGCCACCTGCTGAACGATCGGACGGAACGCGTCCAATAGACGTTTGGTGGCCACCTGAGAAGGCGCAGCCAGACTGGAAACCCAGGCCATCACCTGTTCTGATACCAAGCGCTGCAACACCGTGACCGCTGCCGCCCCCGTCACCTTGGATGCACTGACCGGATCCGGCAAACTTGGCAGCCAGAGTTGCTTCTGCTCCAACCAATCCGAATTTTTACGGTCTGCGAGGTCGAAAGCCACCTTCGTTTTTTCTTGGTACGTTTTGGATAGATTCATCCATGGCACCAGCAATTCCGCCCACCGCTCGTGAGTATTAGCAACCTCTTCTAGTCGGCTTTCCAAGGATTGGTTGCGGTCCATCAGCCAGCCCAAGGTCTCCCGGACCACAGTCCGGACGCGAGTCACGATCGGGTCGAGGCCCTTCGTGCTTGGAATGGCGCCAAGGTCCTGAACCAGCTGTTGCATGGCAGCGTCCATGCTTTCGCCAAGTCGCTCGAGCGCTTGGTAGGCGGCATCAGCTTGGCGCACCGAGGCTTGAAATCCGCTTTCATCAAAGTCAGCGATGGCGTTACCGATGCCGGTCAGCCGAAGCGCAATGGTCGCGCGATGCAGTTGATTCTCAGCTTTGAGGGCATGGTGACCGAGCATCGCGAGTTTGACGCGCGATGCGTCGTCGACGACATCTTCCTTTTTGTCGGACTGCCGTGCTTTCTGAAGGACAGCCTCCACGGCCTCAGCCACTTTGTGAATATGAGCGACCAAGCTCGAATTGCTTCCGGGCACCTGCCAGATAGGAGTGCTCGAAATCGAAAATTTGTCGCCGACCGGAGGCGTCGGATTCGGATTGCCCGGCTTTTGAGGATCGGCAATCTTAAGCATTCCCGACTCCGCGATGTCCTTGACCGGGTCGAGAACCTTGCGCGCCAGGCCCTTCACATCACTCAAAGGCGGCAGCTTTTCCAGCCGCGGACCGACCAGCAGCGCTAGGTACTCCGATAGCGCTTGCGAGAACAATGGCAGCAATGCCGTGGGTTCGCGCTTGATTTTCTCGAGCGTGTCGGCAATCTCCAGGATCGTCGACAAGGCACGGGCCGCTTGACGGTATTCGGAAACTTCAAGCGCTTTATTAAGCGCGTTGCGTGCCTCGGCGATGCGTGCCATCGAGGCCTTGAAGTACTGAAGGGCCGTGGCACATGCGCCGGCGACAACCTCGTTCTTCGTGGTGGGCAGGGAGTTCAGCGGGCCCTGCGCTCGCATCAACCAACTCTCGATGGCCTCAAGGTATTTGTCGACGAAGTCGCGCGCCGTGTTTAGCGGCGCTGAAGTGCCTTTCGAGGTACGGTGCGACATAATCGCGGTCTGCAAGTCGACAGGCGGCGGAACCTTCAGCAGGGACAATGATTCGTCGAACTTCGCAAGAATGGGCTGTTGTTCCTCGACCGCGGCCCGCAGCTTTTCCATGACGGCGACCATCGAAGCGGATAAATCGAAGGCACCGCCGGACACTCGTAGTGCAGTTTCCGCGGAAGTGAGGCTGGAGTTGAGTGGCTTGACAAGTGCCTCGACGTCGAGACGGTCGAGTCCCTTGATCAAGTCCTCGACGCCGGCCCCCAACCCTTGAAGCTTCTTCTGCGCCGCTATCTGAAGTTGGTCGAGGGGATTGGCGGCGACGCGACCGCAGGCGTCCATGAGTCGGCGGCCGCATTCGTAAATATCTCCCAATGACGAGAAGAAGGCGGGGTCATCTGAGCTCTCCAATGACTTGCCCAGCACGGTCAGCAAGTCATTTAAAGCTCGGTCGACGTCGGGGAACACGTCTTCCATCCCGCCCACGATGCTTGGCAGACTGCCCTTGGCTTGCGCGCCGGCCTTTCGCCATTGCTCGTCGAGGCCCTTGACAACGTCGTTTAGCGGTACGACCACCTGCGTGCGGACAACTGCAGCGCCGCTTTCAATTCCGCTCAGCCCGTACTCGACGGCGTCGCGCAATCTAGGCAGATCCGAGGCCGCGTCGCTCACATTCAAGTGACTCACCAGGTCCGCGATCGAGACCAGACCGAGAATCTTGGATTTCAACTCGGGGTTTTTATTCTCGAAGAATTGCCTGAAGGCGTCTTTCGTTCTCCCTTCGGAACCGCTAGTTGCGTTCACCGCGCCGCCGACGAATCTCAATGGAGAGGGTGTCTTGGGTGGCGTGACCGGATAGCCGTTGGCGCCCGTAACTGAACCGGTAGTGCCGGGCGATCGGACTGCGGCATCGGTGGTGCCGGTCAGCGGCCCACGCTGGCGCGACAGTGCGATCACCTCTCCGGCCGGGCGCATGACACCCCCGCTACGGTCCCCGCTGCTGCCCATGTCCATCGTCACGCGGTTGACGATGTCCAAATAGATCTCGAGGAAGTCACGGTCATTCGAGATCCTGTCCGCTTCGAAGCCGTTCTTCAGGTACCAGCCGTCGAATTGAGCGATCGCAGCTTGAGGTGCGCCGTTGGTCAGCCGCTCGACCTGGTCGATCCGGATGCGGGCGGTCTCGATGGCCGGGAAGAATGGTGGCTGATCGGCGCCTTCAAGCATTGGGTCGTCATACCGTTCGACTCGGCCTTCCCATTCCAACGGATCGATCGGCTTATTTCTCGTGTTCAGGTATGAGGTAACACCGGCGCAGCCGGTGGCCTTCAGCGTCCACGCAAGCGTTTTGTGCGAAGCGCTGCCAGGCTTGACCTCGTCGCAGTAACGAAGAGCCTGGCCTCTCAAGTCGAGCGTCCGCAGATGCAAGTGCGGTTGGAGCGGAACGACCTTGAGCTGATTCTGGTCAATGTCCGGGGACGGCTGCCGGTTGTAGTAGGCCACCAGATCGTCCATCAACTCCGCCCGGTTGGCGGCCATGTTGTCGACGAAGATCAGCTTGCCGCGGGTGACTGCACCCTGGATCTGCATGTCGAATTCGACCTCGGCGCCATCGACTCTGGCGGTCCTCGGCCAGAACACCAGCCCGGCCTGGTTCGCGAACAGGCGGCCGGACGGAGTCGGCTTGTCCAGCTTCTGGGTATCTTCGGTAGGATCCACGATATCGGGCGTGGTGAGCGTCAACATGCTGACCACACCGCCCGGAAACTTGCGTCCGCCGTGCGGCTGGCCATAAGCGGGAAAGGTCTTGTCGGGTCGCGCTAGGCGAATGAACATGCGTTGGCGCAAGTAGGCGCGGACCAAGCCTCCGCCGGCAGGACGGAGGAACATGCGCTCGGTCTGCTTGACTAGCGATGCGCGATGGCCGATCGGGAAGAGATAGCCTTTGTAGACGACCTCGGAGAACGCGTCGCGACCGAGCACGGTCCAATGCTGCCACCGCTCGACCGCCATTGAGTCGAACAACGGTCCGTGGATGATGTGGCGCGCTGCGGCGGGCGGCACGAAGTCGCTGTCGTGGCGTAGGGTGCCGCCCAGAGCCGTCAACGTCAGCTCGCGCACCTTGAGCGCGCGCGGTCTATACATCGCCGTGCCGGCCTGTGCGTCAAGCAACCGCCACTCGGGAGGCAGTTCGACCTGGCTGGAAACACGCACTGCTTGCAGTTCTCCACTTTTTTCACGGCGTCCGCGCACGGGCAGGCCCCAGGCCGAACTGAGCAGTACGATTTCGTGCCGGTCGTAGGCGTCCAGCGTTGAACGGAACAAGGCGTGTTTGCCATACGCTGCCCGGTCGCGCATCCGGCGACAGAGGTACTCGATGACCTGATGTTGATCCTGCTTGGCGCAGATATCTGCCGCAGTCATCGGTTTGGGTGTGCCGTCCGGGGACGTCGCCAGGAAGAGTTCCTCGATAGTGACGTTGGGATCGCTCTCTTCGAAGCCGAGCGTCCATGGTGCCCGAGGACCGCGCGGTGGAGCCGATCCCACTGGCGAGTGCGGGGACTTGGCCGGATCACCTGATCCCGTCTTCACCGCCAATAGCCTGCGCTCCAATCCATACCGCACGAACTCCGGACGCATGTCCGGCGAAGCCACGGCGCGGACCAATGGATTCACTGAATCAGTAGTCAAGGTTGCCGACCACAGCGGCACGGGACGACCGCTATCCGGACACCACTGGCGGGGAGTTCGCCACTGAGCTTTCTGCGAGGGCGAAAGGATTAGGCGCGCCGGCAATTCGATTGCGGTCTGAAGCTCGTCTGGGACCACGCGCAGCGACGCCTCGACATCAGCGAGACGTTCCTGGACGGTGCGCAGTTCCTTTCCCCAGTCCCGTGAACGGCCCGGTCCCTGCGGGCGCGTGGTGACCTGCCCGCTGCGGATTCCGAGAGACTTGATCATCGCGATGTCGGCACCTGCCGAATCGTCGTCAAGACCACCTTCGCTGATATCGCGCCTGATCAATACGCCGACATCGTCGAAGGCAGCGGCCTGCCTTGCCCGTGGCGTCACCGCGAGATCATAGTGGCCCCAGTCGGTCAGCGCATCGAAGCTGAACGGCAACCAAGTGCCGACCGCGGGCAAGTTTCGCTGGCCGGGCCACTTCTTCGATGGGAAGTGCGCATCGCCGTCCTCTAGGTCGATGCCCGGACGGCTGCCGCAATCGACATGAAAGGCCAGGCGCGACGGGCCAGACAGGCGGGCTCGCATCAGCGGAGCAGGTTCCTGCGTACCCCCGAGCAACTTAAGATAGGCTTTGCTGCTCTCTGCAACCCATCCTTGGTATTTGCCCAAGCTGAGTTTCAGATCCTTGGGGCGGTTGTCCTCGCTGAAATACTCAAGATCGTCCAGGTCGTAGAGTTGGTTCCCCTGGTTCTCCACCATCCACTGGGCAAAGTAATCGCGAAAGTCAGCATAGCCTTGCATGACACCGCTGACCGCTCGCTCGATCAAGTAGGCTCTATCGCGAGGGGGGAGGGGGTGAGTGACTTTGTCCGCGGGATTCAGCTGCAGGAATTTCTCGTACAGGTCCGAGGCAAATTGGTATACCCTTTGGTACCAAGTCTCGGTCAGGTAGCTGGACGTCGGCTTCTCACCATTCAGCAACTTCACTAGGTTGTTGGCATCCGTGAGCGTTCGTGTCAGTAACGGAGCGAGAACCTCCTTCCTCATCTCGACATAGATTCGCCTTGCCTCCACGGCGAGATCCGGCGGTAGGCACGCTGCACCGATGTAGACTTGGTGATCCGAGGGCCATTTGTTCTTCCATGTTGGCTGCTCGAAGAGTTTCTTGAACTCCTTCGAAAACCTATCGAAGGGTTCTGTCTTGTCATGGGCAGGACTCTGTTCGTCTTTCTGCTCCATCTTCTTCAACTCAGCATAGGCCTCTCGAACAACCACACGTTCTGCCTCGGTCTTCAGTAACTTAAGTTGGAGCAACAACTCGGGCAGCGAAGCGCTGAACGTCTTCTCCTCCCCTCCAACCATGACGGCAAATCGCGGCGCTCTAAGCGCCACATCGGGCAATGGCGCGGCGCCCGGCCTGAATATTGCTTCCTCAAACACGTGTTGTGGGGGAAACTCGGCTACCAGCACCGGGCGTGTGTCCAGCACTGACGCATCGCTATCTCTGCCCGGCTCGATTCGCTTGCGAACTCCGCAACTCGCGCGTGTGTCGGTAATCCACGCACAGCGGTCGAGAATGTCTAGGTGCAATCCGGCGAAGACGAACGCCAGCCGAGCCAGGTCATGAGTGCGCGCGACTTCGATACGCGCCCGAGTCAGGTCGATGTGCGCTAGAGGCAGGTCACCAATTTCCGACGGTGCGCCGAGCCACAGGTAGCTGTCGCTGGCGCGCAAGTCGGTGCTGGCGTTGCGCGCGTCCGAGGCGTAAGCCGCACGCAAGCCAGTTGGCGCAAACGTCAGCTTGCTGAACTCGCACCCTGAGGGCGCAAGCTCACTCTCCGTCAGAAGAAGCGGTACATCCAATGACGACAGCACGGACCCGAAGCCGGCACTTTCGGCAGTCATCAGAGGGTGATGAGTGTTGGCGCTAGCATTCGCCGGGTCGATTTCTGACGCGTCGGAGGTCCAGCCTTGTACGCGCAACCATCCTATGCGGGACTTGAGCCACCACGGATTCCCATCGAGTCGTCCAGCGAATTTCAACCTGGGTTCGAAAGACTTGGAATGTGCCAAGGCCCCTTCGTGAATGCACAAGGGGCCGAGTTCAGGCAACTTCGGAGACCGGGCGAAGTGGATCATCCATGCCGCTCGCACGGTGGAAATGCCCGCCGGGTGACGATCCTTCCACGACCAGTCGCGGCGGACGTACCTCCACTGAGGCGGATCAGATCCCAGGCGCCCATGTCGCTCAATGAACGCCTTCACGGCTTCTGCCCTGTCCAACCCGCTCGACTTTGCGTCCGCTCTGCACTCTTGTGTGGGCTGCGTCGGTTGGCCCGTACCTACCCTCTTGGACTTCGTCGGATTCTCGGGAGCGCTCGCTTGAGCCGAGGTTACAGGAGTCGACTCCTCCGGCGACGCCGGATTTTTAGAAGGGTCTGTTGAAGCGATTAGGCGCAGTGCCTTCAGCGTGACACGAGGCCCAGCCGCATTGCCCAGGACGATCGGCTTCGCTGACGCTTCTATCTCACCCCAGGCTACGAAGACCGGGTCGTCATGGGTGCGCCTACGATCTTTGGCGATCACCGCACCGGGTCCATCGTCAGACTCAGGTTCGCACCACGCCATGCTGATACCGTGGGGAGCCACCAATGCCCCATCTGCCAACTGAATCTTGCCGAGAGCTTGGCGGCCCGCTCTTCGTGGGATCAGGGACCACACGCCGTTTCTCGCTAGAGTCAACCGCAGCGGACCCTCAACTCGCACGTGCTGTTCGAGGACACTCTGCAAAGCGGGGCCGAGAACGCTGGCATCCGTGTCGATGCAGAAGCCCTCGGACTCCTGCGGAGGCACCTTGCATTTGATTGCACTCGAAGCGCTCTCCTCGCCGACACAGATCGACAAATGCTCGAATGGAATGCCTACTTCTTCGTTGCTTCTCAGATGCTTCGGCGCACACCAGATATCGGTCCTCAGGCGCACACGCCAGCGTCGCTCCTCGGGGACGTGCGTAAACGTGATCCAGTGTGATGCGGACTTCAGTTCACCGAAGCGGGCGTCTTCGACCTTCAACTGAAAGATGAGCTTAGGCTGAACTGCAAGGCGCCTCAGCGTAAACTTGGCGTCTGGCCCAAAGGCCTTGCGTACGATGCGCCAGGTCCACGCACTAGCCTGAAGGGCGGGATACCAGGTGACGCTCAGTCCGTCTTGATCTTCGGTGAAGCGTAGGCTGGACTCACTGTCTCCGCGCTCGAGAGTCGCCGCAGCGCCAGCAGTAGACGTGCCAAGCAGAAGTGGCGCCACGGGGATCCCAATGCATGCGCCAATGAACGACCTACGCGTGAGCGTGCTCGCGAGCAGTTGATCTCCCACGGGTATAAAGGCTTTGGCCCAGTCTGTATCATGCATGGTTTTCCTCTGCTTCTTGTTGTCTCACGTTGTTTCCACGCTTGTTGTTGCGCTTGCCTGGGGTAGATGACGAAATGCGAGGCGCTAGTCATATATCTGAATATCATCCAGTCAGCTAAGTATAATCTTCAAACGGCCTTTTTTGACAAGTGCATTCAGAACGCGAACACAGTAGGGCTAGCCTTCGCCAGCGTGACGCTTTACGCCGATCGTCGAACGACCACGGTGCAGGGCCGTGCAGACGTTTCTCATGGGAATTTGAACGGGTCAGCCTGTGACGGCTCCTGACCGATAGAGGTCGGCCGCTTGTTCATTTAGTCGAAACGTCCGTCACGAGGAACCGCTGACGCTGAGCATTCTGGATCGGTTTCAGTGGTTACGAGCGACCTCGGAATCCGTGCGAGGGCGTTGAATGCCATTTATGTTATGGGGATCGCCCCGGAATTCCCGGCGCTTGCGGGTGGCAACCCGCGTCGCGGGCTTGAACCTCATCGATCCTACCGTAATACTGCAGGAGCTTTCTGTGGACATCGTGTCTGCACAGCCTTCATCGGCGACCCCGGTCGCCTTGAAGTCCAGCCCTGCTGGCGTCGCAGTCGTTACCTGCCTCAAGGATACCCGGCGTCGATCGGGTCCGGCCATG
>JAIBBE010000218.1 GCA_019694835.1 Fimbriimonadaceae bacterium | reverse complement strand
ATAGCGACAGAGGTCATCAAGAGCAGAACCGACGTCGCGAGCCTGCCTGATGAGCAATCCAACGGTACCCAGAGATGACACGACGCCGCGTTGCCCCACAAGAAGTCCGAAATGCCGGCACCTCGTTTTCGTCGCGCAAAAGTTGATCAGCCTACCCATCGTGGCGAACGGGATGACGTTGTCGGGGTCCTCGATAAGGCGGGGCTCGATACCCGCTTCAATGAGGACCTTCCCTGGATCGAGACCGTATTCCCGCAAGAGCCCGGGGATTGCCGTCGCGACGCTGACACGGATGAACCCGCCCTTGAGCGGCGATGGGCGGCGAGGACTGATTTTTCCAGGTGTGCCGTTACCGCCCAGCGTTTTCCGGATCCCGGGTTTCCGAGAATTTGCCATTCCTTCGCTCCCACCGTCCCGCGTGACGAGCCATACCCAGTACATGGCTGATTGTCCCAAACTGTCAAATCTGTGTCCCAAAATGTCAAGATCTTGGTCCGCGTTTTATGAGATGACTTCCGCATCGTAAGCAGTGCATGGGTCCTGCCAGGGGCGTTTTGCTCCGCCTGCGCGCGCTGCTGTAGTCAAGCGCGGGAGGCTTTCAATGATCGGTGTCGCATATTCAAGATGTAATAAGCTCGTTGCTTTCTGTTCGCTATTTCTCATGGCTGGATCGGGGACCGCGGTTTCTCAGCAAGTCACGGGCACTTTGGGTTCTCCCAGCGCCACGACCACCATCGACGGAAAACAGCTCCCGCCGCCGGACCCGAAGTTCGGTGGCGCAATTAAGGACGGCGCTCTCCAATCGACCCCGTGGTGGGGGCCGCGAGTCGTGCCGCCCAAAGGAGCCCCAAACATATTGCTGATCATTACCGATGATGCCGGCTTCGGCGTCCCGAGCACCTTCGGCGGCGTCATTCCAACGCCGACCATGGACCGCATCGCCAATGAGGGCCTGCGCTACAATCGTGTGTTCTCCACCGCGCTCTGCTCGCCGACCCGCGCCGCTCTGATCACGGGGCGCAATCACCACTCGGCCGGGTTCGGCGTAATTTCGGAACAGTCCACCGGCTTCCCCGGCTACAACAGCATCATCGACCGGGATAAGGCCACGATCGGACGGATCCTTCGCGACAACGGCTACAACACGTCGTGGTTCGGCAAGGACCACAACGTGCCCGCGTTCCAGGCGAGCCAGACCGGCCCCTTCGACCAGTGGCCGACCGGATTGGGCTTCGAATACTTTTACGGCTTCGTCGGCGGCGACGCCAACCAGTGGCAGCCGAACCTGTTCCGAAATACGACGCAGATTTATCCGTTCGAGGGCAAGCCGGCCGGTACATGGAACTTGGTCACGGCGATGGCGGACGACGCCATCGACTACATGACCCGCATGCACCAAATCCAGCCGGACAAGCCGATCTTCATCAAATACGCGCCTGGTGCCACGCACGCCCCGCACCATCCCACCAAGGAGTGGGCGGAAAAGATACGCGCCATGAAGCTCTTCGACGACGGCTACGAGAAGCTGCGCGAACGCATCTTCGAGAACCAGAAGAGGCTTGGCGTAATCCCGAAGGACACCAAGCTGTCACCGTGGCCAAAGGACATCCTGAAGCCCTGGGACCAGCTCTCCGCGGATGAGAAGAAGCTTTTCATTCGCCAGGTTGAAACTTTCGCCGCCTACGCGGCCTACACCGACTCTGAGATCGGCCGCGTTGTCCAGGCCTTCGAGGATTTGGGCAAGCTCGACAACACGCTGATCATCTACATCAACGGCGATAACGGAACCAGCGCCGAAGGCGGGCCAATGGGCACGCCCAACGAAGTCGCGTTCTTCAACGGCCTCAACGAACTGCCTATCGATGTGCAGATGAAGTTCTACGACGTCTGGGGCACCGAACAGACCTACAATCACATGTCGGCCGGCTGGTCCTGGGCCTTCGACACGCCGTTCTCGTGGTTCAAGCAGAATGCCTCGGCGCTCGGCGGCATCAATCAGAACATGGTCGTGTCATGGCCAGCGCACATCAAGGATAAGGGGGGTCTGCGCGAGCAGTTCGTCCACGTGATCGACGTGGTCCCGACGATCCTGGAGGCCACCGGTATCCGCGCGCCTGAGATGGTCGACGGCATCGCGCAGAAGCCGATCGAGGGCACGAGCTTCCTCTACACCTTCGACGCAGCGAACGCGAAGGTTCCCTCGCGGCACACGACTCAGTACTTCGAGATGATGGGTCAGTGGGCGCTGTATGACGACGGTTGGTTCCTCAGCACGAAGGTCAACCGCGCGCCCTGGCAGGCCTTCGGTCCTGCCAATCCCGATCCTCTGAACAACCAAGTCCTCGAGCTCTATAACCTGAACGAGGACTTCAGCCAGTCCGAGAACATTGCGGCCAAGCATCCGGAGAAGGTCACGGAGCTGAAGGAGAAGTTCATCGCGGAGGCCAGGAAGTACGAGGTGTTTCCGCTGGATGCCTCCGTGGCCTCGCGTATCGTCGCTCCCCGTCCCAACATCACCGCCGGGCGCACCGAATTCGTCTATACGCGGCCGATGGTCGGTCTGCCGCAAGGCGACTCACCGCTGCTGCTGAACACCTCCTACACGATCACTGCGGACGTCGACGTCCCGCAGGGCGGTGCCGAGGGCATGATCCTGACCTCGGGCGGGCGGTTTGCCGGTTACGGTTTCTACCTGCTCAAGGGCAAGCCTGTGTTCCTCTGGAACATGGTCGATCTCGAGCGGCTCAAGTGGGAGGCTCCCGACGCGTTGCCGCCGGGCCGGCACACGGTCGAGTTCGACTTCAAGTACGAAGGAAAAGGGCCGGGCACCCTCGCATTCAACAACTTCAGCGGTATCGGCCAACCGGGCACCGGGACATTGAAGGTGAATGGCAAGGACGTTGCCAGCAAGAAGATGGAAAAGACGCTGCCGATGATCCTGCAGTGGGATGAGAGC
>JAIBBE010000094.1 GCA_019694835.1 Fimbriimonadaceae bacterium | reverse complement strand
GCCGCCGTGTTTGCCGGCACGCAACGTCTGGAAACGCGGCAAGAGAAGGCGCAACCGGGGACCTATGGATTGCGTCTGGAGTACGAGCCCGTTGGCAGCGAGACAGAGCCGACGGTTGGAGGACAGATCACGCCGCCTCCAGGCGCGACAGCTTCAGGCCTTTCCGTGGAGATCATCGAGGTCACGAGTCGTTGGCGGAGCGGGGCCATCCGTGTATCGCCGACTGGGACCTTTGTGACAGAGATTCATGCCGAGCCGGGAAGGAGGTGCGAGTACCAAGTCGTTGTGACAGACCCTCACGGGTCTAGAGTGAAGTGCTCCCCCGACACGTTTTGCTACACGGTGGGCATGGTAATCACCAGCCCCCCATTGACGCACGCCGTCGGCGTCGCCATGGCGAACAACCGCCCGCTCTGGTTCTTCCGCAAAGGAGAAGCTCTCCCTGCGAGGAAGAATGAGGTCCTCTACTCCGCTGTTGCGTTGCGCAAGGGTGTCCCGGAATCTGATACGAACGTGATTCGGATTCCTGTTATTGAGGGCACGAGTGACCACAAAGCGGATCGGAACGGCACGATTGGCTCCATCGTCATTTCTCCGACGGATCGGCGCGTTACGCGGGACGTGCCAGCGGGCAGCGAGATCGAAGTGACTATCAACGTCGACGTGTCGAGGCAGATGACTGTTCGTGCATACATTCCGATCCTCGACGAGGAGTTTGAGGCGACGTTCACATCCGGAATGGTCTCGCGTTCTCCAGGCGAACTTCGTCGGGAGCTGAACACAGAGGTGTCGCGAGTCAATGAGTTGGTAGCCAAGGCCACAGCGGCTGGAGACGCGAAGGCCAACGATGCGGTCGCCCGCATCAATGCCGAGCAGATTGTCGAGACGGTGCGCAGGCAAGTGGACGCAGCACAGGGTGATCCGGACGCGATCGGCGAGGCTGACCGCAAGTTGCTCGCACTAAAGGCAGCGGCTGATGACGTTGAGGCGGCTTTGGAGTGGCCTAGCCTCGTGGAAGAGGCACAGACGCGGCTTGAATCAGCTCGCAAGACGGTGGGAGCGCACGGACAGCCTGATGAACGCCAGAGACTGTCGGCACTGGAGGCCGAGATCGCGGAAGCGATAAAGCTCCACCGTGTTGAACTGCTCCGCACGCGGTCAGAAGATGTGCACGATCTGACGATGCGGATCCTCCTACAGCAGCCTGGCTTCTGGGTCGGATACCTGGAGTACCTCGGTGAACAGCGCGCACAGATGACGGATACTGCTGCAGCCCAACGACTCTTTACTCAGGCACAGAAGGCCGTAGCCAGTAACGACCTCGAAGCCCTAAAGGCAGCCGTCAGGCAACTCATCGCGCTGCTGCCTGCAGATGCGCAAGAAGAGGCGCAGGCGCGAGGCGGATTTGGAAGCACCATTATCGGTGGTTCTCATGGGAGGTGACAAGTGAGAGCGCCCTTCCGAGTCCGGCTGGAGTCTACATCCCGAAACGCACCGTCCAGTGCGCAGGATGCGATGCACGGGGTTGATGAAGCTGCAAACGTCTTGTTGGAGGCCGCCTCGCTGGCCCGATTGGGCTTGTACGAGGATGCTGAACGAGCATTGGTCAGCGTACCAACGAGGGGACCGATGGCCCCCCAAATCCTTGACCTTGCTGCCAGAGTGTACGCCCAGCAGGGCCGTCTACTTGATGCGGAACGCTGCTGGGTTGAAGCTTTGCGCCTCGTGCCCACGAACGCCACGTTCCATGCAGGACTCGCTTGCGTGGCGGACCATGCGCGGCCAATGTCAGCACGGCGCATCGGATGGTTGCTGGTCTTGTGCGCCCTTCTCGCCTGTGTCGTCCTCGCGGCGGCGATCGTTGTACGTGACATGGATCGCATTGAGTCACGGATTTCGGGATTGGAGCGAGGCAGCCGAGATCGATCGAGTGTGCAGACGACACCCCAATCTGCTCCGCAATTACCATCGCGGGACGGGCCTTCACCTCGTTCCTCGGATCCGGCCCCTTAGGAGGAACGGTGCTCGCATGGACGACCTGACCGACCTGTCCAAGCTCATTGATGGAGCGATCATCAAGTCGCGTTTGAACATGTTTGGCGTCATGATGATGGTGGATCCCGCCGCACGGCAAGCCGCCATCGCAAACACGCTGGCGGCGCTTCCGTCGGGGGCCTACCTGATCGGCACTGGTCCATCAACGGTCGGGATCGTTCCTCTTACCGTTGACGAGGTCGTGATCGGACGCAGCGCGACTCCGGTCGAAGAGCCTGCCGAAGCGGTTACCGACTACCAGGTCGCGGATGCCGTCTATCTCGGGCCATACGAAGTGTCCAGGACGCATGCGAAGGTAGTTCGGCGGAGTAAGCCATCAGAACCACCGAGCTACTGGCTCGTTGATTTGAGCAGTCGATGTGGGACCTTCGTGAACGGCCAGGTGGTCAGTGCTCAGGGATGCGGGACGAGACTAAGGCAAGGGGACCATGTGTCGTTGGGAGGGTCGCACGTCAGCACATACGTGTTCGTGTGCAAGTAGGCAAGGCTCATCTGTACGCCCACAAAGCTTGCCGTAACAGTAGTGTCAGGCGGAACCCTTGAGGTCCGGCGCATCTGCCAGCTTTTGGAACTCGCTCAGAATGTCAGGGTGCCGCTGGGACAGGTACTTGACGACCCCGGCGTGATCGAGCAGTTTGCGGAGGTAAGCTACGGCCAGCACCAAATTTAGGGTGTTCTTGCCGTGGGACTCCTCGATCATCAGGAAGTCCCGGCCCAGCAGCTCCATCTCGCGCTCCATCCGCGCGATGTCCTCGGGCTTCATCCCCGGCAGCACTTTGTTCTTGTCGGTGTCAATCAGGTCCTTTTCGGGCGTCGCGGCCAATAGGCACATCGCGTAGTCGGTCGAGAAGTTGTTCGCGGCCACCATCAACTCCGCCATCTCGATCTGCCGCATCGGTACCGCCCGCTTGAGTTCGCGGAGGCCCT
>JAIBBE010000198.1 GCA_019694835.1 Fimbriimonadaceae bacterium | reverse complement strand
TGATCTGAGCCCCGCAAACTGGATCGCTTTTGGGTAGAGTTTTCCGTGGCGTTTCCCTTGGCCGGGAGGAGCGGAGAACGATGAAGGCATCGAGGTTCACGGACGCGCAGAAGGCGTTCATCCTGAAACAGGGCGATGACGGGGTGGCAGTCGGGGAGATCTGCCGGCAGGCGGGGATCAGCCAAGCCACCTACTTCAACTGGAAGAAGAAGTATGCCGGGTTGCTGCCGACGGAGATGCGGCGGCTGAAGCAGCTCGAGGACGAGAACGCCAAGCTGAAGCGCCTGGTGGCTGACCTTTCGCTGGACAAGGAGATGCTGCAGGAGGTCATCCGCCGAAAGCTATGAGGCCTGCCCGCAAGCGCGAGCTGGTGAAGGTGGTACGGGGCGAATGGGGCGTGTCGATCCGGCGGGCCTGCCGGGTGTTCCAGGTCGACACGTCGACGTACCACTACCGGCCCCGGCGCCGTGGGCAGGCCGTCCTCGAGACGCGGATCCGGGAGATCTGCGAGACGCGCGTGCGGTATGGCTACCGGCGCGTTCATGTGTTGCTGCGGCGGGAGGGTTGGATGGTGAACCAGAAGCGAACGCGACGCATCTATCGAGAACTGGGCCTGCAACTTCGTAACAAGACGCCGAAGCGGCGGGTGAAGGCGAAGCTACGGGACGACCGCCGGCAAGCGATGGCCGTGAACGAGACTTGGGCGATGGACTTCGTGCACGACCAGCTGGCCACGGGGCGCAAACTACGGGTGCTGACCATCGTGGATACCTTTTCGCGCTTCTCGCCGGCTCTGGATGCTCGGTTCAGCTATCGCGGCGAGGATGTGGTGGCCACCTTGGAACGAGTATGTGGCGAGGTGGGCTACCCGAAGGCGATCCGGGTCGACCAAGGGTCGGAGTTCGTCTCCCGCGATCTCGACCTCTGGGCCTACCGGCACGGGGTGACGCTGGACTTCTCCCGGCCCGGCAAGCCGACCGACAATGCCTTCATCGAAGCGTTCAACGGCCGGTTCCGGGCGGAGTGCCTGAACGCCCACTGGTTCCTGACGCTTGCCGACGCGCAGGAAAAGCTGGAGGCTTGGCGTAGATACTACAACGAGGATCGACCACACGGCGCGATTGGCAACAAGCCCCCAGCAGCGCTGCGAAATCCCGGCGGCATCACCGGCCAGCCGTCGCGATGAAGCCCGCAAACTCTACCTTCGGGTGGTCCAAGGTTGGGTCTCGGATCAAATCAACCGCGGACTCTACCCGTCGCTGGATGAAAGATGGGGGTCACGTCAGCTCCGTAACCACTGCGATTAGACCCACCTCATCCTTCTGCTGCCGGCTCATTTGATGGTGCGGCGGCGCTCCTGTTCGTCGCTCTGATACCTTCGAAGATCGCGCGGGCGAGGATCGGAAAAGCTGCTCCCTGAAAGACGTCGTCAGACATATAGCGCGTGACGATCCGGTCGTTTTCTTCCATTCGCTCGATCATCATAGCCTCGATCACCTTGCGGATGCCGAGTTCAAACTTGTCCAGCGGATTCGCCAGTGCTGTTTGAACCACCTTCGCATTGCCGCACGCCTTCGTCTTTATCTGTTCGAAGAATAGGCGATCCTCGTCGTTGAACTCAGTCCCAAAGCGCTCGTTGAGAACCTGGATGATCTCGGAGAGCGGCGCCTGCTCTTCCTTTGCTTTCCCGCTCCCTACCTCTGTCGGGCTTTTGATCGTCTGCGTATCCCCATCGCCCAGAGGTATCGCACCCGAGAAGGCCTTTTCGAGCCTGTAGTATTGAAGATCGACCTCCTGACCAACCTTCACGGCCGCGTCGTCGCCGTGCATTGGAAGGTGTGGCAAGAGCGCTCGGCCGAAGCTGTAGAGCATCTCCAGCTCACTATCGCCATAAGGGATTATCTGGCTAAGGAAGGCATAGACCTTCACGAAGCTCGATAGCTTCGCACGCAATTCCTCGCGCTCGTCGCCGCTGGCAATCGCCTTGAATCGGTCCACAGCGGGCTGCAAATGGCGCTGCATCTGCGCATGATCAGCCGGCACCTGCTGGTCGAGCGGCTTGTAGAAGATGCGAGCGAAGGCCTCGACTTCGCTGCGGTGATAGACTTGAGCCGCGTCGAGCTCGTGCCGAAGCGCCTCCATGATCGACGGGTCGGACGCTTCAGCGAGACCAGTCCGGTCATAGTAAGGCTTGAAAGCACGGTAGATGTTCTCTGCGTCGTTAACGAAGTCCAAGACGAACGGCGCATCCTTGCCGGGGATCATGCGATTCAGCCGCGAAAGCGTCTGTACGGCCTGAACACCATCCAGACGCTTGTCGACATACATCGTGTGCAGAAGTGGCTGATCGAACCCTGTCTGGTATTTGTTGGCGACGAGGAGCACCTGATAGTCCGGCGATGCGAAGCGTTCAGGAAGCTGGGCCTCGCTAATGGGACGCCCGGTGACAGCATCGGTGTTCATACCAGGCTCGGTGAACTCCTGGCCGGTTTCAGGGTCACGGACCATGCCGCTGAAAGCGACAAGCGGTTGGACGTCGCTGTATCCATGCTCAGCGATATAGCGTTCGAAAGCCAGCTTGTACCGCACCGCGTGGAGCCGAGACGACGTGACGACCATTGCCTTTGCTCGGCCACCAAGCTTGGCGCGCACGCTCCGACGGAAATGCTCAATGATGATCTCGGTCCGCTGCTCAATGTTCACCGGGTGCAGCGTCATGAATTTAGTCAGCGCCCGCACAGCCTTCTTCTTCGGCAGGGCTGGATCGTCCTGCGCGGCCTTGAGGAGGCGATAGTAGGTCGCGTACGTCGTGTAGTTCGTCAGCACGTCGAGGATGAAGCCCTCCTCGATCGCTTGCCGCATGCTGTAGATGTGGAAGGCCTCTGGTGTTCCACCCGGTGGTGCGCGCCCAAACAGCTCGAGCGTCTTGCCTTTCGGCGTCGCAGTAAAAGCGAAGAAGCTGAGGTTGGGCTGTCGACCACGTGATTGCATG
>JAIBBE010000183.1 GCA_019694835.1 Fimbriimonadaceae bacterium | reverse complement strand
CTGCCGCGCCGACCGAGTTCTACTTGGAACGACGGCAGGTGCATCATAGGTGTCCCAATAAGGGGGCGCATTGCTCCTAGGGTTGAAGCCTCTAGAAAGAGGATGATCCTGCGGCAGTCGCACGACACTAGCGCACCTTGTCTAGGTGTCGTATAGGGCGCTCGCTGGTCCCTGAAGGAAACTTCCGACGGGTTCGCGGTATGCGGGTGTGGTGAAACTGGTAGACGCGCTGGATTCAAAATCCAGTTCCGAAAGGAGTGTCGGTTCGATTCCGACCACCCGCACCAAACGTCCTCGCCGTCTTTAGTTCACCAGACCAAGGGAGTCACACTTGGGACGCCGCTCCATGGCTGGTGCGCCGCGGTATAGTGGATTGTTGGTTCTGTTCTGCGAGACTGCCCAGCGGCGATAGGAAATAGGCACGGCCCTGGCTTGCCGCTCGGAGGCACGGCCCTGGCTTGCCGCTCGGAGGCAGGGGCCTGCGACACGCAGAGGACTGGGCGATGACCCTAGTCAGCGGCGCGCGCAGGTTCTCGACCAATATTCAACCGCAGCGAGGCAATCTTGGACACCGAGCCCTGGGCTACAATCAAGCGCGGGCCGCTAACTTTAATTGGGGCTGCCTTCCCACGCGGAGCGCAGGTTCCAGGCTTCAACCACACCAGCTTTCCCCTCGAGGCGAACTTCTACAACGTCGTTAAGCAAGTAGCTCCGGCGCGTGCCGCAAACCTCGCCGGCGTTCAAAAACACCTCGACGACACCGCGATCAAGGAAGATCAAGAGATCGCGCAATTGTAGTGGTACCGACCGGTATTGGATTGAGCGCTCTTTATCATCGGGCACCTGTATCTCGACGCCACCGCAGATCTCTCGAATGACCGCTTCTGCGCCGCCTCGGGTGACGGCGATAATGCGGACGCCCGCCAGATCGGCGCCGCGCACGCGCAGTTCGACGGCGCAAGTTGGGTCGGGCGATAATACCCGCTCCCGGGTTAGTTCGATCCGCGAAAGTCGGAGACGCTCGTAGTTGGGATGGGGCCGCATGACCAGTCGCCCAGCCTCGACCGAAAGCACACGAGGCAGCGACATTTCTCCGCTGTAGGACGAACCGGCTGGCTTTCGCACCTCCCAATTGAAGAGCCAAGCGAAGGCAAGTTGCTCCTTGCCATCGAAGAAACTCTGCATCGCGTAAAAGTCGGTCCCAAAATCGAGCTCTTGAAGTTCGCCACTCGCGGGGGTGAAGATGCCGTCATCGAACTCGCCGACGAGGGCGTAGAGGATATTGTGTCGACCCGTGGCCGCTTCGGTGTAGCCGACGAAGCTGATTATAAGAACCCATTTGCCGTCGATCTCGAAGAAGTCAGGACACTCGGCGCAACGCGCGCCGCCTTCGCGGAAGAACGCCGGCGCACGGTAAAGGATTGAGGTGAAAGTCCACTGGTTCCCGTCCGTGGAACTGTGAAGGGTGATCGCAGGGTCGCCGTCGACCGCTGATCCCAGTATCATTCGATACAGGCCCGCTTGCTCGTCGAACCAAACCTTTGGATCGCGGATATCGTGCCCGGTTCCAGGAGCGCCTTCGACTTGAACGATCTCGGAGCGCTCGACAGACAATAGATCCTCGTCTGGGTAAACTCGCTTTTGAACCTCATTGTAGTTCTTGAAAAGATCGTAGGCTGGCAGGCGCTCGGTTCGATAGAACGACAGCAACCCATCGCGATCCAAGAACGCATTTCCAGAAAACGCTCCCCCGGTGGCCCCTAAGGCGCCTAGATTTTGCTCGGGATAAGAAAAGACGGGGAGATGCAGCCAGTCGAACAGGTCGGTGCTGACTGCATGGCCCCAATGCATGGGCCCCCAGTCCGTCCCGTTCGGGTGGAACTGGTAGAACATGTGGTACTTGTCCCCGATCCTGCAGAGGCCGTTCGGATCGTTCATCCAGTTCTTCAGTGGGGAGAACCGCAAGATCGGCCGCCCAGGCTCTTGAGAGTACCATTCTGCCAGGCGAGACCGAGGATATTCCTCGATACCATCTTCTGTGAAGTTCAAGAGCACGATGCCGTCGTCTTGCACCGCGGCTGTGCTGAACCTATACGCAAAGCTGACCTCGAGTAGACTGGGATTCCATGCGAGTTCCGCGGGTTCCTTCGAAAGATGCTCGTAGCGGAAGTGTTCGAAGTAGGGCGGGGGGAAGGCCAGACTGAAAAAGCACTGCCGCTGATTGGAGATCGACAGCGGAGAGACGCTAGGGGACGAATGCGAACCGGTCCTGGCTCGCGCCCATATCTCCACTACATCGCCGGGGTTCACCGTCAAAAAGGCCGTGCCAGTCATACCGATCTCCGATCGTTTCTTGTGGTTCATCCTGGTCGCCACCGCTGCGACTAGGAAATTCTGCCTCGACACTTGACAAATGTCGACGTCGACATGTAATTTCGACGTCGACATATGGCAAGACGAGCCGAAAACCGGCCGTGGGGGAGAGGGATGGACGTGCTGCGCCTGAGCGCGGTTAGCAAGGCGTTCGGCGCTATCGCCGTCCTCCACGACATCGATCTTAGTGTTGGGGCGGGCGAGTTCGTAGTTTTCGTCGGCCCCTCCGGTTGCGGTAAGTCAACTTTGCTCCGCGTGATCGCCGGACTTGAGCCCGTCACTGACGGAACGATCGAGATCGACGGTGTAGTGGTCAATGACCTCGATCCGGCGCCGCGGGGGGTTGCGATGGTGTTCCAATCCTACGCGCTCTATCCGCACATGACCGCCCGACGGAATATGTCCTTCGGCCTCAAAATCGCTGGTTTCGGCCGGGACGAGGTTTCCAAGCGGGTCGGCGAGGCAGCGCGGGCCCTGCAAATCGAACCATTACTCGATCGTCTCCCAAAGAACCTTTCGGGTGGCCAGCGTCAGCGCGTTGCGATCGGACGCGCGATCGTTCGTGAGCCCAAGCTCTTCCTGTTCGACGAACCTCTCAGCAATCTCGACGCTGCGCTGCGGGTGCAGACTCGGGTGGAAATCGCGAAGCTTCATAAGCTCGTCAAAGCCACCATGATCTATGTGACGCACGATCAGGTCGAGGCCATGACGTTGGCCGATCGGATCGTCGTTCTGAATGCGGGTAGGATCGAGCAAGTGGGTACTCCACTCGAGCTCTATCGCCGCCCCGCCAACCTGTTCGTCGCTGGTTTCATCGGCAGTCCGCAGATGAATTTCGTACCGGTGATGATCGACAGCGGCTCGGTCCGGCTTCCTAGTGGGGAGGCCCTACCCCTCCCCACTTCCCTCCCGGCCGGACCGGGTACGCTGGGCGTGCGTCCAGAGAGCCTCGCAATCGCATCGGGTAACACGCGCCGTCTCTCCGGCATGTTGCAGCTTGAGGAGCACTTAGGCGAACACCGGCTAGTACATGTCCGCACCGCGGAAGGACAAGACCTCATCGCTAAGCTTTCAGATGGTGACCCACTCGATCCTCGCGCGCCGCTGTCCCTCACCTTCGACCCGCAGGCCGTGCACCTTTTTGGGCCCGATGGCGAGGCACTTCTTCACGGACTCATGGATTCCCGCTCCTCATGACCGCTCATCCTGGACACACGATGCTTGCTGATCTGACCCGCCTCAAGAACGCTTATACAGGAAGGTTATCGAGTTGGGATCGCTCAGGCCGAAACCAGGACTACTGGCTGATCCCGGCCAATAGCACGATCAGGCTAGCGGACATCGACGGGCCGGGTTGCATAACCCACATTTGGATGACGCAGTTCTGTCGTCGGGTGGTCGGACCTGGCCTGATCGATCCGACTGCGGGGCAATGGGTTGCACCGGTGTTCGAAATTCACAACGCCCTGGGGCTGAACTGGGAGGTTGCTGACCCGTTCTACTACAGGAAGGTCCTCATCAAGATGTACTGGGACGACCAGGAAACCCCCTCGGTCGTCGTGCCGCTGGGCGACTTCTTCTGCACCGGGCACTCTATGCCGGGCAACTTCGCTTCGCTGCCCATTTCCGTTTCGTGCAAGCCCGAGGAACGCTATCGCTTTGGCGGCAGCGCGGCGTTTAACTCGTACTTCCAGATGCCCTTCGGCAAACGAGCCGTCATCGAGGTCGAGAACCAAAACGATGTTCCGTACGGGCAGTACTTTTACATCGACTTCGAACGCTACGCGCAGCCGCTTGCTGAGGACATCGCTTATTTCCACGCGCATTGGCGTCGCGAAAATCCATGCGACGGCTGGGCTCCAAACCTCCAGACGAACAGCCCGGAAACGAACATTCCTAATGTAGACGGCAAGGGAAACTACGTCCTTCTGGAGACCGAGGGGCGAGGCCAGTACGTCGGATGCAATCTGTCGGTCGCGCACTTTCAAGGTTCGTGGTGGGGAGAGGGCGACGAAATGATCTTCGTCGACGACGACTTCCAATGGCCGCCGCGCCTGCATGGGACAGGAACCGAAGACTACTTCAATCACGCCTGGGGAATGCAGAACAATGCCTTCCTCATGAACGGTTCTGTCATCCATGAGAGCGTCGTCCCCGGATATCAGGTTTCCTACCGCTTTCACCTCACCGATCCCGTGCGCTTCGACCGAAGGATCAAGGTAACCATTGAGCACGGCCACGCCAACCACCTGAGCGACGATTGGGCTTCGACCGCGTACTGGTACCAAACGCTTCCGTCACCGGTTCTCGAAGTGCCGCCCGTCGCCCTTAGGCTTCCGTCCATGCCCGGCGAGCGGGCGTCGGAAGCAGTTCCCCAAGAACTTCTCACCGAAGAGCAGCGTCAGGCCATTGCAGCTGCCGATGCCCGAGATGAGCGCTACCGAAAGCTCAGGGAGAAGGAAGTGGACAAGAAGATCGCCACCACGCGTGAGCGCTCGGTGGCGAATGTCTCTCGCGCGAGCGGGACTGAAGCATCGTCATCATGAGGAGGATACCATGACGTTTAGCAGACGGACGTTTCTTACGGGAACCGCGGCGCTGGCGGGATCTACTGGCCTTGCCGGACTCCTGGGCGTGTCGCCATCTTTCGCGGTCGCGCCGGCCAAGGACGTCACAGCGACGCTTACAACCTACAACTGGGGCAACCCGGATGAGGCTAAGGCGTACGGCGCGGCCTTTGACCGCTTCAAGTCCATCTATCCGAACGTTGGCGTCACCGACAATATCGTGCCGGTGTCATCGTGGTCGGACTACGCTGATAAGCTCGTGACGCAGATCGCTGGCGGCAACCCTCCCGACATCATCAATATCGCCATTGAGGGCTTGCGCCTGTCGGTGAGCAAGGGACTCTTGCTCCCTCTTGACGACTTGATCAACGGCGACCCGGAAATCAAGGCACTGGTCGATCAACTGCCGGCCCAGCTCAAGGAAGGTCTAACGGTCGACGGGAAGCTCTATGAGATCCCGAACGGTACCCAGACCATGGTTATTCATTACAACACGAAGATCTTCAAAGATGCCGGGCTTGAGCCCCCAAAGCCTGACTGGACCTGGGATGACTTCCTTGCAACGGCAAAGAAGCTCACCACCGGTAGTGGCGACTCCAAGGTCTATGGGTTTGGCATGCCGTGGTTCAACTTCGCCTTTCATCCGTGGTGGCTGACTAATGGGACTTACCCTGTGACAGACGACTACGCTCATTCCAATCTCAACAATCCCAAAATGATCGAGGCGGCCAAGTTCGTTCATAGTTTGGTTCACGAGCACGGTGTCTCCCCTGATCCGATTGGTCTCAACGTTTACGATCAGTTCGCCGCAGGAAAATTCGCAATGACTGCCGCTGGCCGGTGGCCGGTCACCGGCTGGGTGAAAGGGGGCTTCACTGACTTTGACATCGTCCTCTGGCCGAAGAAGGAAACGCAAACGACAGTGTTCGGTGAAGGCGGATGGGGCATCAGCCCTCAATCGAAGAACCCTGATCTCGCGTTACAAGCGATCAAAACGTTGATCTCTATGCAGACCGTGAAAGAGCTCACGGATATCGGCCAGCAGATCCCGATGTATGCCGAAGTGGCTAAGGACCCTGACTTCCTTGCAGTGCCAAAGAGTGCCCCCTTGTTCTTCAAGGCGCTAACCACTGCACGTGCGGTTGCCGCGCCGGCCTACTTCAACTCGGTGGATCGCATCACTCAGCGTGCCATGGACACTATGATCGGCAATGCCGATCCGAAGGGCGTTGAAGATGTGCTCAACGGTGCGCACCAAGAGCTCGAAGGCGAGATCGCTTCATCCTAACGAGGGGCATTCTTCATGAACAACATCAGGAAGCGCAATTGGTTAGGGCCGCAAAACCGGAAGGAGACCATCGCCGGTCTCTTGCTGGTTGCTCCCGCGTTGATCGGCTTCCTGGTGTTTGTCCTTGGCCCGATGATCGCCACCGTCGTGATCAGCTTCATGAAATACGACCTGCTGAGCCCGCCGCGGTTCATCGGCCTTGGGAACTTCCAGAAGCTGTGGAACGACGGTCGACTCTGGAAGGTTTTCGGAAATACGACGTTCTTCGCGGTATTTGCCGTGGCCGGAAACGTTGGCCTCGGCGTCGTTCTGGCGGTGCTCCTCAATCGAAAGATGCCCGCCCCGCTGAAGTACGCCTACCGTGCTGCGTACTTCTTCCCTTCCCTTGTCGGGCTCATCTTCGTATCGGTCATCTGGCAGTTCTTGTTTCAGCGAGATATCGGCGTCGTCAACTATTACCTTGGCCAAGTGGGTATTGCTCCCGTCGGCTGGCTGTCGAACCCAAATATTGCACTGATCTCAGTCATCATTCTCGATGTCTGGAAGAACGTCGGTTTCGCCATGCTGATTGCAATGGCAGGCCTCCAAAGCATTTCCACTGACTACTACGATGCAGCTCGAGTTGACGGAGCTTCGGGGTGGCGAACGTTCTGGCAGATTACCGTTCCACTTCTCTCCCCAACCGTTCTGTTTTTGCTCACGATGAACACGATCGGCGCCTTCAAGGTATTCGAGTCGATCGTTGTGTTGACTAGCGGCGGCCCTGGCGACGCAACACGCAGCCTTGTGATGTACATCTATGAACAAGGGTTCAAGTCACTCAACATGGGATACGCGTCTGCGATCTCGCTGCTGCTCACTGCAGTAGTGGTGATCATCACGTCTATCCAGTTTGTCACCTCACGTCGGTGGGCTTTCTATGAGTAGTGATCTCTTCCATCCGCGATCCCGAACGGTCAGCGAGTTTCGGTGGCGCCCGTACATGCTATCAGCCTTGATCTCAAGAAGCGGCAACGCGGCCACATACGTCTTCCTTGGCGTGGGCGCGCTTCTGATGATTGCGCCCTTCCTATGGATGTTCACGACTTCCGTTCGCCCGATGAGGGAGGCGTTCAGCCTGCCGCCGCACTGGCTGCCGGGGCTTGATTTGACCTTCGAGTCATATCAACAGCTGCTCGCCTCGAGCGTCCCAATGGGGAGGTTCTTCCTCAACTCGCTCACCCTCGCAACAGGGGTGACGGCCGGCTATGTAACCACCACGACGATGGCGGGCTACGCCTTCGCCCGGTTGAATTTTCCATTCAAGAGCGTTCTGTTCGTATTGTTGCTCCTGTCGCTGATGGTGCCCATCCAGACAACTTTGGTGCCGCTCTTCTTGCTAATGCGATGGCTGGGCCTGGTCGACACACAATGGGCAATACTCCTGCCAGGACTTACGGGCGCGTTCGCTCCGGGCATGTCTGGCGTCTTCGGCATCTTCATGATGCGCCAGTTCTTCCTAACCCTGCCCAAAGAGCTATTTGAAGCGGCACGGGTCGATGGGTCGGGACACCTGCGCACGTTCTGGTCAGTTGCCGTCCCGCTCGCGCGCCCACAAGTCGCAGCACTCAGCGTGATCATCTTCACGCTCACCTGGAACGATTATTTTACGCCCCTGATCTTCCTCAACTCCATCGACAAGATGACCTTACCGGTCGGCATTATGTCGATCCGCGAACCGGTTGGCGGCTCGTCCTCTACATCCGCGGTCATCGCCGCCGTCGCCTTGGCGGTGCTGCCTGTCCTGATTGCATTTCTCGTGGCCCAGCGCTGGATCGTTGATTCGTTCATTCGCGCTGGCGTCAAAGGTTAGACTGTCGTTCTATTCGGAAAGAAGAAGCAATGTACGCAACGTCGAGCGCCAACTCCATTTTCTCGCTTCGTGAACTGTTCGCCCCGGGGGGCCGACAGCACTATCCACGTGACGCAAAGGAGGCGGCCTTTCCTCTGGGGGGTATTGGAACGGGGAATGTTTCGGTGGGCGCGCGAGGCGAACTTAGAGACTGGGAGATCTTTAACTGGCCTGGCAAGAAAAATTTCCTGCCTTTCAGCTTCTTCGCTATCTGGGCAAAGTGCGGCAATCAGCCGGCGGTCGCCAAAATCCTCGAAAGCGAGGTAACCCCTCATTACAACCGCTCTCATGGTTTCCTCAACGGCGACCTCGCCGGTCTGCCACGGTTTGCCGACAGTGAGATGTGGGCAGGATACCCCTTCGTAAATGTTGCTCTGCGCGACCCTGCGGTGCCGCTGGAAGTTACGATGGAAGCGTTCACGCCCTTCATCCCATTGAACGCTGAAGACTCGGCAATCCCCGGGGCGATCGTCAGGTATCGTGTGCGCAACACAAATGATGAATCCGCAGAGGTTTCTGTGGTTGGGAGCCTCGCCAACGCCGTCGGTTTCGATGGCTATGACGTGTTCGCCAATCTCAAGCTGGCAGGAGAGGTCGCGAATGAGGAACGACAGGATGGTTTGGATGGCCTCTTCTATACCTCCAAGACTCTCAAACCCGACGACTTCAAGTTCGGTAGCATGGTGCTAGGCACGACAGCGACTTCGGGTGTGTTCAAGCGTCCGGTGTGGCTCGAGGGCGAGTGGACGGACAACGCACAGGACTTCTGGGACGACTTCCGAGAAGATGGATTTCTGGATCCGCCGAAGCCCATCGAGGCCACTGGCTCGGCACTTAAAGACTTTCATGACTTCAGCTTCCTCAATCTGCGCGAGAAGATTGGGTCGGTGGGTATCAAGCGGTCCGTTGCTCCGCACACTGAAGAGGTCTTTGAGTTTGTCATCGCCTGGCATTTTCCCAACCGGCCCAAAGGTTGGATCGAGTTCGACAAAGACATCTCAGACTATCGGGCCGGTAAATACGCCCCGATCCGGAACCATTATGCGACGATCCACAAGGACGCGTGGGCTGCAGCGCGCTACCTGGCTGCGAACAAAGAGCGACTCGAACAGCAGTCGAGGGCCTTCGAAGAGGCGATTTATAGTACGAGTCTGCCCGGCTATGTGATCGATGCAGTGACGGCGAATATCGCATCCTTGCGCTCGCACTGTTGTTTTCGGATCGAGGACGGCACGTTCCTCGGCTGGGAAGGAATTCGTGATTACGTCGGGTGTGGCCAAGGCAACGTCAACCACGTCTGGAACTATGCGCAGACCGTTGCTTACCTCTTCCCCGAGCTTGAGCGCTCAATGCGAGAGGTTGAATTCAATCTGGAAACGGACGCGTCGGGCAACATGCCGTTTCGAGCTCGTACGGTGCTCGGACAGAGCCGGTGGGAGATGATTCCCGCCGCGGATGGTGAGATGGGGTCCATCGTGCGGCTTTACCGTGAGTGGAAACTGTCGGGCGATGAGGCGTTTCTAAAGCGGGTCTGGGAAAAAGCGAAAATCGCTATGGAGTTCTCGCAGAGGACTTGGGATCCCGACGGCGACGGACTGCCTGAAGCACGGGCCTCGAACACTTATGATATCGAGTTTTACGGCCCGAACCCGATGATGGCGTTCATTTACTGCGCTGCGCTAAAGGCCATGGCAGAAATGGCGGACCATCTTGGAGAGTCGGAACTTGCTGCAATGTATGCCGAACGCCAGGCGACGTCCGCACGGGCAATTGAGGAGACTCTGTGGGACGGCGAGTACTTCGTGCAACGGCTCGCGGATGTTGACAGTCATCGGTATCAACATGGCATTGGCTGTCACTCTGATCAGATGCTAGGCCAGTTTATGGCGTACGCCTCGGGTCTTGGACCGTTGGTGTCTGAGGAAAAGTTGCGCTCTGCAGCGGCAGCAATTTTTAGGCACAACTTCCTGCCCGAATTGCGTGCGGTACACTCTGTACAGCGGACCTACGCGCTGAACGACGAGCCGGGACTGGTTCTATGCAGTTGGCCCAAGGGTGGTCGCCCGCGCTTCCCCTTCGCATACTGCGATGAGGTCTGGACTGGAGTGGAGTATCAGGTGGCAGCAGGTCTTGTGCACGCCGGACTCATCAAGGAAGGGCTTACGATCGTGAAGGCGCTAAGAAGCCGTTACGATGGGGTGAAACGCAATCCTTGGAGTGAGATCGAGGCGGGACACCACTACATCCGCGCAATGTCGAGTTTTGGAGTAATGACGGCGTTTGCCGGTTTCCAAGCAGATGCGGTGAATCGGCGGCTTTATTTTGCTCCGAAGCTGGCTGGAAAGAGCTTCACGACGTTCTGGATTTGCGGCAAGGCCTGGGGAACGTTTACTCTAAATTGCGATGAGACCGGGAAGCGAGATTGGTCGATTGAAGTCTTGCATGGTGACCTCGAAGGCTACGAGGTTACAGTCGCTGAAGATTAGGATGGTCGGGCTGCGGACTGGAAGATGGTAAGCATCAAGGACGTAGCGGCGCTAGCTGGTGTATCTGATCGAACTGTGTCGCGAGTTGCGAGCGGTGACACGCGGCTGCTGCGACCCGCGACCAGAATTAAGGTTCTCAACGCGATCGAGGCGCTGGGTTACGTGCCCAACCGGGCCGCCCAACTCATGCGGACCAGCAAATCGATGGTCATCGGTTTGATGACCGACGTCGTGGCCACGACGCCGTTTTCCACGGAGATCGTTCGCGGTATCCAAGAGGCTCTGGAGCCAACGCCGTACCAGCTTCTGTCCGTGAACACGTCGGGGGATCCAGTTAAGGAAGCGCGGACCTGGCAGGTGTTTCGCGAGCACGGCATTAGCGGCGTTCTCTACGTTACCATGTACCATCGACACGTCTCTCCGAACGCACAGTTCCCGGCAACTCCTGTCGTTCTGGTGAACTGCAGCGCTCCTGAGCGGCCTGACCTGCCATTCATCGTGCCGGATGACTACGCAGGGTCATATGCCGCAACCGCTCATCTGATCGAGGCTGGGCATCGACAACTAGCCTACGTGGCTCTCAACGAACATGTTTTGGCCGCAGACTTACGTGGGCGCGCGTTCCGAGACGCGCTAAAATCGGCCAAGCTCGAGGTGCGCGAAGATTGGCTCGTGCCGGGACTAGTTGGGGAAGTCTTTAGAGATCGTTTCACCGCCTTTGAGGAAGTCACAAAGCTGCTGCGCAGGTCGGATCGGCCAACGGGGATTGTCTGTGGAAACGACCAGATTGCGTTGCAAGTCTACTGCGCGGTTCTCGAACTCGGCCTCAAGGTCCCCGAGGATGTGTCGATTGTAGGGTTCGATGACTTCAGCGCCATTTCAGGCGTGCTTGAGCCCAAGCTCACGACCATGGCCCTGCCTTACGCAGAGATGGGAGCACTGGCCGTCGAGACGCTTGTTGGTCTGCTTTCCAACGAGCAACCGAAAACCCCTCACACCAAGTATGCCTGCCGTTTGATTGAGCGGCGCTCAGTCGCGAAGCCGAAGGCTTGAACGAGGCAATCGGGGGAAGGCGCTCGCCCGGAGTTGCTGGAAGGCGCGCCGAGCCAACGCCCCTTGACGCCGAGATCAAAAATCGGGGCCGGGGGAGGCGACAGACTGCCGTTCTATAATGGGGCAATCCATGTAGTGAACACCAGCGTAGGCGGAGCTGTCGACTAAAATTGCTTCAAGCATTCGCGCCCCTTCCATGCCGAGCCTATAGTAGGGCAGGGCGGCCGTCGTGAGCTGAGGTCGAAGGCCGCGTGCCACGGTCTGGAAGTCGTCGAACCCTACAATCGACACGTCATGGGGTATGCGCAGCCCCATGCTCATTGCTGCACAGTAAACGGGAAGCGCGATTTCGTCGTTGCCGGCAACGATTGCCGTGGGCGGGTCCGGTCGGCGCAGCAACTCCAGGGTGCTCTCAAACGCAACGTTGATGTCCTGTCCGACCTCTCCGTACATGCCATCCACGATGAGCGTTTCGTCCGGAACGATATTGTGCTCATTCAGTGTGTCACGAAATGCGGTTATGCGGAGATGTGCGGCCTTGAGAGCCGGGTTGAGCCGAACGTAGCCGATGCGGCGGTGCCCCTGTTTGCACAACAGCTCAATCAGTTCTTTGCTCCCGGCGTAGTCGTTAGGGACCATGGCGGGCAAATTGGTGTCTGCAGTTGAGACGCAGTTCACTAGCACCGTGGCTACCGGCAAATCGCGACCGCGGATCGCAACATCGCGGTGTGCCATAGTCGCGAAGATCACGCCGTCGCTGCGATGCTCTTGAAAGGTGCGCCAAGCGCGACGCTCCTCGTCCGGATCCCCCCCGGTGTTGATGATAAGCACTGTTCTTCCGGCCGCTTTGGCCCAGTCCTGAATACCGCGTACGATGTTGCCGGAATAGGGCGTCGTCGAGACAAAATCGGTCATCACTCCAATCGTTCGGGATTGGTTGGTTCGAACCAAGCGCGCGCTGAGATTAGGCACATATTTCAAATCGGCGATCGCGCGTTCTACTCGCTCTTGGGTGTCGGGGTGCACGTTGGGTTCGCCGTTGACGACGCGCGAGACCGTCTTGTCCGACACCCCGGCCACGCGCGCTACATCCTTTATACTGACCATTCATTTCCCTTGAGATCACCCGGCGTTGGGCCGAGGTCCGAGCCATGAAAGCAATCAACCCGAAGTGCAACGAACAATCAACTGACGACGTCGACATTTCCAATTGACGACGTCGACATTGAGCAATAGCGTTTTGGTTGCCGCCTCGAAAAGGGCTCCACAGGCTCCAGGAGGCGCGACAGGAGGAACCACATGCAGGCAAAATCAGTATTCGCCGCTTCGGCGATCGCGCTACTCATCGGGGTTGGCCCGGTTCTGGCCGCCGACACTCTCAACGTATTGGTTGAGGCAGGGGGCCACTCGCTGCAGCAGGCGATCGCCGATCAGTTCACCAAGGAGACGGGTATCACCGTAAACTTCGTCGAAGTTCCTTATCAGGGGGTCTTCGATAAACTCTCGGCCGAACTCGGCGCTGGCACGTCGAACTATGATGTGGCAACGATCGACGTAACCTGGATGGCGAAGTTCGCCAGCTTCGCCGAGCCCCTCGACTCGCTTTTCACGGACGCAGTGAAGAAGGACATTCCTCCGGCGCTGCTCGCCGACGCGCAGGTCGGTGGGAGGTGGGTCGGCATGCCGACTTGGGCCAATGCCGAAATTCTGCTCTACAGGAAGGACCTCTTCTCAGATCCCAAGCAGCAGGCCGCCTTCAAAGCCAAATATGGTTACGATCTGGTGGTACCAACCAACTGGAAGCAATTTGAGGACGCCGCGACGTTCTTTACCCAGGACACCAATGGTGACGGGAAGCCCGATCTTTACGGCACTGATGTGATCGGCGTGTATTCCGAAGAGTGGATGGCGCAGGTGCTGCAGGCCGGCTCGCCCGGGGTCGTGTTGGATGACAAGGGCAACGTCATCATCGACAACGCGGCGCACCTCAAGGCGCTGCAGTACTACACCGACATCTATTGCAAGGATCACGCGGCGCCCGACGGTGTCTTGCAGGTCGACTGGGGTGCAGCTCAGAACATGTTCTATCAGGGCAAGACCGCGATGATGAAGTTCTGGGCTCACGCCTACCGGCAGACGCCAGCTGACTCGGTAGTTGCAGGCAAGGTAGGCGCCGCTCCGATGATTGCCGGCGATGCCGGCGTCGCAGCGATTACTGGGCCCTGGTACAATATCGTGCCGATGACATCGACGCATAAGGACGAGGCAAAGCAGTTCGTCGCCTACGCCTTTGCCCACAACGCGCTTGGGATTCAGGCACCGCTTGGCCTCGCGGCCTCCAATTCCGCTTATGCCAGCTATGAGGACAAGCCGGGTTATGAACACTTTAGGCCGCTGCTGGCCACGCTCGCTGCACCGGCCACCAAGGGGCGCCCGCTTGTGACACAGTGGCAGGAAATCGTCGATCAGGCCGTGACGCCGATGTTGCAGCAGGCACTCAGTTGTAAGGCTGATCTTCCGGCTCTGCTCAAGACGGCCAAGACGACCATCGAGGGCATGCTCTAGTCCGATCCCCCGGATGTACCGGGTGGCGTTCAAAGTCCGCCACCCGGTCCACAATGGCCCCGAGGTCCCTATGTCGCAAATGCGTTTCGCCGTTTTGATGATGGGGCCAGCCACGCTCTTTCTCGTGGTCATGGTCGGTTACCCAATCATTCTCCTCGTTACAAATTCGCTTTTCCATGTGGAGCTTCTAAATGCCTCGGCCCGGGCTTGGATCGGGCTCGACAACTATATCAAGGTTCTTGGATCGGCACGGTTGGCCGACGCGGCGCTGAGGACGCTCCGCTACACCGCATTCGCGCTGCTCTTCGAACTGGTCTTTGGATTCATGGCGGCGCTCCTCTTTAGCGCCATTGGTGCTGGCTCACGCTGGCACCGAACCGCGTTCGCGCTCCCGCTGATGGTCTCGCCCATTGTAGCTGGCATCCTTTGGCGCTTCCTGTTGATCGATCAGGTTGGCATTATCAACTACGCACTTGCCGGCCTGCATCTCATTTCCGACCCAAGTGCGATCTCGTGGCTGAGCGACACAAATATCGTTCTTTACGCTGTGTCCTTCCCCGACATCTGGCTCACCACCAGCTTCGTCGCTTTGGTGGTGTTTGCCGGCCTCCAGAATATTCCACGCGACCTCATTGAAGCCGCCAAGATCGATGGAGCGGGGGCGGTGCAGAGGTTCTTTCTCGTTACGCTCCCATTGCTCCGGCCAGTGATCGCCGTCGTATTGATCGTGCGCGGGGTCGATGCGGCCAAGACGTTCGACTTGATCTGGATCCAGACGGAAGGCGGGCCAAACTTCCAGTCAGAGGTGCTCTCGATGACTATATACCAGCGCATGATCCGCTATGGCGATGTGGGGCAGGCGTCTGCGACTGCCACGTTGTTCCTTATTGCGATGATCGTCCTGGCCGTGCTCGCGTATCGCTTCATATGGGGGCGCACTCGCAATGTCTGACCTGGCGCTGCCCCTTCCACGCGTTGCCGTAAGCGCTCAGATGCGACCAGCAGTCGTGTTGATCGCCGCAACCCTCATCGTCGTGGTGTACTCCCTCCCCTACCTCTACCTGCTCTTTACTTCGCTGAAGCCGGTCAACGACGTCCTACAAATCC
>JAIBBE010000034.1 GCA_019694835.1 Fimbriimonadaceae bacterium | reverse complement strand
CTTCATCGGCGTTGAGCTCGGGGTGGGGGAATACTCACCGGGTCCGTCTAAGCGGAAAGGGAGAATGTAGTCCCTCCACCCTGCACCGGCACTCTACCGCGCCGCTGCGATCACTATACAAGGGGGAGTGAAGCCTGCACCATAATGATGCGATGGCCGACGATCCCCGACCTCTGGATGCGATTCGCACTGAAATCGACAGCATCGATGCCGAGCTGGTGCGTCTCCTAAGCAAGCGAGCGGAGTGCGCGCAGGAAGTCGGGCGAGCAAAGGACCTTACTGCCGCGCCGTTCTTCACGCCTGAACGGGAACGCCAAATTTACGAAAAGCTTGGCTCGATCAACCCCGGTCCCCTTCGCAATCAGCAGTTGACCGCCATCTTCCGCGAGATCATCAGCGCGGCCCGTGCGGCCGAAAAGCCGCTGGAGGTCGCCTATTGGGGACCGCCGAGCACTTTCACGCATGTCGCGGCGATTCAGACGTTTGGTTCGAGTACGTCCTTCCGCCCCCAAGATTCGATTCAAGACGTGTTCCTTGCCGTCGAACACGGCAGTGTGGACTATGGGGTGTGCCCCATTGAGAATTCGACAGCCGGGGTCGTGCCGGAGACGCTCGACATGTTCCCGCAGACGAATGTGAAGATCTGTGCCGAGACTTACGTCGCGATTCATCACCATTTGGTGAGCATCGCCCCCGATTTGGACTCCGTCGAACGGGTTTACGCCGGCCCCCAACCAGCGACCCAGTGCAAGCGGTGGCTTCGAGCGAACCTCCCCCGCGCTGAGATCATCGAGACCGTCCCGACGGCCAAGGCGGGCGAACGGGCAATGGAAGACACGAAGGGGGCCGCGATCTGCAATCAGTTCACGGCAGAGACTTTGGGCGCGCCCATTTTGGCCGGACATATCGAGGACAACTCACACAATCGCACGCGGTTCATCGTGATTGGCTACAACGAGCCGAAGAAGACGGGCCGGGATAAGACCAGCCTCATGTTCGTTCTCCGCAATCGTCCTGGCGAGCTTTACCGCGCGCTCGGCGCTTTCGTGGAGCACGGCGTCAATCTGATGATGATCGAGTCGCGCCCGGCCCAGCGGGAGACGTTTGAGTACATTTTCTACTCCGACTGCGCCGGACATCGCGCCGATGACCAGATTCAGAATGCACTCGCGACACTGAAGGTCTTGACGCTCGAGACCACCGTCCTCGGCAGTTATCCATGCGTCGATCCGTTAGAGTCGTCGTAGAGACGGTAGCCGCTGGATGGTTCATGCCAGCGCGTAACCCTGACTTCGTTCGCTTCTGGTAACGGCGACGGCACAAACCATCCGCTAGCATCCGGTAGAGGTGCGTTCGCAAGTTCACGCTGCGACCTCTCCCCCAACCCCTCTCCTCCGCCACCAAAGCTACCGTTGGCGGAGTCTTGTGGGCGCAGGAGAGGGGAGCTGATACCGCTGGCACCCTGTCGGCTACCGATCCTTGGTGTCGCCTCCGCCATCGGTGGGGCCGATGGTAGACTCCCCGTGTGCGGATTGCAGTGATTGGAACCGGCTATGTCGGCCTGGTGACCGGCGTCGTCATGGCTGACCTTGGGAACGAGGTCGTGTGCATTGACAACAACCTCGAGAAAGTCGAAATGCTCCGCAAAGGCATCTCGCCGATCTTCGAGCCGGGTCTGGAGCCGCTTTTGCAGCAGACCCTTCGCACCGGTCAGTTGGTGATTTCGGATTCGGTCGTCGAGGGAATCAAAGGAGCCGAGATTGTCTTCATCGCGGTCGGCACGCCGCCCGCCGAGGACGGCAGCCCTGATCTGAGTTTCGTCCGCCAAGTCGCTCATGAGATCGCCGGGGCGATGGAGGGTTACCTGGTCATCGTCAACAAGTCGACGGTTCCGGTCGGAACCGGTGACCTTGTCGAGAGCATCTTGCGCGAACACGGGATTTCGGATGATCGCTTCGATGTCGTAAGCAATCCCGAGTTCCTGCGCGAGGGCTCGGCAGTCGAAGACACGCTCCACCCCGACCGCATCGTTATTGGGGTCAATCGGCGCGAGGCCGCCGAGAAACTGGTGATCCTCTACGCCCCGCTCGAGTCGTCGATGATTATCACCGACCGGGCCAGCGCGGAACTCATCAAGTACGCGAGCAACTGCTTCCTCGCGATGAAGATCAGCTTCATCAACGCGATCAGTCGAATCTGCGAGCAGTGCGGAGCCGATGTCGGAGTCGTCGCCAAGGGAATCGGCACCGATGCTCGGATTGGCAAGCAGTTCCTGCAGGCCGGACTCGGTTGGGGCGGAAGCTGTCTGCCTAAGGACGTGCAAGGCCTCATGGCCGTCTCGCGCAACCTCGGGTATGAGTTTGAGTTGCTCAAGGAAGTCTGGGAGATCAACGAGGAGCAGTCGGTGCATTTCCTGGATCGGCTCCGCACGCGGCTAGGTGGCTTCGCGGGCAAGACGATCGGGCTGTTGGGGCTCGCGTTCAAGCCAAACACCGACGACATTCGCCACGCGACCTCGCTGACGATCATCGAGAAGCTGAAGTCCGAGGGCGCGACCGTCCGGGCTTTCGACCCCGAGGCGATGGCGAATGTCAAGGCGATCTTCCCCGATATCGCCTATGAGTCTGGGCCGTATCCGGTTGCCGAAGGTGCCGATGCGGTGATCTTGGTGACCGACTGGCCCGAATTCCGACGCATTGACCTGTCGAAGATGGCGGGGACAATGCGGACGCCGATTCTGTTCGACGGCCGCCGGTTCTTCTACCGCGCGCAGGCGGAAGCGGCCGGCCTTGAGTACTTCACGGTCGGGAGTTAGGGCCATGAGCTCCCCTCTCCTGCGCCCGGAAGCTTTCGCCCACGCTAGACGTCGTGGCGGAGGAGAGGGGTTGGGGGAGAGGTTGATGCGAGTTTTAATCACCGAAAGGCAGCTTGCCGGCGGTCGAAGCGGGTGGCCGGGGTGATGAATTGTGCACCCCGGTTCGGCCAAGCATTGAGAGGCTCC
>JAIBBE010000231.1 GCA_019694835.1 Fimbriimonadaceae bacterium | reverse complement strand
CAACAATTGACCGTCGAGTCGACCGTCAAAACAAGCCGCTTACAGAAGGCGGCCGGCGATAGATGGCGAAAGACAATTGAACGATCTGGAAGGTCGCAGTCGCAAACCACCAGAACCCAGCCCCCCCCTAACTTAAATCTCGTGGCAGGCCACTTCCTATCCTTCTCCGGCTCGCGAGCAGCTTCCTGGTTAGGCGAGACTGAGACAGCTTCGCGCACAACAGCGTCGCTACATGAACAGTCGATAGTCGTAAACATCGTCGACGATATCTGGCGACTGCTTGACGACTTCGGCGAACTTTTGCGAGTAGACGAGCGTCGCGGGTAGCGTTTTGTACAGCGTGTTGTTGTTCCAGTCGACTTTGGTAAGCCCGAGAATGCTATTACAGGTCGCATGCCAGCCACCATCGCCGCAAAAACGCCGAAGCATAATCGGCGCGGGGAGCGGCTTTAGCGCGGCCTCTTTGAACACGGGCTGATGTTCGCGACCTGACTGCTGGTTAACGCCATCCACGCTTCCTTGGGTCCAAAGGAGACACTCGTCGCCCGTGAGCGGCTGATATAGACCACGCGTAACTGGATAACTCGCAGGTGCTGCATTCTTGCCCGACCGAGGCGGGTCGACTTTCAGGCCGTACCAGCTGTTTCCTCGGATGATCTGAACAAGCTCAAGTTCGGTCTTGGAGCCGAAAGCGTCCAAGGCACCCTGAATTTCGTCTTCAGTGAAATGGCTGGACTTGTGGACGTAGATCTTCTTCGGAGAGCGGCCACGATGCCGGTTTTGATAAAGCAGCAGACTCTTTGACATGAGAGACTGCATCTCTTGATAGCTGAGGTAGGGATTGCCCTTCCTGTCCGTCGTGAACTCCCGGGTGTCGTAGGCCACGAACTCGAAGCCAGTTCCGTCAGGATCAAACACCTGGCTGCAGCAGGTCGTGTATTCAGTCCCCTCTGGACCCGTCTTCATCGCGTAGCTGATGCCAATATAGGCCTCATCTTTATCCCAGTCGGCGAGCTTCCACGGGATGCCGCCAGCTTTCGCGTACAACGCGACGCTGATGCCCCACATGACGTTGGCGCGATCCGGCCTGGTAAGCGCCGTGTCATTGAGAATTTGCACCGCAATGTTAAGGGGGGCCAACTTCGCCTTTATGCGGTCGTGAAGGTTGAAGCCCTCGTATTGATATGACGCCTTCCACACGTCTGGCAGATAGATCAGCAGGACGTCAAACGCATTGCGCACCCGAATAAGGGGTGCGAGCGCCTGGAGGATTGCGTTCACCAGCCCTTGGCCGTTCCCAGCTGCCGCGAGCGCGCCGCACTCTGTCGGTGCCGCCATCTGCAGCGCTGCGGGTGCAGCAGTGAGAGCGCAGCGGAACACCTTCTCAAAACCACCGTATCGAATGTAATAGTTCAAAGCATCCCGGGGTTCCTTGCGCGATTGAAGTTCGGCAACGATAGAGTCGACCTTGCTGAGCGCGTCGCCGGGCGCAAGATAGGCAAGCCGGACGTTGGTGAGAAGCCCCAGATCTGCACTATAGGGCCCGAATTCGGTAAGCCCGCGCAAAGGGTGCTTGTGCACCTCGCCGGCGGCAAACAGCAGAGCAGGTTCGGTGACCGCCTGGTTGCCCGCAAGAGCAGTCGGATCAGCGGTCATCACGCGCTTCTCCTGCTGTAGGCCGTGCGCGTGCTGATCTCGAACGCGGCGCTGTACTCCTTGTCCGGAAATGCAGTCACCTTCGCGGGCGCCCCTCCGAGATCTCCAAGAAGAATTCGTATCCACGCGCTTAGGATTTCGAAGGATTGCGCGTTGTATCTTTTGAGCTTCCGGGCGCGCAGGAAATCGGTTGCCTCATCGCGCTGCGCGAGCGGCGTAATCCACACGTCGGGGCGTAGCAATAGCCAGAGCGAGCCATTGCGCTCCTCAAGGTGAAGCGCTACGGCCTCGGCCCAGAACATGTCGCTTCGACCTGTCACCCGTCCATGAACAGGCTCCAGGCTCCCTCTACCAACTGCGGAGCGCAGCGGCTTGTACAGGTCGTTTGTCCCGTTCTTGTGGTCGGCGACTGCGTACCACGTTCGGTCGGCCCGGCGGAGCAACAATGGCTTGCCGTGCACCAGTGCGCGGGCCAACGTCTCCTCCACAAATCCCTTTAGCACGCCGGACTCATCTACGGACTTCGTCAGGTCGCCAAAGACAAATGAATTCTCGTCACCCAGGGCTACTCCCTCGGTGACCTTCTCTACGTCTTCGCGAGAGCCCCAGAACAGAAGCTTGTCTGTATAGGCGAGCGTGCATTCGACAGCGGTCTCGAAACTCCTCGATCGAATCTCCCCCATCCTAATCTCGCCCGTTGCCGCGACGGCGGCGCACTTGCTTGGCAACTTAGTGATCAGCAGCGCATTTGTACGAAGCATCGGAAACCCCGTCCCCGCGGCCGGGAGCGGAATGGATACGGATGCGGAACTCGCGCTTCGGACTTTCGATTCCAACTCCGGCGGTCTGTCTGACAGCATCTTCCAAATCTTCGACATCATCTCGTCGAAGGTGCCCATCTGGACGATTCCGCACTTCACGCCTCTTGATAGCGCGTAGGTGACTAGTTTGTGAACCTTGGGCGCGACACTGGAAGCATTCGGCACAGTCCAATACAGGCCGTGAGGAAAAGCGTTGTTCTGGTCGAGCGCGTCACGAAACATCTGCATGACGTTTTCGTCCCGACCGCTGTATCCCGCGACGATCATGCCGAATCTCGTTGCAGCGGCGAGGAACGCTCTCCGTATCTCCAGATCATTGCTGAGTAAGTCAGCGCTCAAGTTCTTGACGCTCTGATACCGGAAATCACCGTGGACCTTGGCGTAGATCGGGAACTGTCCAGCGTTCAGCGCCGCGAGCGCCGCATATGACCCTTCAAGATGAAAACTCGGCAGGTTGCGTCCGGCTACAACCGCAAAGGCGGTTTCAAGTATCTCGTCAAAGTTTGTCGTAAAGACCATCGGCAGGCGGTTCATCGCTAGCATGCCCGCAAGCGCGCGAGGCCCAATTGTCAACGACACCTTGTCAGAACCAAGCGCTCTCCGAAGGTATGTCTGTTGCGCCGCGTAGTCGGTGCCGAACGTACGCTCGAAATAGAAGGAATACTCTGCCGGGTCCCCTAGAGGCGGGTGGCCTTTTCCTTCCATGTAGCTCTGAATGCGCGCCTGAACTGCCTTGTTGCCCCAGTCATGCCGCGCGATGTCTTGGCTTTGCTCTAGGCAATAGAGGTTTCGCTTGAGGTCCCAGGTAATGTCGGACGCGGTCGGCAGACCAGAGCTTCGGGACGCCCCAGATCCTAGAAACCACATCACATGCGCGGCGTCACTTACGACACTGCGAAGGAACTCCATTTCAGAAATCGTTGCAGTCGCCGCCGACATTCCGCCGCACCCCTAGGCCTCGATCTCATCAGCCGGACCACCTTTGGACCGTAGGTACAGATCCATTAATAGGTACGGATCTACCAAATTCAGAAGTCCGCTCGCAGTTCGCGAGAACGCCGACAATCCCACGACCCGCATTCCGGCGACTTTCCGGCACAAATTGAGCCTCCCAATTCGCATACTTTACCAGTAAACTCCGTGTTCACATCACTTGTGAACACAGATTTTCTGAGACCCGCAGAATGCCAGAGCGCGCGACGACCAGATTGGAAGAGCCAGCCATAAGCGGACATGCCCAAGAAGCATCCTCCGCAACGAGCGGCGGCTGCGGCAGGCTCCTTCGCGAGCGCCGAAATGAAATGGGTCTGTCGCTCACGGACCTGGCCCGCATGGTTGAAATCTCAAAGTCTCAGCTGAGCATGATCGAAGGCGGGCAGCGCTTGCCAACGGATGACCAGTTTGAATCGCTTTCGCATGCGCTCGAAATCCCGTCCGACGTATTGCGCGTGGCCGCCGGCAGGCTGCCTCCGGACGTAGTAAGCGCACTCCCCGACCGCGCTGACACCATCGTCACTGCCATTCGACGCGAAAGCAGCGCAGCGAAAGTTAGCCTGCCATGTAGCCTTTCGCAGTCCTTTCAGACACTGATCAATTCGAGGAAGAGCCTAGCGCCAAAAGGCGATGTCGATCCGTTCCGAGAAAACGTTCGCGCGGGAAAGAACTCTCAGGCGTATCGCGCACACAGCTACCACACGAAAGTGCCTCCGGAGGCAATCGATCGTTTGGTGCGCCACTACACCGACCCTGGGCATGTTGTTGCTGATCCATTCTGCGGCAGCGGAATGACCGGCGTTGGTTCCATTCTCGCCGAGAGGTTCGCGGTACTAAGCGACCTGTCACCCGCCGCCGTGCACATCGCCCGAAATTACACGACGCCCTGCGATCCCGCCGGCTTCCTCCGCGCGGCAGCAAGGCTAATGGATCGTGCGAGGCCCACTCTGACTTGGCTATATGAAACCGGCACGGCGGCATCCCGATCCCGCGTTGAATACACGGTATGGAGTGACGTTTTCCGTTGCAGGCACTGCGGCGCGGACATTCTCTACTGGGACGGTGGGCGTGACGCGCGGACAGGTGCGGTCGCAGATGTAATCACCTGTCCCACTTGCAAGCGTGAAAGTAGCAAGCGAGATCTGGATTGGATTGGCGAAAGGCCGGTCGAGACGAACGCTCTGACTGGCGGGCGACGAGAGGCGCACAGCCCTACAGGGTCTGAGCTCGAACTCATCGACAGAGCCAGCCAGACCGAAGTTCTCTATTGGATTCCACAGGTGGCGTTCACATCAGGGCGGGAGATGTGGCGCGCGAGTCACACTGCGCTTGGCGTCGATTCCGTAGCGGCCTTCTATACGCGCCGAAACCTGCACGCATTGGCGGCGATCCGCCATCACATCCAGGAGGAGAAAGACGAGCGCATACGGTCCGCTCTCATGTTTGCCTTTACTGGGATGGTCAATCGCGCCTCAAAGCGATACCAGTGGAACGTGAAGCGCCCGACGAACGTAATGACTGGCACGCTCTACATATCGTCTCTACGGTACGAATGGAACGTGGGAAGTCTCTTTGAACGGAAGCTTCGCGACGTTGCGAAGTACTTTCAGCATCTCGGATCACCGAAGACTAAAGCCGAAGTCGTCCACTCATCCGCAACGTGCCTCAACCATCTTGAAGATCGATCCGTCGACTACGTCTTCATGGATCCGCCGTTCGGCTCCAACATCTTCTATGCCGATAGCGGCCTCCTGTGGGACGCCTGGCTTGGAGCGCTTACTGACGAGCGAGAAGAGATAGTCGTAAATCGGAGCCGCACAGCCGAAGAAGGAGGCAAGACCCTTAGCGACTATCAGCGACTCATGGCACGTTCATTTGGAGAGGTCCGCCGGATTCTCAAGCCAGGAGCTTGCGCAACGCTGCAATACAATAATTCGAGTGACGACGTTTGGCGCGCGATCCAGGACGCCGTCTCAGATGCCGGCCTAGAAGTACGCCACGCTGTGGGACTAGACAAGATTCACCCGTCAATCAAGGGCGTTAAGGGTCTGCAGTCCAAGGAAGATATTGCATCGTTCGACGCTCTGATCGAGCTTCGCCAGAAGGCACAGCCTCGTCGCGCGACCAGTGATGCGACCCCGCTCGCTGTAGATGTTGAGAAGGTCTTCCTTGAATTCGCGGCCTCCAAACTAGGGCCTTTTACTACCGATGAGGCGTTCTCAGCCCTCATTCGAGGTGGACTAACGAGCGGTCACTCCCTAGTAGGTATTTCGATCCAAACGGTGAAGGCGCTATGCGAAAAGCATTGTTCGCGCCTCGATGACCGGTGGGTGAAAGAGACATCAGGTAGTCATAGTGCTGGTCAGCCTTACGAGCCCGTCCGGTCGCCTACCGGATGCGTGGTCGATGCGTACATTTCGCCGACCTCGTCCGTACACAAACTTGTGCAAATGGATCGCCCGGCCCCCAATGCCAGTGGTGCCCCCCCTCGCGTAGTCGTCGGCCAGCGCAACACGGCGCTCTACAACGCTCACAGCTACCACACAAAGCTGCCGCCTGAAGCCATCACGCCATTCATCAAGCACTTCACACGCCGAGGCGACGTCGTTCTTGACCCGTTCTGCGGAACCGGAATGACCGGTGTCGCCGCGTCCCAAGCTGGCCGCCGCGCTATTCTCAACGACCTTTCTGTAGCCGCTGCCCACCTTTCCTTTAATCACACTCGCCCCTGTGATCCGCGAGCGCTTCAGGCAGAATTTGACAGGGTTGCCGCCGATTTGGACGACGAGTTCCGGGAGATCTACTCCTGCAGCGACCGCGGGAAGGTCGGATACCTCCTCTACACGCTTTGGGGACGCGATGCGATTTGCCCAAGCTGCCAAAAGACGTTCTCAATATGGGACGCCATTGATCGCGAGTCCGGGAGAATGCCGCTGCTTGTCACTTGCCCTCGCTGCGGCGTCGGCACTGCCAAACAGGGACTGAAGTACGCCGGATCAAAGCCAGTTCTTCTCAGCTACGAGACTGCCTCTGGCCAGCGACTCGAACGCGCTCCAAATGCTGCGGACCTAAAGCTGATAGCCGAGCAGTCGGCAATCGCCCCTCGTGACTGGTTTCCTGACGTCCACATTGATCCTAGTCGGGAAATGTATATCCGCTCGGCGCTGCACTTGCAGGGCATCAAGACAGTCGCGGACTTCTACATGCCGCGGAATCTCCGTGCGCTCGCGCGATTGTGGGCACGGATTCAGCAAGTCACAGACGACCGACTCCGTGCTGGACTGGCTTTCGCGTTTACGAACACAGCATGGCACGGCACGCGTATGAGGCGCTTCAATGCGCGGGGTGGTCAACGCCCCCTTACAGGGACTCTATATGTGCCGCAGCTCTCCTCCGAAGCAAACGTCTTGGAGGTCATGCGCAACAAAATGCGCCAACTGCGAACCTACTACTCTAGCCTCGGCGCTCCGACCGAACCCCTCCCAGCAATTAGCGTTGGTTCAGCGACAAACCTGCAATCGATTCCCGACGCGAGCATTGACTACGTGTTTACAGACCCTCCATTTGGCTCGAATCTCTTCTATGCGGATTGCAACCTGGTATGGGAATCTTGGCTTGGCGGTCTAACGCGAGAGTTGGACGAGGCCGTAGTAAACCGATCAAAGGACGCTCGGCACGGCGGGAAGTCTGTAGGTGACTACGAACAACTGATGACCGCATCCCTACGCGAGGTGCATAGGGTTCTGAAACCGAAGGCGTGGGCAACGCTTGTCTTTCACAATACCGACCCCGCCGTTTGGCGAGCAATCCAGAATGCCGCCGAGACGGCCGGCTTCAAGATCGATGACGCCGGGGCGCTTGATCGCAAGCAGCAAAGTCACAAGGGATACAAGGGTCGTGCCGAATCCGAGGACGTTGCACACTTTGACGTAATCATGTCAATGAGAAAGCGGTTGACCTCACGACCGCGGGCATCCAAAGCACGCGATGCGACTTCCGTTCAAGACCTAGTGAAGGCTGCTTGGAGCGCGCTTCCGCCCAACGCCAGGACGATCCAGCGCGTCCATTCCGAGGTTATTCAAATTCTCGCGCGCGCAGGGCGAAAGCTAGATGAAGTCAGCTTTGAAGATGTCCGGGTACATATTCCTGACGCACCTACGAAGCGATCCGCACCAACGACGGCGTCACGCAATCGGAAGCGTTAGCCCGCCGCGAACAGTGCATCGTAAACATCGACCTTTTCTACCTGCGTGCTCGCAAGGATCTTCACACCTTCATTCATGAAGTATTCTGCGAGGCGATACGGCTCAGCAACATCGGGGTACAGCGCCTCTATGAGAGACCGTAGTGACCCATCTGGATCGACGCTCCCGACATTCCACTTCGTATCTGCCCCTTCGGTTGCCCCAGCAGAAACGCCTGAGCGCACTGCATATGCCATGGCGAACTTTGCGGCGTCCAGCTCAGACGCAAAGTTGCCGCTTTCGACGAGCGACGCGAGTGCCGCAAGATTCCCCTTGGCGATGCCAATCGTCTTCTTGTCCACGCTCATCCGTTAGTCCCTCCTTTCAGTCAGCTCGGTATGCCGGGCTGTTCGCCTTTCAAGCCGCCATTCACCGCGCAAACGGGTCTTTAGTTCCTCGCGGGCCATGCTCGGTGGCAACTCATCTTCATACACGAGTAGGACTACCTGCTTTGCCATCGTTGGCAGCGCACGAACAATGTTACGTGTATGACCACGGTCCAATCTTCCGAAAGGGGAATCGATGACTATAGGTCCCCGCAGAGGAGCGTTGTTCTGCAAAGCACCCATCAAGCAAAGCGCGACAACATGCTCCGCGCCTGCCGATCGGACAGGGATATCGCTCCCATCCTTGTGAACGATTGTCAGCCCATAGCTGTCATTGATTCGAAGCCCCGCATACTCCGGCTCCGTCGTAAGCGCTCTAAAATGCCGTGTGGCGTCGCTTTCAACACGCTTACGAAGCTGCTCTCGATAAGCGCTCACAGCCTCACCGAATAGCCTGTGCAAGTCTGAGAAGGTCTCTCGTCGTAGACGCTCACTACCGAGATTTCCGCCGCTTAGCTTTACAAGTCGCTTCTGAATATTGTCAGCATCCGACTGATTCTGCTCCAGGGACTTTTCCGTTGACTGAATGCCGCGCTCGAGCGCGTCAATCATTCGAATCGTACTCTCGAGATCCGCTCTTGTTGCACGTAGAGACTCCTCGTCCACATTCTCTAGTTGACGAGTAATCTCCTCGCGCTCGTCTGTGCGAGCGGCGAGATCAATCTCAGACTCCTCGACGGCGTCCCACAGAATCTTCGTAACCTCTGTCCTGGCCGCGCCTAAATGTTGATCAATTGCCGATGCTTTCCTTCGAATAGCCGCGAGACTCGACTCCTTCTCGTGACGACTCACGGTATACGTTCCCTTGAGGCTCTCCTCAATGCGATAGCGCACGCTGTCTGTCAACGGTTGCATACATGCCGGACAGTCCGCCGCGCCTTCTCCACGCAGTGTCGCCAGAACCTCGCCGCGCAATAGCTCTGTTTGAAGCGCTGCCTCCGCCTTGCGAAGTGACTCCCTCGCCGTCTTAAGTGGACCCACAAGGAGTGAGCACCACGCAGTCGACATTGCTTGCTGAAGATCAGCGGCTCTCGCAGCCCGTCGGCTCTGTATTTCGACAATTAGCCTGTCGATACCATCACGCTTATCAAGGAGCGCAGCAAGTCGCTCCTTCTTCTTCATCGCATCTTCGTGCGCCACCTTCTTCTTTCTCGCATCTTCAAGCTCCCTTTCAAGGCGCTGAAGGTCAGACTTCAAGATGTCGCGTTGGGCGTGCAAATCCGCCAATTGATTCCCGAATTCCCTGGTTTTCTGATCGCCCTGAGCTGCAGTCGCCTCTCTGCGCTCCGATTTCTCCTTCAATCTCAGTAACGACACCCGCGAGGCAGTAAGGACCGGAACGCCCAGAATTCGCTCGATTGCATCGCTAATGCGACGACCCATGTCGGCGTCGCTTACCAGAAGGTCTTCGTATTCCTGTAGCAACTCACCGTCAAAGAGAAAGAATCTTGAAATCTGCTCTGGGAGAATTCGTCTCAACTCTGCCTCTGCCTGCTGCGGACCTAACACTTCCCCATCGCGTTCCAAGTAGTAGTCAACAATGTAGTCGTCATCTCCCGACGGCACGATGCCTGGATCGCGCAGACGGCAGGCTCGCGTCAACTTATACGTCCGTCCACTCTCGGAGAACTCCAACTGAACCTGAAAGCCGTACTTCCCGACCGCAGCCTGTTCCCAGTTCCCAACCTTATGCAAGGACATGGTCTTTGTGCCACGGCCGATGACTTTGCCGAAGAAGACAAAGCGGATCGCGTTAAGTAACGACGTCTTCCCGCGCATGTTTTCTCCATAGACCACAGTGACCCCATCCTTCGAAAGGGAAATGGTCTGGTGCCCTTTGAAAGGACCAAAGTCTTCAATGTGGAGCGCGATTAGTTGCAACACGATTAGCCTCCACGAGAAAGATACTGATCCACGACCTGTTCAACTGCGCGGGCCAGATCCACGTCTCCTGAGCCCATATCTGCATGCAGCCGCAGAATCTCTGAGACTACTCCGCTGTCGAGCGTGGGAAATCTTTCTCTACGAATTCGTTCGACTGTATCCAGCAGTGACTGCAATTGGTCCGCATCTTTGGCGACGTCCAGGTCATTCATGTGAATCCTCGTCTTCTTCAATCCCGATTCCAAACACCGCAGCCTGATCGATTCCATAGGAGATGGCTAATCGCTCTAGATCGGTGATACAGCCCGGATTTACAGCGTTCCTTCCGAACTCCAGCGCACGAGCAATTTCACCCTCAAGAATCTTGGTCTCAGGTGGTTCGGAGCCTCCCGACGCCGGGGCGACCAGGACGTCGAAGATCTGAGAAATTCTCTTGCCCGGAGAGCGCCGCAACACGCGACCTCGCCTCTGTATGAATTCTCGCGGGTTCTTTGATGACGCGAGAATGAGGGCGTGTGAAACGGATGGAATGTCAACGCCCTCGTCTAGGCATCTGATTGACACGACAATCCCTCCGTGTGCCTCAAACAACTTCAATGTTGCTGAGGCGTCACCGCTCATCGCTGTGTGGTATTCGAATACGTCCGACACGCCGTGACTACGCAAAGAGTCGCGAACTTCTCGGAGCTGAGATTGGTCATCGCAGTACACAATCCAACGCTGGCCGCGACTATAGTTGGCCTGAACAATCTCGGTCGCAGCGGAGACCTTTTTACGCGCACTTTTTACGATGCGTGCGCGCTGGATGAGAAGCAGCTTAATTTGGGCATGAACAGGTGTGGATTCATCTGGATTCGGCGAACGAGCCACCAACTGCCGAACTCGCTTTGTGATTGTGTCCCAAGAGGCCTGCTCATCCGCTTCGAGGCTGACTGCTTGGACGTTGTACGCATACGGCGTCAATGCACCCGACGCAATGGCGTCCTTGAGAGTGAACGGGGGAGGCACAACACCTCCGAAATACTCCATGATAGCGGCGGTCCCTTCTGGATCACCCGCCCGCACCGGCGTCGCACTTAGACCCAGCCGAGGCCCGCAGTTTAGTTCGAACACTGACCGTGCGATGGCAGCACCCAGTCGATGCACCTCATCAGCGACAAGGAACAAGTGTGGACCATCTCGACACATCTGGAGGAACTCTGCTGACGACGCCGTTTGCGTAGTAGCCAGAACGATTTTTGGCGCTCCATTTGCAGGGCGAGTCCAAGCGCGCAACCGGCCATCGACTCGCCAGTCTGAATGGCCGCCGCCGCACAGCAAGAGACGCAAGCCAGAGAAACCGAACGTAGTTCGAAGCTCCTTGGACCATTGTGAGAGCAAGAGATCACTTGGCACGAGGATGAGAGGTATCTCTCCGCGATTCAGCGCGTCTCCAATGGCGCACAGAGCCGTGAAGGTCTTTCCCGACCCAGTTGCATGCTCGAGAATCCCCCTGCGCCCAAGGGTTTTCCAATTGTCTAGGGCCTCAATTTGGTGAGGTCGCGGGCGGCGCGCTCCGGCGCGACGATCTGGCGTCCACGGCCCGTCTGCCGTCAGGTCAATGACGATCTCTTGTACTAATTCGCGCCAGTGATCGGGATCTGATGCAGCGACGAGGGCATCTTTGGCAACATCTGGCAATGCGATTGTGACGACCCCAGGGAAGTCGTTGGCCCACAGCCTGTTAAAGTAGTCGCGTTCTTCGCGGACTCGCGCAGCTTCTCTCTCTCCGGCCCAACTCACGAAGACATCGACGGATTCCAAGTTTCCGTCCAATGCGAGACCAGGCCAGGTTTCGTTCATCGACCCCTTGAATGCCACGACATTGCCGATCGCATCAGAGAATATTCCTACCTTGTCGTGGAAGATTCGCTTTGGCCGACCGGCGACCTGCTCACCCACCCATGCGATTCGAATGTCTACCGCACCAAGTGCAACTAGCGTTGCCAATACCTTAGCTGGCTTGCTCGTGGATGCCACGCTGAGGAGTTTCTGAATCTCCTCGACCAGGAGGAGGCCCTGTGCGTGATCTTCTCGTGCAGCGTAGCCAGCCCGCATGGCATCCGAATCTGCTGCAGTGAGAACAGGCGAACATATCAATCGCATCCGACCCTGGTTCTCGACAAACTGAACAAGGCTTTTCCACGCCAGTGCATAAATCGCGCTGCTGAAATAGCCGACGGCGCGGTCGTAGGCCGTCGAAACGGCCATGCATGGCAAGTAGAAGTCGCTCGCTATGTCGTCTTCAGGCTTGTGGTAAGTGGGTCTAAGTGGAAGCGCCGCGAGTGACATCGTTCCTAGTCCTTTAGGAGTCGTGCTCGCGTGAGCTCCATTCGACGCACCAAAGCATCCGCCAACCCGCGCGCTTTTGTTGCGACTAACGTCTCTATCACAGACTTGCCAGACGCCGGTCTGAGTTGCCGTTCCTGCGTAGCAATCTTTCCAGCCGAAGCTTGAATAATTGTCTCTGCTTTCACCTGCACATTTCTCGACCACGCGAAGTCCGTGTAGAGCCCGGCGTCCCAGAGGATGAACACCTCTTCCTCCGCGGAGTACCCCACCAACAGAACGATTCTTCCGTCACTGTGATCGAACGAACCGCGCTGGTCGCGCCTCTGTCCTGGCACGATCAATTGGACCTTGTGCTCGCCGAGAGGCCTGCCACCGGGAGGCCGTGTGGCGTTGTACATGTACACACGAACACGCTGTGGCATTGGTGGCGACAGGTCCATTTCGAACGGCTTCACATCCAGATCGGAATGGTCCCGAACGTTTGACGAACCGATTGCCGCAACAAGACGACGATGCAATTCGCTCTGAGAAATTCTCTCTGTTAGATCGGAGATCGGACGAGGTCCACTAACCAACTCCAACTGATCACTTTTGGTTGGCGAGGTAGTCGTTGACCCTACCTGCTCCGGTGAGTCTGAAATGCTGCCCGCATGAGCCGACAGCCACGCCTGGAAGTCGCTTCGGCGGACGCGCCATTGACCACGGATCTTGAAGGCCGGGAGCTCACGGGCTACCGCCATCGCGTAAACAGTCTTTTCGGCGAGACGAAGTGCAGCGGCGATCTCCCGAATTGTGAGCACCTCGTCGGTCAATGTCTTTTCCTGCCAGCTTCTAATGGAGCGTATAGGACTGTACTATACTCTACAGCTTATAAAGCTGATGAATAGGCATGTGCCGGCGCTAGCCGTCGACGCGCCGCTTCGCGTCTAAGAAGGGGGTGAACTCTGATGGCTGGTCCTTTAAGCCCCGCGGAACTGCTCAACGAGCTAGTCCGAGCTGTAGATGTAAGCGGCTGGCAGTCCTTGGTTCTTTCGAACCGCAAGCCGTTTCAAATCCGCGCATTTAGGGGAGACGAGAAGGGATTCACCCTTCGCGTCTATATCTGGAACTGCACCCACGGCGGAGGCCAAGCGCGCGCAGCCGACGAGTATCGCGTGCAGCTAACGGGCGTCGTACCGGGAACTGCAGCGGGAGAACTAACCCTATTGCTCGGGTGGCACTCTAAGTACGAGGTTTTCGTCGCGTTTGATATCCGGAAGCACGAGGGACAGGCATCACAGTCGCCGTCGATCCAAGTAAAGGAAGAAACTCTGCGCAATGCGCAGATTCATGCCTTTGCGATCCATCATCGGCAGAATGGGGAAATTGCCGTTGCATTCCGACCGGAGTTTCTCATCGAGTACGCGTTGAACGCATCTTCGCTGCATTCGACTGGAAAGGCTGCTGCCGACATCGCTTTGCTGAATCAGCTAGACACACTGACCGACAAGCAGATATCTGAAATAAAGAATCACGAGCGACGCACGGTCGTTGCGCAGATCGCTCGAAAATACAGGGCGGCCGATTTTCGGAGACGGGTTCTTGGTGCGTACTCCCATCGATGCGCAGCATGCGGCGTTCAACTCGAATTGATAGATGCGGCGCACATAATTCCCGTCGCAGCACCCACAAGTACCGATGAAACAAAGAACGGCGTTGCGCTTTGCAAGCTTCACCACGCAGCATACGACAAGAATCTGATTTCCTTTGATGAGCGATACAAGATTGAAGTTAGTGATAGTGAAATTGCTCGCCTAACTGCCTCGCGATTGGCTGGCGGACTGAAAGCATTCAAGATGCAACTCCGTCCGATGATCGTGCTCCCAAACGACGTTCGCGATAATCCGCCGCCCAAATACATTGCTGAGGCCAGAAGAGTGCGAAACTGGCGGTAAGGTTTCGATGTCGCCCCGACATGGCGCGGCGAGTTGAGCGCACGCGATCTAGATCTGTATCACGACGCGAATTGATGGGCGACTCGATAGGCGAACTGGCTTTTTTCGCCACTTTCCACGCGCGCAAACTGAACCACGGTGGCGGTCGCAGCTATCGCCCTATCGGACTCTGTCTGGCTTGCGTGTTATCTGCCGTTGCCCTGTCACAGGTGTCTTCGAACCGTAGGTGTACATTCCCCGCTCAGTTCTGGGCGCATTTATATTGTCGACGAAGTTCTCCACATCGACGGCAAGGTCTCGTTCCCCTTCAGTCTTCAGAAGCTCTGCTACGTAGCGCCACGAACGCACTATGTTTGTGCGTATCTTTCGCGTAGCCTCACTTTCTGACTGCGGACGCGTCATTCCAGCCGATTGATTTCGCGCTACTGATTCGAGCCGCTCCCTGATGAAGGTGGAGTCTCCTCTCAGGCTCGCCCGGAAGATTCCATCCCTCATGGAGCGAGGTCTCTCGCCACGCACCGCGCGCCCGGTCGCATTCGCAGCCACACCAAGCCCCCGCAAGTGACTCGCGAACTGCGATCTCCAATGTCGCAGGGTCGCCTTCTTGATGTTGAGCCGCACTCCCTGCTCGCTCACGGCCTTGAGGACGAGATGAACATGCGGGTGCGGCTCGTCGGTGTGCAGCACCATCGCGTATCGGTGATTTCCGTAGAACTCCTCGCGCGCGAAGTTTCGCACCGCCGAAAGCACCTTCTGCGGCGGCGTGCCAGGCGGCATCGAGAACATCAGTTTGTGGACCAGCTTCGGGGGAGCCCGCTTGCTGGCAGCGGCGAGACCTCCTTGCCGCCGCACGTCATCAACGTCGAGATCCCAGTCTTCGAGCAACGCATCTGCGACGCGCCCCTGCAGCCGCTCTCCGTCGTCGCCCTCCAGATCCAGGTTCCCCCGCCGACCGATGTAGTCGAGGTGCTTGCCGACGGCCTTCAAGTCGTTGCTGCTCCTCGGCAGGACCTTCACGACCGCCTCCGGCGCGCGGTTGACGGTCAGGCGGATCTGCTCGATCTGCGATGGTGTGAGCCGGTCTGCCGCCCGCGGGCCTCCCCGCGCGTAGCTGGCGATGTTCAGCAGTGGCTCCTCCTTGGGGAGGCTAAACGTCTTCGCCATGCCCGCTCTCCCAGCTC
>JAIBBE010000095.1 GCA_019694835.1 Fimbriimonadaceae bacterium | reverse complement strand
ACGTGTCGGTGGGTCGTTGCGGAATGACGTTGATGACACCGGCGGTGGCATTGCGACCGTAAAGCGTTCCTTGCGGTCCGCGCAGAACCTCGACTCGCGAGACGTCGAACAGTGCCAGCTGCTGCTCCGTGAAGCGGCCGATATAGATGCCGTTGACGGTGAACGACGTGGAAGGATCGCCCTTCTCCGTGAAGTCGGCGCTCGCGACACCGCGAATGCCAAAACCCGCCACGCCGACCTGCACGTTCGGAAGAACATTGGGAAGGTCCTTGGCCGAGGTCACGCCTTCTGAAATTAGCTGCTCACCGGTCACGGCGCTGATGGCAGCCGGGACGTCCAGCAGGGATTCCGCCCGTCGGTTCGCGGTGACCACGATTTCGTCGAGCAGGCCTTCGTCGGCATTCGGCGCGGCCGTTTGTGCGGTAGCGGAGGTGGACAGTGCCACGGCAACGGCAATTGCGACGGCAGACACCCCTGACTGGATGGTCTTCATAAATCCCCTCGAAAATTTGTTCGAAATTGTTCGCTGTATCCGGGCCGGAGCCGTTCCTGCGCGGGCTGAAGGGATTAAACGTCCGAGTGTTCATGCTCTCAAGTGCTTTATTGTTCATATCGCATATGATTCGATCTGAATACATCTGAGTTTCGGACGGGCGTTTCATTCGAGAACCGCTCTCAATGGCCGGAGCGTCAACTTGACCGTTCGAGTTACGAACATCAGACTCCAAATCGCCATGCAGAAAGAAGCAGGGAAACCCCGCCCGAGGGGCGCACGGGCAGACCGGGCGACGAACATGCAGGAGATCCTCGGATACCTGCGAGCCAACGGTCCTGCAACCCAGGCAGACATCTCCCGAGCCACGACGCTTGCCAGGGCGACGGTCAATCAGATCGTCCGGGCGCTGCGCGATCAGGGCTCCGTCGAGTACCAGTGGAAGAATCGCCGTGAAGCGCTGGTGTCGCTGTCCTCCACGAGCGGCTCAGTGGCTTCGATCATCGTGCGCGAGCGATCCGTCCACGCCATTCTTTTCGACTTCACCGCACAGAAACGTTTCGACCTGTACAGCTCGGAGTTTCCCGAATACAGGGACACACAGACGAGCCCCGCGATGGTCCTGGGACTCGCGAACAGACTGATCAACGCCGCGAATGATCGTGGATCACCGCTGATCGGTTTCGCACTCGCCATGGAGGGACCCGTGGAGCGCAAGAGTGGCGCCATTGCTCCCTGGGCGTGGCAGCGCCTGCCCCACTGGAAACAGGTCGATATCAAGCAGACCCTCAGCAAACAACTGCGATTGCCGGTGGTCGTGGACAACGACGCCAATCTGGCCGCCCTTGCAGAGTGGACCTGGGGCGTTGGCAGGGGCTCCACCGATTTTCTCTACATCACCTGTTCTGAGGGCATCGGCGGCGGCTTCGTGATCAACGGCAGGATCTACCATGGTGGAACCGGGCTCGCCGGAGAGATCGGCCACATGGTGATCGAAGACGCGGGAGACCTGTGCTTCTGCGGCAGTCGCGGCTGCCTGACGAGTTTCTCGACGGAGCGGGCGATCCTCAAGGCCCTGCGTGACTCAGGCAAGGCCAAGGCATCGCTCGCCGAGGTGATCGAAAGTGCAAAACAGGGCGACGCTGCCTGTCACCGCGTGCTTTCGGAAGCGGGCTCGCATCTGGGCAAGGCGCTGGCCACCGTAGTTCGGGTGATGGGACCCAGCGTGATTGCTATCGGTGGCGTTCTGGGAACCGCAGGGGACATCGTGCTTCGAGGCCTTCGCTCGTCTGCAGAAGTCATGAATCTTCGCAACATCGGCGAAGCGCCAGATATCCGCGTCGCATCAATCCTGGAGCACGCCACAGAGTTGGGTGGGTTGGCTGCAACGCTCTCGGAGCTCGATCTGGGTATGAGCAGCCTGACTCCGTGGATGCTCAGTCCAGTGAGCCTGACATCCAGCGTCGCTGCGACGACCAAGGCGACCGTCAACGCCTGATCCGGCGTTTCCCTTTGCGGCCTTGGAGGGGTGCAACGGGAATGCACGTCCGAAAACGTGCATCCCGTTGCTGGGGGTCACCGGTCAAGAGTCACTTTGCCGGTTCAGAACTTGGTGCTTAGACGCACACCATAAGTACGCGGAGCCGCGAACTGGTACATGTTCGTACCCGTGAACGAACCGATGTTCGCTCCCGTCAGCACCACGGTGTTGGTCAGGTTCCTTGCATAGGCCTGTACGTTCCAGGAGTCCTGGGGCGCGGCGTACGTCAGGCTCAGATCCAGCGTCGTGTAGGACTTCTGCCGGTCGTTGAAGCGGTTGAAGAACGTGAAGAACTGCTCCGAGCGATAGAGCCCCTGGATTCGGGGAACGATCGAGCCGCCACCAGCCGTCGGGAACGAATGCTGGTAGCCGGCGGAAAGCGCCCACTCCGGCGCCTGGACCAGCCGATTACCCCGCTGGTTGACGTTGACGCCAGCGACGTTCACCGCGAAGTCCTTGTACTTCGCGTCGAGCCAGTTCACGGAAGCATCCAGCGTGTCGTTTGCCGTCACGAGCCAGTCGACCTGGGCCTCCAGGCCTTTCACGCGCGAAGATCCCGCGTTGAGCACCTGCACGCCGTTGCTCGTCACCTGGCTGACCTGCTGGTCCTGGTAGTCGTACCAGAACCCGCTCAGGTTCAGCTGCAGCGAGTTGCCGAGGAAGCGGTTCTTCGAGCCGACTTCATACGACAACACCGTCTCCGGGCCGTACTCGTTGATCGACGTGAATCCACCCGACTTGTAGCCCTTGTCGACCTTGGCGTAGAGCATGCTGGTCGGGGTGGCCTGATAGTCGATGCCGAAGTGATACGAGGTGTCCTTGTCCTTCGATCGGCTTGCGGCTCCCTCGGGAATGTAGGTCAGCACGGGCTGGGTGGCCGGAGGGGCGCCGAGGCCGGGGCCGGCGTAGCGACCACCGGTGCGGACCTTGCTGTCATCCGAGAATCGGACGCCGGCGCTCACCTTCAGCGCATCCGTGA
>JAIBBE010000151.1 GCA_019694835.1 Fimbriimonadaceae bacterium | reverse complement strand
CTGAGTCCGAATTCCAGCCTGCCTGGTTCTTTGGTCTACACGCCGGTTGAAGATTGGAGTAACGACGACGTCTGGTTTTTTCTGATGCAGACAAAGAACCCATGGGGTTACAACAATCGAGACCTCCTTGGGATGTATGCAGGAGCATCTGCAGATGGGGAGTGCCCACTTGTTGTAGATGACTCGACTCCGAGTTGTGGTGATTCGCGTTTCGGCTGCTGGGTATGCACCCTTGTGGAACAGGACAAGTCCATGACTGCGATGATCCAGAACGACGTCGAGAAAGAATGGATGATGCCTCTCTTACAGCTCCGGAATGCCCTGGATTTCAGAGGAGGTGGTGGGGTTAGTCCCGACGATCTGGAGAATACAGATCGCCACTTACGCGATTTCCGCCGAATGACCGGTGCGGTACAGATGATGGCAAACGGCCGTCCCATTCCCGGACCTTACACGCAAGAAGCACGAGAGACATGGCTCAGGAAATTACTGACGGCGCAGGTGCATATTCGGCGAAATGGACCTTCCGATGTACAGGGTATCGAGCTAATCACGCTTGATGAATTGCAGGAAATCCGGCGTATCTGGGTAGTGGATAAGCACGAACTGGAAGACACGCTGCCCCGTATCTATCACGAATGCACGGGTGAGATGTATCCGGGCCGCCCGCTAGACGACAACCTCGTCCTAGGGGAAACCGAGATGAAGGAACTGGCCGAGCTTTGCGGAAATGATCGTCTGCACTATGAGCTCACCCGTGAATTGCTGAGTCTTACCGGACAGCAGCGCTCGCTTGGACGGCGTGCGGGATTGTTCGAGCAACTTGAAAAGACCTTCAAGCGTCATTTCTATGATGACAGAGAGGATGCCCTGAACCGGGCACAGCACATCGCGGATAAACGCAAACGGCGCGAAGCGGCACGTCAATCCGGAGCCATCGGCTACGGGTCCGGACCTCAAATCGATGCACTGGAGTTTAAGGAATGATCCTCGATACCATCATTCTGGAAAACTTTGGTGCCTATCGTGGCCGGCAAGAAGCTACGCTGACACCGAAGCCGGGAAAACCGATCGTTCTATTCGGCGGACTAAATGGCGGTGGCAAGACGACACTGTTGGATGCTATTCAGCTTGCCTTCTATGGACCTAAAGCCCGTATCTCCAACAGGGGGCGCCATGCATACAAGGACTATCTACGGCAGTCTATCCACCGCGGCAGTGATTTGAGCGAGGGTGCAAGCGTCACGGTACGTTTCCGTCGCGTGATTGAAGGCGAAACACGTTATTTCGAACTCTCACGCAGTTGGCGACAAGGAATAAAGGGCATCGAGGAAACCGTGCGCGTGCTGCGCGACGGCAGGGCGGATGACGTCTTTACCGACCATTGGGATGAGGTGATAGAAGCCTATTTACCCAGCAGCATCGCCCACCTGTTCTTCTTTGATGGAGAGCAGATTATGGAACTTGCTGATGGCGGCCATGCGGCCGAGATTTTGGGAACGGCAGTTCATTCGCTACTGGGTCTAGATCTCGTCGATAGACTCGAAACTGACCTGAAAGTATTTGAGCGCCGTAAGCGAGCCGAGGGCCTGGACGCTACTGCGACCGAGCGGCTGGCTGAACTTCGGCGCGAGTTCGAACGGATCGATCGTGAGCAGGAACAGGTTGCCAATGAAGAAGGCGCCGTGGTGAATCAGGCGGGTCGCCTGGCGAAGGAGGTCCTGAGTCGCGAAGAGACATTTCGTGCCGAAGGTGGCGAACTCTACCACCAGCGAACTTCGTTGGAGGCCGAGTTGGCGAACTTCAAGCACCGACGCGCGAAGCTAGAGGGCGAGTTCCGCGAACTGGTGTCTGGCCCGCTCCCCTTGCTACTTATCGAGCCGCTGCTCGCCGGGGTTGAGAAGCAGGTACGGCACGAACGGGAAGTCCGCAGCGCCAAGACACTGATAGAAGTGCTTGAACGACGTGATGCTGAAGTGCTCGCTTCACTGGAAAGGGATGCGATCCATGCGAAGGCGGTCGCTGCCATCGGACGGGTCTTGGCGAAGGATCGTCAGCAGCGACGCGGTTTTGCGGCCGAGCCCTTGCTGCTGAATGCTTCTGACGACCTGGCACCGCACATCGGCCACCTGCGTAGTGTCGTCTTTCCGGCAGCCGAAGAGCAAGCACGTTGTTTCACCGAGGAACTAGCCATTCTGGACGAGAAAATCGCGCGCGCGGAAACCGACCTGGATCGTGTGCCGACAGCGGACCGTATCGCGCTCGTGCAGGCGGAGCTCGATATTGCACGCCGTGCGCACGCTGAAAGGCTTGCCGAACTTGAAGCTCTACGAATGCGCAAGGAAGCCTTGCGTAAGCAGCGGGCAGATACCGAAGCACGTCTCGACAAGCTTGGCGAGCAGGAAATGGATGCTCACCTTGCGGAGGATGATCGCCAACGGATGCTCAAGCATTCGCAAAAAACGCGTGACACCCTTGACCGTTTCCGCACTCAGATTGTGAGGCGTCACACAAGCGGCATGGAATCGCTCATGCTTGAGTCGTTCCAGAAGCTGCTGAGGAAGTCGGGCTTAGTGACCGGGCTCACTATCAATCCGAACACTTTCGAAGCCACGCTGTCTGGGCGCGACGGCAAACCATTGCCATTTGATCGACTCTCTGCCGGAGAGCGACAGCTGCTGGCCACATCCATGCTCTGGGGCCTGGCTCGCGCTTCTGGGCGCCCCGTGCCAACCGTAATTGACACCCCCTTGGGACGTCTGGATTCGGAACACCGTAGCAATCTGATTGAACGCTACTTTCCGAACGCATCCCACCAAGTGCTCTTGTTGTCGACCGACGAAGAAATCACTGGTGGCTACTTGAACGCTCTGCGGCCCTACGTCACAAGGTCTTTCCTTCTCGCGCACAACGAGCAAGAAGGGGCGACGACAATCGAAGAGGGGTATTTCCCATCATGAAACCACCTGTTGATCATGTTCGCGTAAGCGCAAAAGGTAAAGAAACGCTTATCAAGATCAAGAGGCGTACGGGACTCGAGCACTGGAACGAGATTTGCCGCGTCGCGCTTTGCCGATCCTTGGCTAACCCAACTCCACCCGCGAAACCACTAAAGATGGGGGAGAGTTCCATCGATATGGAATGGAAGACCTTTGCCGGTCCATACAGCGAAGAATTTGCGGCGGCAATTACTCTACGCGCCAACTCTGACGGAGTAGACCTTGCGTCAAGAGATGCTCTATCCGAATATATTAAGGCCCACATTGAGCGAGGTATCGCGAGCCTTCAAAACGTGAAAACACTTGGAGAGATGGTAAAGCAATCGCCGCCTTAGATCGAAAGTTCGAGGTCTGGTGGAGCACGTGGCGACGCTCGTTGACTATCAATGAAGTCCAATAATCCATCTAAGTCGGCTGGCCGCGATGAGAAAAACTCCTGCAATACCGCGAGGCCACCGTTTGCGTATTCCTGAAAGGCTGAGATTCTCTGTTCCTCGCTTTCTGGAGTCCCCGACAAGACCTCGGCAGTCCCCGCGTCCGCTAGCGAGATTAGGAACATCACTCCCGGCCATGCGGGGCTGTTGCCGAACGTACTCTGGTCAATTCCCTTCCCAGAGTCGATCACCTTCAGAGGGTCCCTACGAGCATTTCGATATCCGATCTGCGCAGCAAACATCAGCAGACGCCAAATCTCTCGAAACACGCCCAATTGATCACTCGTCATTAGGCGAATGATTTCCTCCTTATCGGTGGCGCGATGAATGCGCTTGATTCCTGTAGTCGAGTTCATCTTCGGGCCCCTTGCCTTGCCACCATTAGCCAATGCATACATCTCGTCACCAACCAACGAGAAGCTAATCCGTTCCTTGAAAGAATCGGCTCTTTCAATGTTTTCGGTATGCCGAACGATGGTCGTTCTCAGAACATGCTCTGGATTCTGGGTGTTGAATTCAAATAATCCGCTTCGAACGATCTCAGCGTAGATTTCCGGGATCGTTGCCGCCCTTCCGATTGTTTGCAGTGCCTTTTCAGCGGCGTCTCGAATGGTTAATCGGTCCATCATAGCTCGCGGATCTCCGTAAATTCATCGCCGCGCTCGGGGAAGTACTGCTGAAGTCTCTGCCCGTTGACAAGCAGCTCTTGAGTTGCTCGTTCTGGCATTGTCGGGCCATGATAGGTTAGGTAGTAACGCTTTCCGACCCGGCCGGATTCATTCATCGCCTTCTCGACCTGCCCGTTGTATTGCTCCGGGCTGACCAGCAACAATACTTGGGGAGCTAACTCTGGAATGTGGCGAGCAACGCCCTCGCGGAAGACGCTAAGTGAGCCGAAAGGCGAATCGATGGCCACCGGGTACGCTGATCCGGACACATCTTTCAGGATCGTCGGAATTTCCGAACGACGTTTGGCCAGGGCGACCAAACTGGCGATAAATACCAGCGACGTTACGGTACGTTCCCCTGTGCTTAAGGCAACATCCACTTTGGCTGGGTTGGCATCGTCTTCTCCTGAGCTAACATTCTTGCGTATGCGCAACGTGTAACTTTCGCTCAGCTCGGCCCAGTAATCTTTTGTCATTATCTTGCGGAAGTGGGCGTCGATCTCCGCATTCAAGAGGGGGCGCAAATCCTGCGTCTCAGCCTCAAGAATCCGATCAAGGATGCCTGCACAATCCTCGACCGCATCGACTCGCCGCTGCGCGCGTGCTGCTGCTTCTTCCTTGTCTTCGATTTGCCGTATTTGAGTTTGCAGAAGTTCAATCTCACCTTTCGCTGCCTCGATCAACGTGGCAAGACGACTACTCGTGGCGATTTCATCTTCACGCTTAAGCTGCAAGCGCTTCCGTGCGTCCTCCAGTTGTTGGACTTCTTCGTCTTTCTTGCCGCCGAGCAGCTGATGGATCTCCTCAACTTCTTCATCGAGATTGCGGATGTCGCGTGTTAGCTCCAGCCGCTCGGTGTTTAGTTGCTTGAGCTGTTCCTCGGTTTGCCGAGCAACTCCCTCGATCAATCCAATGGCATGGTCAAGCGCGCCCACTGCGTTGTTGAAGTCCTGGTCGCCGGCGATCGTGAGCAAGCTCTCTACGGCCCTACGCTCCGGTGAGCCTTCCGTCAAACAGCGCTTGCAGATACACGAGCCGCTCTCCAGTAATTCCTGAAGGAATGTATTCAATACCCGCGCGGGTATCTTTCCTTCGCTACGAAGCCGAGCCACAATTTCGCGTCCGCGCCCAATTAGGTCCGTAGCAAATAGCGTGTAACCATCATCGGCAATCAGCTTTGAAAGGCGACGCACGACCTCGTCACGTCGGGTCGCCAGGTTATCGCGCTCGCCAAGCAAACGGACACGCCGGGCTTGCAGTTCATGCGCCTCCCGATTTGCAACGAGCTTGTTATCGATGACTTCCAGCTCGCCAGCGATCGCGCCGAGGTTCGTCTGTGCTTGCCGGCGCTGCTCTTCGAGCTCCTTCTGGTCTGATTCGCGTTGAGTCAGGCGCTCAATTAGTTCGCGCTTTTCTTCATTCGTAGTCTCACGCTGCTCGGCCCGCAGCTTGCCCCGAACGTTTTGGTGTCGCAGATCATCGATTGTCGTTTGCAGTAGACGCAGCCCGAGCATCTGGTGAATGGCCTCGGTAACCTGCGCACTGTTGCGCTCCATGGCGAGATAGTTAATGCGTTCACCATTGAAGAACAGAAAGCCACTGATCCCGTCCGGCACGATCGCTTGAATGCGCTGTTGCGGCCGATCCAATGCGAAGGTCTGGCCATCGCGCATTGCCTCAAGCGTCAGGTCAGTCTGCCGAGAACTCAATTTCTGTTGGGCTAGCGTAAGACGGCGAGTCAGGATATACCGCGAATCGTCGTGCTTAAAGGTCAGTTGTACGGTTGCCGAGATTCCGTTCGGGTCTCCCCCGCGATGCACTGCTCCCTCGTGGATGATTTCGTCCGGTTTCTCGAAATCTTCTTCCTTACCATCGGAACCCATCAGGCCGTCGCGGCCATACAGCGCCCACAGTAGTGACTTGAGGACGGTTGTCTTACCAAAACCGTTCTCGGCATGAACAATTGTGACGTTCCGCTCTTTTAAGTCCGAGAAAACGATCTCCTGCCGCCCCTTGAATTGGCGGAAGTTCTCAAGAACGAGTCGCTCAAGAATCATTTGATCACTCGCTTGATATGGTCATATAGCCGCTGATGGATATCGGAGCGACGCTTCAAGTGCATTACGTCACGCTCCTCCTTTAGAAAGTCGCGGATGAGCTCTTTGTATTCGGGCTTTGCCGAGCGGAATAGCTCTTGCGCACGCGATAGCGATGCCTTCGTGACCGAGCTGTCTTGTTGATCTGACATTCGTTTGGGCTCCTCGGATTCTAGATTTGCTCTGCCTCTTCAAAAGCCTGGGCAAAAGGCTTCAACCCCTCGGCGAATACTTGTTCCAACCGTTGCTTGCCGATCTGCTTGCATTCATCCTCAGGCAACGCTTCTGCTGTGCCCTTAATCACGCCGGCGTTAGCCGCACCGCCAAAGAGCGTCAGTAGAGCCTCGACATGGTCATACACTGTTGGCCACTTTGCTTGGGCACCTTTGGTCGAAAGATACTTAAGGATTTCGCTTGGCAGAATGAGTCCTTCACCTTTGACGCCATTTGCGGAGATGACTTTCTTCTGCTCCTTGGCGTAGCGCCATCCAAAATACCAGAGGGTAAGAAGGCCCAGGATGCGAGCTTCGCTCGTGGCGCTGACTTTGATCTTGCGGTTGCCGTAATTGACCGCGATAAAGGTCCACAAGTCGTGGGTTGCTCCGGGCAAACTTGCGTGTACGCGCAAAATTTGCGCCTTGTATAGGGAGTTCAGAAATTCCAAATAGTCGTCTACTGTACCGAAGCGCTCTCGCTCATCTTCTGCAACCTCGACAAAGATAGTGCGCCCTAGGCGAACTATGGCTTTCTGGAAAATGGTCTTAAAGGCCCATTGCTCACCAAGCACGCCCCCGCCAACGCCTTTAATTTTCTCGATGGCGGCGCTATGGTCGTCGATAACTATCCTCCGCCAATGCTCTCCGTGGATATATGCCAAATCCTTGCCGAGTTGCTCTTGATGGCTTCGCGGCTGAGAAAGGTATTGGCCAAATTCGCCGTTGATAAGATTGTGTTGTCGTGCGTATGCAATGAGTTCGGCATAGGGAGCAAACTTCTTGAGTAAGCTTAGGAGCCAAGGCGCGAAATACTCCTTGAATCCATCCACCGCGCTTGGCAGATAGTGCGAGGGAATGCCTGAGAAAGGCGCAACCGGCTCATCGTCATCGCCTTCGAAGAATTGTGACCGATAGTAGTCTTCAAGAGAAACATCCTGGTTCATGAGTTTCCTTGGCATGCCAGTTCCGAGAAGCTGCGACACGTTGCCAATGAAGTGCAGGACCTCAGTCCTGTTCATCGGGCCCGGGGCTCTAAGGTCAAGAAGCTCTTTGACGAGGAGATGCAGGTTTACTAGGGAATTCAGGCAGGGCTCCCGCAGCTACGCGAACGTCATCAATCGTCATCCTCGTCTTCCGGCTCGAATCCGAGCAACTCGGCGCGGTACTCATCGGATGTTGCCGCCAGCAATCGCTTGGTCTTGATACTGGCCTTGCGCGAGGTGTTCAGCCGGATGAGATTCAAGACGATGTGCCGCACCAGCGCCAGGTTGTGGGCGACGTGCCCGGTGCGGGCACGCGCGTAGTCGTCTGCGAACTGAACATCCAGGCACCAGTGCAAACGATTCTCCACTTCCCAGTGACTGCGAACGGTATGGGCAATCTTGTCGGCATCGGGCGGCAGGCTGCTGATGTAATGACGCCGCTCGACGCACTTCTTGCCACCGACGATGCGCGTGCGCTCGACGGTGGCGAAGCTCCTCAGATCGGCCCATTGCTCGGCCTTGTACAGTCTTTCGTCCGCTTCGAAGGCTTCGCACAGGCGCACTTCCTCGCGTCCGTGGCCGCGCGAGCGCGTCTCGCTGGTGCTGCTCGCCTCCAGCGGACCACCCACGCCGGCGTGGGTCAGCAGGATCGAATCGAGCAGCGTCGGATGGTTGTCCTTGACGCACAGCACGTAGTGCCCGCCACGTTCGCGAATCATTTTCGCGATCGCCGTCTGCGTGCCCATCGCATCGATGGTGACGATGCAATCCTTGATGTCGAGCACGCGCAACAGCTCGGGAATCGCGGTGATTTCGTTCGACTTCTGATCGGTAGCCGTCTGCCCGAGCACTACACCCACTTCGGCAGCAAACGCGCTGACCAGATGCAGCGGCGCGGCGGCCGCCTTGCTCGTCGTGCGTCGGCTGGTCTTGCCGTCGATGGCGATGATCTGTTCGTGCCCGAGCGCCGGAATCACCAACCCGACCCAACTGCGAAAGGCGCGCTCGAAGCTCTTCGGGTCGAGCAGCGCGAACACGCGCTCGAAGGTGTCGGTCGAGGCGATGCCGTAGTCCAGCTTCAGGAAGCCGCGCAACCACTCCAGCTTCGCCTGGCCCCACTGCGAAATCTCCTCGAAATCGTCCGCACCACTGAGCACCGCGCACACGGCCACCGTCAGCAATTCGCCCAGCCGGTGGCGCGTCTGCTGCGCGTTGCGCCAGTCTTCGAGCCCTTCGAACACTTCGACCAAGGCCAACAACTTGTCCGTCTCCATCGCCCGTCCAAAAAGGCAGGAAACTACACAAATCGAGGCGCTGTGAACAGAGGTGCTGCAAGTGCATGATCGTCAACGACTTTCCTGTGAGGTCAACGACATGTGGGTAGCTGCGGGAGCCCTGGGAATTCAGGTAGTACTTTTGATCGAACCGGTTATTCGCTTCTTGCCATCGTAGGAGGGAAAGTGGCAACAGGTCGTCGTCATCGGTGCAAGTCGCATTGGTGACCAACGCGCGAACGCAACACGACTCTACGCTGAGGTCATCAAGGATAATTTGGGTAGCGAGATCGACTTCACGAGCATTCTTGTTGAGGTCAGTGAATATCTCGCGTGCAATCCCTTTGATCCCTGAGGTGCTGCCGTTGGCAGCTCCGACGAAGCCGGCAGCTTCATGAAGCATCAGAAAGATAATGGGGATGCGGGTGGGGCGTTCAATGTCGCTGAGCTGTTGGTTCTTCCCGTCCATCCATAGTTTTAGCGCGCGTAGCCGGTGCTGCCCATCGACCGCCACGGCGTCTACGCGGTTCTTGTCCCACCGGAGCCGCGCGAGATTCTCCGTCTTTGTGGTGACGAACTGAACACCGCCAAATACGGCTTTAACATCTGCGGCCTGGCCAGACGAGAAGAAGCTATCAAACGGACCGAATTGCGGATCCGGAATTGGCGGATCGTTGTTCTCATAGTTCTCGAATTCCGAGACAATCTTTCCGTCCTGATTCTTCGGTAGCAGGACGATGGTTAGACTGTTGAAGAACTTGATCTTGTTGTGCAATCGCAGATAGCCATCAACGATCTCCCGCTTGACGCGCTCGATGTCAATCTGACGTTGAAACAGCTCTGCGAGACTGTAGGTGGTGTCCAAGGAGGGGTTTACCTCCTCGTGAGTCTTCAGCTCTTGGGTGACCCGATTGAGATCCATTAGGCAGGTGAAATAAGGCACCTTTACTGCAGAGGAAAGCGAGAACTCTCCTTTGATCCCATATATGGGGACGTTGTAGTTGCGCAAATCGGACTGTGTATCAACCACCGGTGGTATGAAATTCATTGCTTTTAGCCTAGTCTTATTGTGAATGCTGGATTGAAGAGTCTCGAAAAAACTTCCTCGAACAAAAGCTCATAGGCTGGAGGCGCTTCGTTCGCATCTGACTCCGAAAGCTCTGCAGCCACCGGTGCCATGTCGGGCGCGTCGGGAGTTGGAACAAGCAGCAGATAAGTCTTATCGATGTCTACCCCTGCTTCAAAGAGGCGTCGTCTCAAGACGCTCCCACTATTCATATGCTGACCAACGCGCGATTTCAGGTCGGCTGACTTGCCGACGTAGAGGGGAGTTTGGAAAAGCATGGACCACTCCAGCGCGAATCTCATTGCACTGAGAAACGGCTCGTTCTTAAGTGCTTCTCGGAGCGCATGTTCCTTGCCTGCTGGAATGTAACTTTTCGACCGAAGATTCACCTCGTAGTACGGCGCCAGATCACCAGTACGGCTCTGGAATTTCGGGGCACGAATGGCTGCAAGTAGATCCTCAGTAAATTGGTCCGGCGTATCGCTAAATTGAAACGATCGAAACCAAGCGTAGATACCACTCTGCCCGTCTGGGATTCGGTCAAGTACGGCCGCCGGTCCGGAAGGAAAAGCGGTCAGATTGAACAGCACGGCCCCTTCGGGTTGGTGTAGTTCGAGCACAGAGGTCTTGAACATCTAACTCATCCCGCTAATAGATTATTCTTGATGCGTAGCTCGCGCAGAGAGCCAAGAGCCTCAGGGCCGTTTTCCGCCATCTGGCAGAACTCCACAATTCGCGTAAGCTCGCGTCGAAACAGTCCTCGCTCCATATTGAAAGCGTCATCATCCTGCCCGCCGCCAAAATCGGGTGGAGAGATGATAAAGTCGTAAATTAACGCGCGCGACTTGCCGGAAGCATTTCTGAGTAATCGTCCGCGGCGCTGTATGAACTGACGTGGATTTGTTGAACTCGCCAACAAAAAGCCCATTCGGAGGTCTGGCAGGTCAATGCCTTCATCAAGGCAGCGGATTGCCACAACGCCGTCGAGGAACCCACTGGCAAGATCTCGCAGAATTTCGTCACGCTCCTGCGCAGTTTCACGATAAGTAAAGTTGCGCACACGCAGTCCATGCTTCTCCCCGAGCAGCCGAGCCACGGCCTGAATCTGGCGTACTTCGTCGTCGGTAATGCTGTCGGTTGTTCGCCCGTCTCCGCAGTAGAAAATGGCTTTGTGTGGTCTCTCGGGGAGGGAGGAGATCAACTTATCGAGGGCAATCATCTTGTTGGCCGCACCGCCTAATAGACGGGCACGTTTGATCAGAAGGCGCATCGCTGCCTGCTCGATGTCGTCGTCTGTGTCGGCTGCCGGCATGATTCTGACGAGCTTGGCGGAAATCTCAGCGTATTCCTCGGCCTCGGATTCGGTTAGGGCAACGACAATCGGATAGTAGCGGTAGGGACAAAGGCGACCCTCCGCGATGGCTCGGTCCAACGTGTATTCGTAGATGATCTTCCCAAAATAATCCGTAACGGCCTGTGTGCCGATGGGATCGTGATGCCGTTCGGGCGTGGCTGATAGGCCAAGTCGCATCGAAATGCCATCCGGAAGCACTGTCTTGATGCCTGGGGCGCCAAGGTTGTGGACTTCATCAGCAATCAAAAGGTGGTGAAATGCACCAGCCGCAACTCGAGGCTGTAGTCGAGCCTGGAAGCTCTCGCTCATGAATGTCGCGTTGGTTGTGACGATCGCATGTACCTGAGACAGTCCCAGTGAGAGGCGTTGATAGCCTTCTTCCATCAACGCTTGCCAGCGCTCTCGACCCTCAAAAGCAGGAATAGGCGTTAGGCAAAAAGTTGCCATTTCACGTATCCACTGCCGGCAGAGGTTAATAAAGGGACAAACGACAATGAGCACCAGCGAACGGTTCTTTTCGGCGACCTTGCTGGCGAGAGTAAGCGCGGTAAGTGTTTTGCCCGAACCAGTTGCCATGGCAAGGATGCCGCGCCCCCCGTTCTTGCTCCAGGCGCGAATTGCATCCTTTTGATAAGGGCGAAGATCGAAGCCCACCGGGGGTCGAAAGACGCTGGACTTTGCCGGCTCCCGAATCTCGTGTGGATTGACGCCAGGCGGTGGGTGCTCGGGGTCACGATATCGGTCGAGCAAATCCTTGCTGATGGAGCTGAAATCAAGTACCTTGAGTCCGGGCGTCGCGTTTTTCCATAGGGCCTCGAAGTTATCGACTTCTTCCTGCACTCTTCCTTCTGTATCTTTCCATGAGCAGAAGACCTTGATGCTCTCGAAATTCTCCAACAAGCCGCCAGCAGTCTCGTTGGAGGAGCCTGAAAAAGCTATGTGATTATCGTGTGCATCCGTAAAGACGCCCGCCTTCTCATGGAAAATGCCGCGAGCGTATCCCCCTTGTGAGTCAAGCCGAAGGGCGAGCTTGATCTCAAGGAGTCCTGATGCCGCAAGCCAGGCGAGCGCATTGAGACGGTCCTTGATCAACGCATCTTCGATATCGGCAAGACTTCTCGCTGCAATCGCGCGCAAGGCATCCAGCGGAGTTTCGGATGCGGCCCGTAGGGCTTCGACATCATCCGGTTCAAGATATGGAGATACGACAAGCTGCATCTTGCCGCGTCGGGCAGCAAGACTAGCCACTCCCCGAGCAGCCAATGCGAGCCCCGAGCTGGTGAAGTAGCCTGCAGCGCGCCGATAGAGTACAGAGGACTCAAGGCACGGATTAAAGAAGTCCTTGACGAGATCGTCTCGTCCGGTTCGGTAGGACAAGCGAAGGCGTAGTTCCGGAAGGTTCACCTCGTCCCCTTTGCCGTGGAAATCCTGCGGTGTCCGGGGTTAAGGCGACCGATTTCATGGCGAGAGAACTGGTCCAATCCAGCGATTGGCGAGCCAAGAGAGGGCAGAGCGCGTGTACTGACCTCGCTCAAATTCATCAATGTATCTCTGCTTTTTTCCCGCGAACAGCATTTTCCTAAGGGGAGCGGCCTAGGTGGTCGAGCTCCTTAGAGCGAATCTTGATTATAACTATCCCTCACACATAAAAGCCATCCTTATACTCATACCAGTCCGTTCCCTGGCATGGGCTATGCTAAGGCATTTTGGCATGGTGGAGTTCAGCATTGACGGGCCAGCAATGCTTCGGTCTGGCTTTCCTTCGTCTCGCCGACGTATCTCGCGTGCGGGGGTCGGCGCGTGACAAGGCGTGACAAGGGAGGCTGGAGCCACAGTAGGTCGGCAAGCTGTTACTGTACTTGTGACGCTCGGTTCCGCTCGCAGGGGCGTCTGGATCGATCGTGAAGTACTTGGAAGAATCCGACTGCTCTCACATTTTGGTACGCCTCCCACATGGCGGTCAGGGGCCGACACCTGGATTCTGGACAGGCTGCGGATCGCCTACCCCCGCCGGTGAAAACACCCCACCGCCCGTCCCGCCAGCACCCCGACCACCAGCGGCACGCAAGGCAACAGCAACGGATGCAGCGTCACCGGCAGCACGAAACCAATGACCGTCGCGCAGAGAGAAATGATGCCTAGGCTCGCGTAGAGCGCGAACATCTCCGGATCGTGCTGCAGGAATTCCTTGGCCTTGATGAGCCGTGCAAACCCGCCGTCAAGGAGTGCGGCCAAGACGAACGCCATCAACTCGGGCAGCCATTCGAGCAGAGCGGCGAACCGGTAGCTGGCGAGCAGGAGCAGGGCGTCGACGGCGCGGAAGTAGGCATTGTTGAACAGGCGCTGGTTGACCGACGACATCTCTCGGGACACGGCGCCATTCACGCCCGCAGGCGAAGGCGCATCCTTCGCGGCAGGAACCGGCGTAATCTCGGCCGTCGTTTCCTGCATCTTCAGCGACCGATTTAGCATGCGGGTGGCCGGCTCGCCGCCCCAGTACGCAGCCGCCGCCGCATGCTCGGCGCGTAGTTGGGCGAGGAAGCGCTCCGGCGGATGTGCCGCGGGTACATACAGCACGAGCACCAGCAGGATGAGCAGCGATACTACGGCGACGGCGCGGATCATGGCGCTTTCCCCGGCGCGCGGCGCGGCGTCGCATCGGGATCGAGGATCGGAAACCGCCCCTTGATGATCCGGCCGCCCGACACGGAGGCGAAGTACTGGAGGTTGGGCAGCTTCCCCAGCACGTCGGCTGGCACCATCTCCTCGAAACTCTCGGTGAGCTGGGTGGAATAGCTCGATGAGAAGTCACCAAGATGAGCGTCCGCGCCGTGGCTCAAGCCCACCCGCATCGTATGGATCGCCGTCTTGCCAAAGGTCTCGACCACGAAGTCCTGGGTCGGCCGGTCCTTGGTGCGCAACGCAATCAGATTGTTCAGGTTACCCAGCGCCATGCGCGCGGCGTCCTCGCTGCCCAACCGCCTGGCGAGGTCCGCCAGGGTCTGCATCGCGCAGGTGGTGAAGATGCCACCTTCGGCGCCCTTGTTGAGGATCTCGATCAGCGGCTGGTTGATGACGTTTGAGACCTCGTCGACGAATAGCGCGATGCGCCGATAGCTGCCGAGGTTGTAGCGCATGCCGGCCAGTGCCGCCTGGTCGGCCAGCGCCAGGGCGCCGATCGCCGAGGCGACCGACGGATCGGGCAAGGAGTCCAGGCACATGTAGAGCACATGACCGGCCCGCTCGATCTTCTCGAAGTTCATGATCGGCCGCCTGTCGTCTGCATCGAAGGGGTCGGGCGAGAGGCTCTTCCCCAGATCGCCCGAGGTCAGCATCGACAAGATGGGGAGCAGGTTGGCGGTGATTTTCTGGTAGTGCTCCCGGTTGTGGCGGAAGGTCCGTACCTGGGCGTCGATCACCTTGTTGCGCAGGTTCTGCGCGATGTGGTGCTCGTAATAGGCGACGAAGGCCATCAGGTCGGCGCTGGCCGCTTCCGACGGGCGCTTGAGGTTGCCGCGGTGGGCGTCGTGGAGCAGCTTCTTCATCTCGGGCAGTTCGCGCCAGCCGGCGCCGAGGGTCTGGTCGTAGTAGCGGCGCAGTGAGCTTTCCAGAACCGGCTCGATGCCGCTCTCGATGTACTTGGTGAGCTTCACCAGATTCGGCCGCTCTTCGATCTCGACCAAGCCCTGCACCACGACGTTGACCGCATCCCAGCCGAAGGCCGAGAAGGCGCCGGCGGTGTCCGGCGGCATGATCGACTGGATGCGCGAAGCGATCTCGGTGGGTTTTTGCCAGTTGAAGGTGAAGTCCAGGCGCACGCCCCGCTCCGGGAAGGCCGGGTGGAACTCCAGGAAGGTGTCCGGCTCGCGGTAGTCGGCGCAGGCGCGCTCCACGACGCGTTTGAGCCGCCGGCTGTTCTTCGGGTCGATGACGATCACGACATCGCCGCGCCGGATCGCCTGGGTGATCAGGTTGGCGAGCGCCACACCCTTGCCGGACTGGGTGGTGCCGACCAGCAGCGTACCGCCCTCGAAATTTTGCAGCGGCCGGTGCAGGGGGCCTTCCTTCGGTTCGACGCCGTGGATGTAGCGCAGACCGATCTCGGCGTCCGGCTGGGGCTTGGCGTTGTAGCCGAGCAGCCGCAGCAGGCGTGGTGACACCGCAAATTCCCGGTAGTCGATCTTGGCGAGCTCGTAGAGCCGTTGCGAATGCACTGGCCGCCATTCGAAGCCGAAGCCCAGGAACACCGAGGCCGGATCCTTGCACCAACGTGCCAGGGCGTCGGTGCCGATGACCTCGATACCGCGCCCACCCAGCGACGCCCGCAGGACCAGCATGCGCAGCGCCTGGGCCACCCG
>JAIBBE010000091.1 GCA_019694835.1 Fimbriimonadaceae bacterium | reverse complement strand
CGTGTTCGGCGGCCTTCCCATCACACGTCACGCTGCTCGATGTGAGCCAGGATCACGCGGGCGACGCAATCGTCCACCATGGTGAGGTACTTCGCGCTCGCGTCCAGTGGTGTGAAGTACGCGACCTGACTCTGGCTGACCCTGCCCAAGACCACAAAAGCCTCAGGAATCGTGACATGAACTGGCTGGACGTGAGGCACCACTGAGGCTCTCATCGACGCACTGACTGGATCAGAGGTGCTCTGATCGCCAAATAGGCTGATCGCCAAGATTGCCGCTCCTGGATCGGCGGCGACGAATTGTGTGTCGATTGCGCTTGCGATACTGAGTATGACGCGCGCCTTCGTGAAGGCGGGAAACGTTTTGTCAGCCGCCATGGCTTGCAGGGTGCTCCTCGCCTCGGGTGTGAGTCGGATTTCCCCTGAGCGTTCGATGTTCAAGTCTCGAGCGAGCCGAGGGGCGTGAGGAAGCAACGCATCTACCCGCGATGCGAGGAGGAATCGGTTCCACTCTTTGATGCACTCGACGAGACAGATGCAGGCGGGATGCGTGGACTTCTGGAGCAATGAGCAAGTTCGGGGAGTATCCGTCGGGTTGAAGCTATTGGGAGCGTCACCGTACGCAAAGTAGGTCTCGAAGACCGAGAGTGACCTGAAGCCGTGATTTATCAGGCGAAGAAGATCCTGCTTGGAATCCGGGCTGCGTCGAAGGGCCCAGCGGATGTTGACACTACCGTAAGCAACAGCATCGAGTTTCGCGAGTACCTGTGGGGCGCTCTTGAAGACTTCCAAAAGAGGCTCGAACGACGCAAGCAACAGCAAGAGTCTTGGCGGCATGCTGGCGAAGTGGGCGTTCAGGTGAGGCAGACCGGCGAGGATGTGCTCGTCTTGATGTCCGAGCGGAAGGAGAAGGTCGGGCACGATGCTCAAAGCATTGAGGATGCGCTCCAAGTGCTGGAGTCGGGGCCACAGTGGATTCTCGGAACACACGACAAAGATCGCCCGAAACCTGAAAAATGGCGCGAGAAGAACCAAGGCAAGGATATCGTCGGGCTCGACATCCGTGAAGATGTCGATCTCCGGTCTGTTGTTCTCGTAGCGAATCATGACATCACTCCGACCTGCCAGCTGTTGCCCGCCGAACGTGTGGCTCTGCTGCGAGCCCCGAAAGCAAGCAGAGCGGCCGAAGGACGCTGTGCGCCGCGTCGGGGCTTGTCAGCAGCAGCCACGTGTTCGGCGGCTCTTCCCTCACATCTGGGAGCATGGCTTCTCTCCACAGAAAAGGGCGAAGACGTTGCGCACATCATTGGGATCCTGCTGTTGCAGTGTGCATTCTCCCGCCTGCACGAACGTGTGCGTGACAGTGCCGTTGATGCGGCAAGTGCATGTCTTCCCATCACAGTCGAGTTCGTATAGACTCAAGTCGCAGGAGTAGTCACACGAGCATGAAGATCCGTCGTTTTCACACTTGTGGACGATGGGTGGTGTCGTGGGTACAGTGCTTGTCGGGCCATTCCCGCCGGCGCCCTGCTGGGACTCGACACCGCAGGACAATGTGAGGCAGATCAAGCTTATGAATAGGACCACCGAAGAAACGTCGTTCATCGTTGATCGCCCTCTTGCCGAAGAAAGGGCCCATCGGAACTCAGGATCTCGTTGAGCCCTGTGGGGGAGCTGAACCAATAGAGAGTGACAAGCCGACGCCCGACCAGACGGTTGATGCTGTCGATGAACTCGTTCATCTCACGGGGTGGTTGCTCAGGCAGAAGTACTCCAAGATGCGTTTGCTCGGGCCGCTCCAAGAAACGGCGATAGTCAAGGAGCTGGCCTATCGCGAGCCGCACATCCGGTACGCTTGTCGATGACTTGACCTCGATCAGGAGATCTTCCCCCTCCGCATTGTAGTGCTGGAGCAGTGCGTCAAATTGCGCCTCTGGACGACTTCCCTCAAGGACAGTAAAAGTGCGCCCTGTCAAATTCAAAAGTGCATTCGTCATCCTGTTGTGAAGGCGTTTCATGGGCAGTTCGGAAGACTCGCGGATCGTCGCGAGATCGTGGTCGTCCTTGATGCGGAGGTCTCGCCCTTCAGTCCCCTTCTGTTCAAGTGGGACGGCGACAACCTGAGTCGTTCCGCGACCGCGGGCACCAGGTCGAGCAAAGCGGAATAGGAATCTCGCCGCATCGGGTGCGGTGGCTGCGTCTTGAAGAGGAAAGTGCCATGCCCAATTATCGGCCCATCCGGTTCCGAGAGTCGCACGGATTGATGGAACAATCCCGGCAAACGGATCAAAGTGGTCGGTTCCTGTGCTTGGAAAGTAGATATCGAGGCTGGCAGTTCGTCGTCGGTGCAGCGCATATGCGAAATTCGGACCCTCGGCAACGCCAAAGGCACACATTGTCTTTGCGTGCTTGCAGTATGCAGAAGGATCGTGTTCGCGGAACGCGGCCAGAAGGGCGTCACATATGCGCCGGCCGAGTTCGTTGGAGTCGTCATGAGCGCTCATTCGTGAGCTCCATCCTTGTGCGATGTCACTGTCTCGTTGCTCCTTGCAGGGCGGCCAAGGGCTCAGTCGGTACCTTCATCCAGTAGGGGCCATGCTCTGCCCGCCGAACGTGTGCTTCTGCTGCAAGCCCCGAAAGCAAGCAGAGTGGACGGAGGACACTCTGCGCCGCGTCGGGGCTTGTCAGCAGCAAGCACTGGTTGGGTGCCAATCTCCCGCTCAGGATGGCGGTTGATCTACAGATAGCAGGTCTCTGTGGCGAGTTCCTCGTCGTAATGCGCTCATCCGAGCTCATTGAGCACGAATGACCCGCTCTCGCGTCGAGACCGCATGTAGGTTGAGGTCCCATCCATGGAGAGCAGGTGGACCATAGCACCTTGGCCCGGCGTGATTGCGCTTGCATCCAGGTACCCTCCTCCGCCATGATGGAGCCGTGTCGACATTGCGTCGAAAGGCTCAGTTCGAAAGGAGGTCGACCACGGACCCGATCCCGTGAGGACACTCTCAAAATGAAATCGGGGTC
>JAIBBE010000014.1 GCA_019694835.1 Fimbriimonadaceae bacterium | reverse complement strand
TGAAGTGTTGGTAACACAACATGGAGGACCGAACTCATTGATGTTGAAAAATCTCGGGATGAGCTGTGGTTAGTCCGGTGAAATGCCAATCGAACGCAGAGATAGCTGGTTCTCCCCGAAATGCATTTGGGTGCAGCGTTATGCGTTTTTATACGGGGGTAGAGCACTGAATGGGCTAGGGGGCCTACCAGCTTACTGAACCCAACCAAACTCCGAATACCGTATAATTAGCATAGCAGTGAGACTACGAGGGATAAGCTCCGTGGTCAAAAGGAAAACAGTCCAGATCGTCAGCTAAGGGCCCTAAACATAGACTAAGTGTGAAACGATGTGAAATCGCGTAAACAGCCAGGAGGTTGGCTTAGAAGCAGCCACCCTTTAAAAAGTGCGTAATAGCTTACTGGCCGAATGTGATTTTGCGCGGAAAATGTAAGGGGGCTAAAGTCTATTCCCGAAGCTACGGGATCCCGCATGAGCGGTGATCGGTAGGGGAGCGTCCTGTTCAGCAGTGAAGCTAGAGCGTAAGCACTGGTGGAGCGGATAGGAGCGAGAATGCAGGCATGAGTAGCGATTATTGGGGTGAGAATCCCCAACGCCGAAAACCTAAGGTTTCTCCGGCTATGTTCGTCAGACGGAGGTTAGGCGGTCCCTAAGGCGAGGCCAGAAGGCGTAGCCGATGGACATCCGGTTGAAATTCCGGACCTTGGTGCAGTAGTGATGGAGGGACGCTTCTTGATGTTTCATCCCACACCGTTGGTTGTTGTGGGCTACCGGGATAACCCAGCTGTTTAATAGATGGCTTTTCAAAGGGTGGGGCCGGGGGGAAGGGATTGCTTCGGCATGAACGAACTGGGACTGAGGGGGGCCGAGAAAAGCTTCTAAACTTATACTGCATCAAACCGTACTGCAAACCGACACAGGTAGGTGAGTCGAGGAGACTAAGGCGTTCGAGAGAACTCTCGTTAAGGAACTAGGCAAACGAGCCCCGTAACTTTGGAAGAAGGGGCGCCTCGAAAGAGGCCGCAGCGAAGCAGCCCAGGCGACTGTTTACCAAAAACACAGGTCTCTGCTAAGACGAAAGTCGATGTATAGGGGCTGACGCCTGCCCAATGCCAGTCCATTAAGCGGAGATGTCAGGAGCAATCTGAAGCATTGAAGTGAAGTGCTGGTGAATGGCGGCCGTAACTCTAACGGTCCTAAGGTAGGAATATGCACTGCCTTAGTAAAATCTAGCTATATGCTGGAAAGTCTGAGTATCTCTGGTTACGAGTTGATCAACGGGTCAGCCGTGAAAATATCAGAGTGCAGATAATCAGCAGGAAAGATCCCGATCCGTCGGGAAATCCTCAGAGGCCATACGCTAGATATTCGGAAAGTCAAAGTTCATTCCGAATAAAGAGATGGTCCCATCTGCATGGCGACATGCAGGGATGATTCAGCTCAAAACAGAATCATCCGCTCGAAGCCGAAAAGGCAAAGAGTAAGACATTGAGCGAAATTCCTTGTCGGCTAAATACCGACCCGCATGAAAGGCGTAACGACTTGGGCACTGTCTCAACGAGAAGCTCGGTGAAATTGTAGCACCCGTGAAGATGCGGGTTCCGCGCAGTAGGACGGAAAGACCCCGTGGAGCTTTACTACACCTTCAGATTGTAAGCTGGTTGTAGATGTAGAGCGTAGGTGGGAGCCTCGGCACCAATGGAACACCACCCTTTTACATCTGGTTTACTAACCCGCACCGTTATCCGGTGTGGAGACATTCTGTGGCGGGTAGTTTGACTGGGGCGGTCGCCTCCCAAAAGGTAACGGAGGCGTACAAAGGCACACTCAGCCTGGTCGGAAATCAGGCGTCGAGCGTATAGGTATATAGTGTGCTTGACTGTGAGACCAACAAGTCGAGCAGGGACGAAAGTCGGTCTAAGTGACCCTCTGGTGGTGCGTGGGCACGCCAGGGTTCATCGGATAAAAGCTACCCCGGGGATAACAGGCTGATCTTGCCCGAGCGCTCACAGCGACGGCATGGTTTGGCACCTCGATGTCGGCTCGTCTCATCCTGGGGCTGTACACGGTCCCAAGGGTTCCGGAGTTCACGGATTAAAGAGGCACGCGAGCTGGGTTCAGAACGGCGTGAGCCAGTTCGGTCCCTATCCACTGCGCGCGTAGGATATTTGAGGGGAGTCGTTCTTAGTACGAGAGGACCGGAATGAACCGACCTCTGGTGTACCAGTTGTCCCGCCAGGGGCATACGCTGGGTAGCCACGTCGGGCAGCGATAAGCGCTGAAAGCATCTAAGCGCCAAGCGCACCCCAAGATTAGATATCCCATCTATGAGTAAGGTCCCTAGAAGATCACTAGGAGATAGGCCGCGTGTGTAAGCACAGCAATGTGTTGAGCTGAGCGGTACTAATTGACCGAGGGCTTAAAAATAAGCTTTCACTCGGTTCGTTTAATGCGCAATCTACTAATCGGTGTGCAACTGTCAAAGCGCTTTAGCGCTGACAGTTTGTATTCGCGTGATCATGGCGAGAGGGAAACACCCGTTCCCATCCCGAACACGGCAGTTAAGCCTCTCAGCGGCGGAAGTACTTGGTGGGCAACCTCCCGGAAGATATGCACGTTGCGCGGATACGATACTTTGAGGAGCCCCACTTCGGTGGGGCTTTTTCTGTTTGCGGGGAGGCATGCACCGGTAGGGACGCTGTATGCCTAGGCGTTAGGCTATTGGAGGCTATGCATCCACCCTCCCACGGGTAGATGCTCCGGAAACCGCCCGCCACTGCTCCAGCGTGTCGATATCCGCTCCAATTTCGGGGAAGGGGGTAACAACAGCCCGCACTGGGCCTCCGAGAAACTTGGCGATCGCCTTCTCGAGGACCGAGATCGTCAGCGTGCGCGGCAGGACTTGACCGGCGACGACTCGAAACAGCGTCCGCACCCCGATCATCGAGGCGAGCTTAAACGGCTTCTTCCGCACCGCGTACGCCTGCTCCATGATCGGCAGCGCTTTGCGCATGGCGGCGGTCTTCATGAGGGCCACATTGCCGCCCGTGAATCGCCCCTCGCGCAGCTTGATCGCCGTCCGCTTCATGCCCGGATACGCCGCCTCCGCGACCTTGACGTCGACGATCGGGTAGTTGAGAAGCAGGCTCGGATCGGATCGCGCGATGAAGTCGTCGACCCCTTCGCGGGTCAGGAAAGGCAAGTCGGCGGTCACGAGGAGGAAGTTCTCGGTCTGCACTTCGCCCAGCCCGCGCCCGAGGCTCTCGATGAACGAGCGCCCGCCCTCGACTTGTCGCTTCGCGAGCCCCTCCGGTCCACCAACGACAACCGGATCGCCCAGATGCGCCACTGCCGCGAGCACGATTTCGACCATCGGTCTCCCGCCAACCGGCAGCATCGCTCGATGCTCGGTCCCTGCTGCCTCCGCCAAGTCAGGAGCACACCTACCACCGGCCAGGATCACGACATCCATCACAGCGCCTCCACCATACTCGTCCGCCGAGGCAGGGAAGACGCGACTGCCGTCCAAACGGCCCCTTCCCGCGCCAAAACCCCCGCCGCCAGCGCCGCCTGACCTTCCGACTCGAACTCCCCAAACACCGCCGACCCCGACCCGCTCAACATCGCCCGGCTCGCGCCGAGGGCTTGGAGCCGTTCGATCAGGTCGGTCGATTCGCAAGGGGCAACACGCTCGAAGTCGTTCACCCCGAGCGGCGCATCGGTCGGTCGCGGGTAGTCGAGGGCATCGAGCGCGGCGTAGGCCTGAGCTGTCGAGACACCCACGTTCGGCCGCGCCAACGCAAACCATGTCTCGGGAGGGTCAGGGAGGGGTGTGAGGCGTTCGCCGTACCCCTCGCCCAGCGCCCGCCCACCGACGAGGAAGAACGGCACGTCGGCCCCAACTGCAACCGCGATCTCGAACTTGAGTTGCTCTGGAATCGGCGCAACCAGATACGCATCAAGTCCCCGCAGCAACCCCGCCGCATCCGAACTCCCGCCCCCCAGTCCCGACTCGGCTGGAATTCGCTTGGAAAGGGTGATCTTGAGCGGAGGAACCCGGAGGGCTTCACCGACCAAGCGCAGGGTTTTCGTCAGCGTGTTCTCCGTCGGTAAGTCCATGCCCTCGACCTGGATCGAAGTCTCCTGGGCGTCACTATCGAGGATCAGCTCATCGAACAGCCGAATCGCCTGGAAGACGGTCCGGATCGGGTGGTAGCCGGTAGCGTCGGGGCGCCCGACAATGAGGGAGAGGTTCAGCTTGGCCGGGCAGAGGACGCGTGTTCTCATGCCTTGCTGCTTGTGGCGGCCTGCCGGACACGCCAGCACGCTGCGCCATGTGTCTCGTCAACCGCGATCATGGGCGGATCGTCGCTGCACTGCTCGAATCGAACCGGACATCGCGGCGCGAACGCGCAGCCCGGGATCGGCTTGGTGAGGTCAGGTGGCTGTCCGGCAATCGCCTCCAGTCGCTGCTTCGACGGGTCGGGCAGCGCGTTGAGCAGGGCTTGCGTGTACGGGTGACGCGGACTTTGGAGGACACTCTCGGTCGGTCCTGTTTCGACAACGCGTCCCGCGTAATACACGGCGATGCGCGAGGCCAGCGAGGCGATGACGCCGATGTCGTGGGAGATCAGCATGACCGCCGTGCCTTCTTCCTCCTGTAACTGGCGGATCAGGCGGAGGATTTGGGCTTGAAGCGTGACATCGAGCGCGGTCGTCGGCTCGTCTGCGATCAGGATCTTGGGTTTGCACGCGAACGCAATCGCAATGACCACACGCTGCCTCTGTCCGCCACTCATCTGGTGCGGATACTTCCGTGCCGCCGATTCGGGCGCGGGCACCCCAACCTTGCCCAGCATTTCGACCGACTTATCCCAAGCGGTCTTCGCGTCCATGTCCAGATGAAGCCGAAAGACCTCCGCGATCTGCTCACCGATGCGCATCATCGGATTGAGGGCGGTGAACGGGTCCTGCATGACCATCGCGATTTCCTGTCCGCGGATGGCAAGCCACTCCTTGGGGCGCAAGCCGACCAAGTCGCGCCCCTCGAACATCATGCTTCCCGCCGAAACTCGTCCGGCCGGAGGGACCATACCCATGATCGCGAGGCCGGTCATCGACTTGCCGCAACCGGACTCACCCACGACTCCCAGTGTCTGTCCGCGCTCAAGATCGAAGCTGACCCCGCGCAAGATGCGCGCGGGGCCAAACGAGACCTCAAGATCGCGGACTTGAAGAACGGACATTAGCCGCCGACCTTGAAGAGCGCGTCGCTGACCGAACTCTCGACCTTGGCCGACTTGAAATCCATCACCCACTGGTCGTTGCCGGGGAAGGTAACGACGACCTTCATCGGAACTTTGGTGCCGCTCACGTCCTTGTAGTTCGAGTAGTCGATGGCCGAAATCACCGCACCGATCGTGCTTCGGCGTACGTTTACGAGGCGCAGCAGTAGGTGGGTTTTGCTATCGAAGTAGAGTTGTTCGGACGACGTGCTCGCCGGGCGCGTTGCCGCGACCACGAAGGCTTCTGCGTTGCCAACCTTGCTCTTGCCGACGACCGTTGGTTGATTTAGGCCATCAAAGGCCTTCTCCCCGCGCCATGCCCGTCCGATTCGGCCAAAGATCGCCGCCGGTTCGTCGACCATGGGGTCCTTGCCGTACCAGACTTGCGTCCCGTCGAAGCCGACATTCTTGTCGCCCGCGATCATCCGGAACTTGCCGTCTGCAGCTTGAATGAACTCGATCGGCTCCGTCTTGATCTTATGGGTTTCTAGGTCGGGCGAGGTCAGGGTGCCGGTTCGAATGAGCGCACCCGGGTTTTTTCCCACCGCCTGAAGCATCTCGGCGAAGAGAATCTTGGGTTCCGGCGCATCATCTAGCCGCTCGTGGCGCATGGTCACTCCGGTCGGAATCGGTGCACCAGCGGGGTGCTCCTTGCCGTTGTGACAGGACATGCACGTCACTTCGAGGCGGCCCTTGAAGTACTTCGTGTTGATGTCGCGTTGTAGTTCGACCATCTCTCTCGCGGTCTTCTTCACCGGCGTCTCAGCCGCGTAGTCCTTGGGGTCGTGGCAGTCCTTGCACTGGTAGCCCATCGATGCCGACATGAACTCCATCGCCGGGATCAAGTCGCTAGCGGGGACGCCTTTGAAGACCTTGATGTCCTTGAACACCTGCTCGCTGGTCGGAGCGGCGGGCTGTTGGGTCGAGTAGATCGCGATTGGGATGATGCCGAAGGCGAGGCAGGCAAGTCGGGCGAAGCGCTTCATGAAGCCTATTATGGCGAAGCCAAGAACGGATTCACGAACCGAACGCCTTCGAGCACGCGACCATGCTGAAAGTCCTCGGAATAGACGACGGAACAGCCAGCGGCCTTGGCCGCCGCCCAGATGAGGGAATCCCAGAACGAAAGCGTGTGAACGGGCAATACCCTGAGGGCCTCAAGCGTTAGGCTTGGCGTTAACGCAACGATACGCGACTGCTGAATCAGGTCCTCAATGATCCGTAAGGCAACGGCGTGATCAAGTCGCTGAGGTCGGCGGACGCTCGTGATGTTCCAATAGAATTCGTTCAATACTTGAGTGCTGAGGCAGAGCACATTCCGAAGAAGGAGGTCACGAATGATCGTATCGGCGACAATGTGCTTCTCAGCATCGTCCGCGTCAAAGGCATAAACGAGGATGTTCGTGTCGATGAATACCACGTTAGTCTCGTGGCCGGCCGGTCTCACCGTACAATTCCTCGCGGCTTAGATAAGGGCCGCCGCCCAAGTGGAAACCCTTCTCCATTTGTTCGAGAAGCCTAAGCTTAGCCTCTTGCCTCCGGGCATCGTCTTCGATGGCGGGCTCGAAAAGCACGATGACCTCAGCGCCCTCAGGCACGACAACACCGGGCTCAAGCTCGATCTTGCCATTGCGAGCGACTCCCTTATAGCGATAGCCTTCGGCGGACATGAATCTAGTTTACGCCAACTTTTCCGCTAGCCTCGGGCCTGCCATCATCCGAACCATGACAGGCTTTCAAAAAATCATGACCCGAATCCTGCCGAAGAAGTGGGCGGCGCAAATGGAGGCGGACTCTCGGGCTTGGAAGGTGGTCTGCGAGTGCGGCCATTCGCGTTCTATTTGGGACCTCAGCGGGATCCGGTGGAAGGCGAAAGGCAACCCGCGCACGCGCCTCCCCTGCCCGGCGTGCGCCAAAACGACGTGGCACAGGATTGAGTTTCGACCCTAGTCGCCAACCTCCCCGTAGTTGGCGCTCAGGATCGCGTAGTCGGCGATGTCAACGGTCTCGTCTCCATTGAGGTCTGCGTTCTCAGCCCAGTTTCCATCGCCGACTGAGGAGCCGTAGGCGTAAGAGAGGATGGCGTAGTCCGCAATGCCGACCTCGTTGTCGCCATCGCAATCGCCGTTTGTAAGGATCGCGCTGGACAAAGTGACCAGACCGTTGCCGAGGTTGGTTACAGCAACTGTTTTCGCGAGGAACGTATTGCCCTTGGCACGCAGCGAGGTTGGGCCTGTGACCTGCGAAGTGAAAGAAAAATGACCGCCTGGTTGGAGCGTGACCAATTTTGTCCCAATAACGGTGCCGCCTTGAAGTTGCTCGATCGTGATCACTTCGCCCGCTTCATCGGGGAGGTATCCGGAGAGTTCTATTTGTCCGATCACAGGGGGATTATCGAACTCAACCACATACCCCCGTGGAGCGTAGAAGCCAGCGAGTGGCCCACCCGGATGATCTACCCAACTGGAATCAACCACGGTGTATCTATAGTATGCGTTTCTCTGCCTGCCGCCTCCGTAGTAATCTGGCTGGCTTGGGTACCAGTAGGAAAAAGTGAACGGCTCACCGCTAATCCACTGCCAAGCTCCGTTGCTTTCGTGAAAACCGCCGAGCCATGGGCCAATTCGGTCCCCGAACACACTTGAATCGCTAAAGGTGCGGGTTTCAACCAAGCTGTAGGCAAAGTCGTTTTCACTTTCGGACCCAATGCACGCGAGATATCCCCCGCGGATGTCTGCAAGCTGACGTGCCTCCTCCCAGTAGACGCCGTCTGGTATGTACACGCATTCGTACCAGTGTTCGGTACCCGGGAAATACCTAGGGATTGATTCCCTTGTCACAACCACGTTGTCGAGCCCGGCATGGATCGTCGCGGACTGTGGGCCAGCCTCGAAGCTTAGTAGCGTGCTCGTTGAAGTGGCCGTGAATACCCAAGTGGCGGTCTTCCAACTGATGCCGATGCCATCGCTGGCGAAATCGGCAAACTCGCTCCCGGCACGAACCCGGATCTGGCTGTTGGCATTATAGCGGCCCACGTCGAAGGAGACCCTATAGTCTGCACCAGGCACCGTTGCAATGGACTGCGAGATCACGGCTGAAGGAAAGTGGTCGTGAAACCCAAACAAATCAAGGTGGCATTGTCCGTCCGCAGGCTCGACCCCATAGCCATTGCCGTTCCACCACGCAAGCTCTTGCGTGGAAATGGTCCAGCCTGCGATTCTCGACGAGCCAGGAGAAATTGAGATGACGGTGCCCGGAGATGGAATCTCACCCTCCTCAAGACTGCCGTTTTGGACCAAGCTGGCTGAAGCCAAGCTGGCGATGATGCTGATGGTGAAGAGCAACGAGGTTCGAATGAACAGTGTGGATGGCATGGGTTTTGTCCTCTTTATGGCGGCACTCGGCCAAGACTGCCTAACAGTGTAGCGACTTGTCTCTGTCACAACCGATCAACTTAAGCCAACTTAAGGGGAGTTTTCGCGCCGCTGGAGCAGGTGTTCCCCCGGGTAAGCGCAACCCCCCGCAACCTGCCATCATCTTTCCCTATGGCGAAGACGAAAGTGGCGATTATCCCCGGTGACGGCATCGGACCCGAAATCATGGATGCGACCCTCAGCATCCTTGAGGCGACCGGGTTCGAAGGCGAGTGGATCAAGCTCGACGCGGGGCTGAGCGCGATCGAGAAGGGCAAAGAGGCGGTTCCTCAGGAAACCCTCGACGCCATCCGTGAAATCGGCGTCGCCCTCAAGGGACCGACGACCACCCCGACCGGCGGCGGGCACAAAAGCGCGAACGTTCAGCTTCGCCAGGCCCTCGACCTCTTCGCCAACGTGCGTCCGGCCAAGACCCTGCCGGGCCTCACCGGACCGTTCGCAAACATGAAGGTCGACATCATCATCGTCCGCGAGAACACCGAAGACCTCTACGCGGGCATCGAATACAAGCCCCATCCGGATGTCGCGCAGGCGATCAAGGTCATTACCCGCCAAGGATGCGCGCGGCTCGTGAAGTACGGCTTCGAAATGGCGCGCGAGCAGGAGCGCAAGCGAGTGACCGCCGTCCACAAAGCCAACATCATGAAGATGACCGACGGGATGTTCCTAGAAGAGTTTTACAAGGCGGCGAAGGACTACCCGGAATTCGAGGTCGACGACATCATCGTGGACAACTGCTGTATGCAGCTTGTCACCAGGCCCGAGAAGTTCGACGTCCTCGTCACCGAAAACCTCTATGGCGACATCGTCAGCGACCTCTGCGCGGGTCTCGTTGGCGGTTTGGGTTTGGCACCGGGCGCGAATATTGGCGAGCACTGTGCGGTGTTTGAGGCCGTCCACGGTTCGGCACCCGACATCGCGGGCAAGGGCGTCGCGAATCCCACCGCACTACTCCTCAGTGCCGTCATGATGCTCCACCACCTCGGCATGCACGAGCAGGCGAAGCGCATCTCGGGCAGCGTCCTGCGCGTCTGTTCGGACGGCAAGTGTCTCACCGTGGACCTCGGCGGCCGGGCCAACACCCAGGAGTACACCGTCGAAGTCATCACGCAAGCTAAACACTAAAGGACTTTGGAACTCCGATTCGATCAGATACCGGCTTGGATCAGCCTACCGATCGTGGTAGCGGCCGTCGCCGCGCTCGCGATATTTGGAGCGTGGCAGGTCCGTAAGCGGCACACGCTCGACGAACTGGTCCAAAACAACGAGATCGCGGGCTTCAAGTTCGGGGTAATCGGTGTCTTGTACGCCGTTGTCCTTGGCATGGCGGTGGTCGCGGTCTGGGAGGACTTCAAGGACGCCGTATCCAACGCGGAGACCGAAGCCAATTTGGTCGGCGATCTCTACCGCGACGTCAAGGGTCTCGAACCAGCTTCTTCCGATGCTATGAGGAGCGCACTCAAGGCCTATTGCGTCAGCGTCATTCAGGTGGAGTGGCCGAAAATGGAAGCCGGTGAGCGTGATCCAAAAACTCAGGCGCTGTTCGAGGAGCTTTTTACGACATGCCTGCAAATCAACCCGCGCGATGATCGCGAGAACATCGTCCTGGCCGAGGTGTTCTCCGGACTGAACCGATTGGCCGATGCCCGCCGGTCCCGCATTTCCGACGCCCACATGCGCATGCCCGGTCTGCTGTGGTTCACGCTCATCGCCGGGGGCGGGATTACGATCACCTTCACGTTCTTTTTTGGCAATCGAAACTGGAGAGCGCACTGCCTGATGACCGCGCTGCTCTCGGGCATGATCGCGATGATGCTGTTCGTCATCCACGAGGTCGACCATCCTTATGGTGGCTCGGTCCGGGTGAAACCCGACTCGATCGAGCGGGTTCTAAAGCGCATTCAGTCGCTGTAGGGGGCGATGCTCTCCATGACCGCGTGGTAGGCGACGATCGCCGCAGCAACATGGACATTCATCGAGCGTCCCTTTCCATACATCGGAATGAACACCGCACCGTCGCGATGGCGCATGACTTTGGGGTACACGCCGTTTTCTTCGTTGCCCAACACAAGGCACACCTTGGAGGGAAACGGGTACTCGGTGTAGCAGACCGAGCCCTCCGCAATCTCGACGGCGACGAGGTGATAACCTTCCGCCTTCATCGCCAGGGCCGCTTCTTCGTGGCCCACGATCTGGCGGTACGCGATGCGCCGATGATGGCCGAGCGAGGTCACCCCAATCATCGGGTTGGGCGGGGCGGGAGTCCGACCGGTAAAGACCAACTCCTTGGCCCCACAGGCATCGGCTACCCGAAACATTCCACCGACGTTGTAGGCGTCCTCCCAATCTTGAAGCAGAAAGGCCAGCTCGATCTGGGGCGGATGGGTGCGCGCGAACTCCTTTCTTTGTTGCCGCGCGCCCGTTTTGCTCCGGATGGTCTCCACGGCTTACGAACGAAAGACGCAGTCGACGACGACATCGCGGATCTCCGCTCGTGTTCGCAGTGCGCGGCAAACGAGCTCGACCTCGTGCTTGACGTCGGTCGCGCCACCCTTCATCGGTTTGATCGTGCCGCGGATATAGACGACGCCATGCGAGACGCGGATATCGGCAAGCGTGGTGTCGATCGCACGGCGATTGAATTCGCGGCGCACGATCTTCGTACCTTCAACATCTTTGGGATCGGCCATATGTCCAGTATGACGAGCGGGAACGCTCAAAAGCTCATCGGCGCCGGGCCAGGGTCAAGCCGTCGCCGATGGGAACGATTGCGAGGTCGATGCGCTCGTCGGTGGCGAGTTTCGCATTGAGGGAACGGATCGCCAAGGTGTCTTCGTCCTGCACCGCTTCGTCAGCGATCTTGCCGCCCCAGAAGACGTTATCGATCGCGATCAAGCCGCCCGGGCGAACGAGCCTCAGGCCTGCCTCATAGTAGTGGTGGTAGTTGGCCTTGTCGGCGTCGATGAACATGAAGTCGAAGGGCTCCGAGCCCGAGGTTATCAGAGAGGAAAGCGTATCCATCCCCGGCGCGAGATGCAGTTCGATCTGGCCTGCTATCCCGGCATCGGCCCAATAGCGACGAGCAACCGCCGTGAATTCCTCGCTGACATCGCAAGCCACCGTCCGCCCTTCTGGTCCCATCGCCAGGGTGACCCCTAGCGAGGAGTAACCGGTAAACACGCCAACCTCCAGGTAGCGGCGTACGCCCATTAGCCTGACAAGCATCGTCATGAACTGCCCCTGCTCTGGCGAGATTTGCATTCCGGCATTCGGCATCGACGCCGTCTCGTCGCGAAGTCGTTCCAGAATGGAATCCTCCCGCAGCCAATGATCGATCAGGTAGGCGTAAAGGTTGGATGGAATGAGTGAGGACTTGCTTTGAGTTGGCTTCATGGCTTCTGAGTATGCGACAGAGCCGGGTGTGGGTGTTGGCGGGCAGCGGGTGGACGGATTCGGGATCTCTCAGCGGCTATCTTCCTCGGGCTGCCACAAGCCGTTACGGCCGGGCAGCTGAGGCACCCCGGTGAGTAGGTTCATGACACCACCAGAGTCTGCGCCTCCGCCTTCGACACTAGCTCCACAATCGCGTCCTGATGCGTGTCGCGGAACTCCTCGACTGAGCCGAAGAACAGCAGTTCGCCGCCGTGCAGAAATGCGATCTTTTCGGCGGTGCGGAAGACGGAATTCACGTCGTGACTGACCACAATGCTCGTCATGCCGAGGTTGCGGCGGGTATCGACGATGAGTTGGTCGATCGAGTAGGCGGTGACGGGGTCGAGGCCGCTGGTGGGCTCGTCGTAGAGCAGGACGGTCGGCTCCATCGCGAGAGCGCGGGCGAGGCCGACGCGCTTCTTCATGCCGCCGCTGAGCTCGTCCGGCATAAGCTTCTGGGAGCCTTGCAGGGACACCAAATCGAGTTTGCGCTGCACGAGATCGTGGGCCTCCGGTTTGGACAGTCGACGCTTGCGTTTGATGCCGAAGAGGATGTTCTGCTCGACGGTCAGGTAGTCGAAGAGGGCGGCTTGCTGGAAGACCAAACCGAGCTTGTCGCGGACCGCTTCGGGTTCCTTGATGACATCGACGCCGTCCACCTCGATCTGGCCTTCGGTGGGCTTGAGCAGCCCCGAAATGCAGCGCAGCAGCGTGGTTTTGCCGCCGCCGCTGCTGCCCATGATGGCGAGGATTTCGCCTTGGTCGATGCTGAAACTGATGTCGTGGAGGACACGTTTGTCTCCGAACCGGTGGGAGAGTTTCTCCACCCGGACAATCGGCCCGCCGCCTGCCTGCTCCTTACTTGAAGAAGTCAAATCCTTCGAGTTTCGCCTTGACCGCCTGCAGGAACTTGCCAGCCAGCAGGCCATCGATGAGGCGATGGTCGTAGGTCAGCACGAGGTTCATGATGGACCGCACCGCGATCATGTCATCGACAATGACGGGCATCTTCTTGATCGTGTAGGTTCCGAGAATGGCCCCCTGCGGCGCGTTGATCATGGGCGTCCCGAGGACCGCACCGTACGACCCGGGGTTGGTCAGGGTGAACGTCCCGCCCTGGACATCGGCGACCGCCAGCGTGTTGGCCCGCGCCCTCGCTGCGATGCTCTCAAGGTCCTTGGCGATCTCGATCAGGGTCTTCTTGTGGCAGTCGCGGATGACGGGGACGATGAGCCCTTGGTCGCCCTTCGCGCCGAGCGAGACCGCAACGCCCATGTGCACGGCCCGGTTCATGAGGATCGTGTTGTCGGCTTGGAGTGAACTGTTGACGAGCGGGAATTCGAGCAGGGCATCGCTGAGCGCCTTGATGAAGAAGGGCGTGTAGGTCAGCTTGACTCCGAACTGCTCCTGGAAGCTGTCCTTGTTGCGCTCGCGGAACTTGACCATCTGGGTCACGTCGACATCGGTGAGGGTGCTGACAGTCGGGACTTGGCTGCTGCGCACCATCGCATCGGCGATCATCTTTCGCATTCCCGCCAGCGGCACGACTTCCTGCTCGGGGCCAGCGGCGACCGGTGCTGCGGGTGCGACCGGTTCGAGGCGGGTTTGGGTGGCTTCTGCCTTGGGGTCGCGGACATGGGTCGTGACGCCGGTCTTGCGCTTCACGATGAAGGCCTCAACGTCGCGCTTGGTGACGCGTCCGCCCTGCCCGGTGCCAGGGATGGATTCGAGTTCGGCATCGGAGACGCCCGCTTCCTTTGCCATCGCACGCACGACTGGCGTGTACCATTTGCGATCTCCACTTGCGCGACTCGGGGCAGTTGGTTCGGGGATGCTCTGGCTGGCGGCGACGGTTTCCGCTTTGACTTCTTCGGCCTTCGGGGTGGGTGTGTCGCCGCTGGTCTCGCCTGCTTCTTCGATGAGCCCCATCGCGTGGAAAACCTCGACGACGCTGCCCTCGGGGATGAGAATCTTCACCAATTTGCCGGCGGCGGGGGCTTGGAGTTCGGTATTCACCTTATCGGTCATGATTTCGACAACCGGTTCGTCTTCCTTGACCGTGTCGCCTTCTTGCTTCAGCCAGCGGCTGACCGTCCCTTCGTGCACACCTTCGCCCAACTCGGGCATGAGAATCTCAACCGGCATCCATCTATTGTACTTCGCGATCAGCCTTCGAGGGCCGCGAGGAAGCGGGCGATGCTCTGGCTTGCCGGTTCCATCGGGGCTATCCCAAGCGTAACCAGCTTCGCGCAATCGAGCACGCTGTAGCGCGGACGCTTCGCGGGCGTAGGCCATGCGTCGGTTGGGATCGGCTCGATATTGGTTTCTTTGCCAAGGAATAGTCGTGCGAAGTCATACCAGGACATCGCGTCCGGCCCCGAGGCGTGCAGCAATCCACCACCACCCTGTATCTCAATGAGGTCAGCGAGGACCCGCGCCAATTCGGGTGTGAAGGTCGGACAGCCGACCTGATCAGCCACGACCCGCAACGCCTTACCTGCCCTACAAGCCCCAATCATAGTGCGCGGAAAACTCTTGCCGTGGACTCCGTAGAGCCAAGAAGTCCGTACTACCCAAGCGGTCGGCAAGGCACTGAGCACAGCTTCCTCGCCGTCGCTTTTGGTCTGGCCGTAGACTTGCAATGGGTTCGTCTCGGCGTCTTCTTTGTAGGGTTGCTCGGACTGTCCGTCAAAGACGAAATCCGTACTGATGTGCACCATGCGGCAGCCGCCCAGGGCGCAGGCCATCGCGACATAGCGCGGGACGAGGGTGTTCAGCCAGGCGGCTTCGTCGGGTTCCGATTCGGCTTGATCCACCGCAGTGTAAGCCGCACAGTTAATGACCCAGTCCAGTTCGAGTTGGGCAATCGTCGCGATCTGTTCGAGGTCTTCCAGGTCCAGTTCTTGGCGTGTTGGAGCGAGCACTTCATGGCCACGCTGGCGAAGCTCGGGGACCAGATCGGAGCCAAGCATCCCGCTGCCGCCGAGGACGAGGACGCGCACCTAGACGTTGACCAACCCTTCACGCGTCGGCTCGAACTCGCGCAGATCGATGCCGCCCTCGAGGAGTGATTTGAGGTTGGTGAGGTAGAAGGTCCAGCCCTGCGTGCAGTCGCGGTACACCTCTTCGGCGTCGGTGACCTCAGACGTTTGCTTGAGCTCGACTTGGGTCCGGCCACCCTCACTCGTCAGGTGAACCTCGACCGTCGTGCCAGCACCGAAGCTGAAGGTCAGGGCGCGCTCGCTGACGAATACGAACACGCCTTCCTCCTCGATCCCATTCGCCCAGATCCACTTGTACTTGGTGTCGGTCTCGACGGGCGTCGTCTGGTCCAACTTTGCGCCATCTGGACTGGTGAAGGTGCAGTCGGGGATAAACCAGCGGGTGATGCCAGCTTCGGTCGCCCAGTGCCACTGGACAACGTCCAATGGCGCGGCAATGAGGACGGCTAGCTCGATCGGGCGGGGAGTCATGCCCTATTATGAGCCCGGTAGACTCAGGCCATATGACGCTGCGCGAGGTCCTGCACGCCCACATCCCCACCCTCACCGCCGAGAGCACCTTTCGGGATGCGGTGGACAAGATGGACATCTACCAATTCCCCGCGCTCGTGGTCGTCGATGACGATAACGGGGTGATCGGGGTCGTGACCGAAGGCGACCTCTGCCGCGCCGTGAGCGCGAGCGGCAGCCTCGTCAGTCTCGCCGACCAGCCTGCGGCGAAGTTTGGAGTGGGGGAGCCGACCACCGCACCCGCGGATACGGAAATCGCCGACGCGCTGCACAAGATGCTAATGAGCGGGTTGACAGTCCTTCCGGTCGTCGATCACGAGCGGCTGTCGGGGGTGGTATTGAGGGTGGACTTGATGCAGGCGATCCTAATGGACTTGCAGGACGAGAAGTGAATCTCTGATGGAAGTGAGGGTCAAGCATCTCAATGTCTGGTTTTGGCGTTATCTGGGAGATAACAGAAACTATGCGGGCCTTCACTTTACGGCGAAGAAGGACAGTTGTCTGAGGCTCCGCGATTGCCTCGAGGAACTTCGGAACGGACGTGTTGCTTCATTCTTGGTCCCACTTAAGGCACTGCAGATTCAGGATGAGGCCCGTATCAATGGTCAGCAGTCGTTTCAGGAAGATGAGAGACTCCATCTGCGGGCCGACATGAATCAGGGTTTTCCGATTGTCGTTGGCATTGAGGACCTTGCAGTTCTGTTGATTGCGGTGAACTTGCAAAGTATCGATTTGCTAGCTTCTGTTTTTAGAGAAGTTGAACGTGGTGCCGGCGATACCTGGATTCAGGTCGTCGGTGATTCGACCGCGCGCAAGAAGAAGCACAGGGAGCTACCCTTTTGGTATTGGCCCTGCTATTGGGAGATAAACAAGGCGTGACGAGTTTTGAATTCTTAGCGTTGTCAGTTAGCTTAAGCCAAGTGCAAGAGCTTCAGTCCTGGGAATCGGGCAAAGTCGCGATCGAATGTTACAAATCGTGAGCCAGTCAAGATTGAAAACGCGGCCAAGTAGGCATCGGGCCAGATTCGCCGCGTGATCAAACCGTCAGATACCCATCGCGAAAGAACTGACTCAATTCCCTGGGGCTCCGTCGCGAACTGGACACCAGGAGCGCTAAGCCATTGCGTATAGACCCTCCAAGCCTCTCCCGGATCCAGTGCCGCTCCGCCACGCGTATGAGGACCGCCGACGACCCGGACAAAGCCTAGTGCTGTATGACGACAGAAGACAAGGTCGCCCTCGGAAGATTGCCTCCAGTACTGCACCGCCCGATAATGAAGCGAGTGGTCTTTTGCGGACAGCGCAATCCAGACGTTTACGTCAAGCAGATCGGCCATGGCGCTCGTCTTCCTCTTGGTCTAGCATCTCGTACATCTCGGCATTCGTGCGATACGGGATCGTGATCCCGGTGGCCGGAATCACTACCGGGATTGGCGTGTCTCGACCGATCTTCGGCGCGACCTCGTTCGTTTCGGTCAGGGCGCGGGCCAAGATGCCTGCAATATAGTCTTTGAGCTTGAGACCCTTGAGTGCTGCGGTTGCCTTTGCTCGCCGCAGGAGATCATCAGGCAAGTCTATCGTGGTTCGCATAAAAGCATATTAGCACAAAGATGTCTCCTCATTTGGGCCATCTATTTCATGCTCGGTTATGGGCTGCCCGCTCCCGATTATCGACGGCGATAACCTTGAACACCGGGCACATCATTCGACCCCAAAGTCGGTCGAGAACGATGCGGTTGTGGGGTTCACCCGCACGGTTGCGAATCTGCGGGAGAAAGGGACGGCCAAGGGGAGTGTTCGTGGTTTGGGACACGTTGGGGAGTCGACACCTACCGCCATGAGTTGTGGCCGCCGTCCCAGACGGGGCGTGTGTTTGGAGTACGAAATTGTGATGCCACTCAAAATGCTGTCGAAAATCGTTCGGGCGTTCGCCTTCGGGTAGGGAAAGAGGCGGGGTTCCGAAGCCGACGACCTGATGGCGTCAGCCGCGAAGAAGTCACTGTTAGGACTTGGACGTGCAACGGTATACGCGGATAGCGATTCTTAGAGGGCAGGCGGTACTTACTCCATCGATGTGCCGTTCACGCTGAGGGTGAATTTGAACCCAAAAATGTCGCAGGCTTTCCGGCACATCACCATACGTGAAAGGAAGATCTCGAAGTACTCCATGACGCTTGCGAAGGATGTGTCGATCTCCAGCGTTAGTTCGACGACCTGCTTTTGGGGGTCGATGTTGACACGGCTCTTTTGCACCGCGTAATTCACGCGGTCGTGGATGTCAAAGGTCTCGATGATTGGGTTTTGGACCCGGCTGTAATGAACGTCGCTTTTATCGGCGACGATCAGCGCGGCTGACATGAGGCTAATGGGCTGCCCGGCAAGTTCCTCGTGATTTCCGATTGCGCCGAGAATGGGAGCGATCTCGATCGTGTCCATCCCCATTTCGTTGAGGATATTGTACGCGAGGCCCGCGCCGCTCACGGGGTGACCGACTCGGTTGATGACGTTGCCGATGTCGTGCAGGTAGGCGGCAATCTGGCCCAGTTCGATTGAGCGGGCCGGTGCCGAGACGTTCTCCATGATGTAACGCGTGATGCTGCTGACCACTCCCGCATGCCGGTGGCCGTGCTCGGTGTAACCCATGGCGCGCATCACTTCGTTGGCACCATCGATGAGGTTTTTGACCTTGGGATTCGCCTTGATGTCCTTGAGAGTGAGAAGGCGCGGGGCTGGCGTGGATTCCACGGGAGTTTGCATCGCTCTAGTTTAACGTCGGAATTCGGCCGAAAATTCTCGAGGGCGCTGAACAAACCCCCACGCGAGGCGTTATTGCCCCACGAGGGAACCAAGCATCACCAAAGATAGGAGTAGAGTCCACATGAATTTCCGTAATGTAGCCCTTGGCCTTTTCATTTCTGCAGCAGTTTTTGCCGCCGCTCAAGCCGGTATCGCCGGTGCTCTCGGAGCCGGTGAAGTCACCAACGCCGATGGTGCCAAAGCAGGCTTTGCCGTCAACTTCATGAAGCGAACGATGGCTGACGGTTCTGTCCGAGTCGGCGGCAACGCGATGTTCGGCCAGCGCGTCGAGGGCAGTCGGCCCACCGAAATCAAAATGCTCCGCGCCGACGTCGTGAATGTCGACGGAACGGCCTGCCACGCCGAAGGCCGTGGCGGATTCTCCGGTGTCGTGAACGGTGAGCGAGTCCGTAAAGAGGGGCGCGTGATCGTCGATGTCGTGGACAACAAGCGACCGCGAGCCGAAGGCACTCCCGATACGTATGCCGTTTCGTTTGCCTCCACCGACGGCACGCTGAACTTCAGCTTCAGCGGCAACGTGACGCGGGGCGATATCAAGGTCGGAACGCGCAATAACTAAGACTTAACACACCACCAAGCAACATCCTGCAAGTACTTTGGCCCCGCCGGAAACGGCGGGGCTCTTTTCGTCGGCGACCGCTAGGCCATGAAAACCCTTCGCACGAACAGCGATAGCTCGCGCGGGTTGAACGGTTTGGTCAAGTAGGCATCGGCACCTTGACGATAGCCCTGAAAGACATCCATGTCTTCTGCCTTGGCCGTCAGCATGATAACGCGGACGTCGTCACCATGCATCTCACGCACCGCCCGAAGGACCTCGAGGCCATCCACGTACGGCATCATGATGTCGAGCACCGCGAGCTGTGGCGGATTCTGCGAGAGCAGCTTGAGTGCCTCCAGGCCATCCGAAGCAACCTGAACTTCGAATCCAAGGTGCTCAAGGCTCAGCTTGATGAGTCGTGCGATCGACCGCTCGTCTTCCGCAATGAGAGCGAGCGGACGTTCGATTTCGAGTACTGCAGAGCCTGCTCGGTTTTCGTCAGGTTCCGGACGAATGAGATGAATGTAGTCCTGCGTTTCCATATGGCAGGAGATACGAGATGAGGCACTGCGGTGGTTAGGACGGTCCCAAGGACCTAGCCGGGAACTACGGGCTGGCTAAGAAGGCCAGGCCAGCCCTACGTCGAAGCTACCAACCTTCAGACAACTGCACATCGGTCATGATGCCGTCCACTGAATCCGAAATGTACTGATCGGTGTCGAATTCTGTAGGCTCATCGGGCGTCGTGAGGTCCTCGGTCGAGCCGTCTTCGAACGTCGCCGTATCGAATTCGCCATCCAAGTCCTCGTCCACCACGGTAGCATCCATGACGCCATCGCCGTCGGTGTCGACTTCCATGGTTTCGAACACACCATCCCCATCCTCGTCGTAGGCGATCCCGTCGGCCTGCATATCGCCGTCCGCGTCCACAACCATGGTGTCCATCACGCCGTCATTATCGGAGTCGGTGGCAACCGCGTCGATCTGCCCGTCCTTGTCGGTGTCCATTCCGATCATGTCGGCTTCGCCATCGAAGTCCGAATCAACCACGGCCGTGTCGAGGACGCCGTCGCCGTCGGTGTCGGAACCGACGGAGTCAATCAAGCCGTCGCTGTTCGTGTCCATGACCACGGTGTCCTCCGTGCCATCTTCGTCGGTGTCGATGAGGTTCGCGGTAATCGTCTGTTCTTCCGGGGTATCGGGCATCTGGTCCATCGCTTTATTGTAAGGGAAACTCGGGCAAAAATGATGCGTCTGGGAAAAAAAATTCTAGGCACCTTTTCTTGCCTGGATGTATTGGGCCTTGGAACCCTCCTCCAGGTTGCTGAAGAGCGCATAGTTGGGCTGGAAGGCCAGTAGTATCTTGCCCGTTGGGCCATTTCGATGTTTGGCGACGATAACCTCCGCAACTTCTACGCGATCCGGATCGAACTCCCGTGGCTCCTGCAGCTCTTTGGCCTTGTAGTATTCATCGCGGTAGAGCAGCATGACGACATCTGCTTCTGCCTCAATGGATCCCGATTCGCGAATGTCGCTCAGCATCGGACGCTTGTCGTCGCGACCTTCCACGCCACGATTGAGCTGGCTCAGGGCGACCACGGGCACTTCAAGTTCCTTGCTCAACGACTTAAGCGACCGAGCGATTTCGCTGATCTCTTGTACGCGGTTCTCAGTCTTGCGGCTGCTGCGCATGAGCTGAAGGTAGTCCACGACGATCATTGATAGGCCGCCTTCGGCCTTTAGGCGTCGGCACTTGCCACGCATTTCGAGGGGCGTTACGTCCGAAGTGTCGTCCACAAAGACGGGCAGACTATACAGCGACTCGCAGGCGTTCGCAAGCGAGTCGTAATCGTCGTACGATAGCTTGTTGTGTCGCATAACCCCCATGCTGACCTTGCCCAGCATCGATGCCATTCGACGAACGATTTCTTTGCCGCTCATTTCCAAGGCGAAGACGGCGACATTTCCGACCTGCTTTTTGGCAGCAGCGATCGCGAAGCTGAGGGCCAGGGACGACTTGCCCATCGAAGGTCGTGCGCCGACGATGATGAGGTTGCCGGGATAGAAGCCGCCCGTCATCTCGTTCATGTCGGTAAAGCCGGTGTTGATGCCCAAGATAGGCTGACCGGTTTCATTGAGAGTGTCGACGTCAACGAAGAAGTCCTTCGCCAGTGATTTGACCGACGAGAAGTACTTGCCCAGACGGGCGCGCCCGACCTCGAACACCCGACGCTCGGCTTGGTCGACCATTTCTTCGGCGGAGAGGTCGGGGTCGTGGACGAGTTTGACAATGCCGTGACCCGCGTCTTCGAGGCGGCGTTGGGTTGCCTTGTCGAGGACGATCTGTGCATAGTGGACCGCGTTGGCGGCACTTGGCACGCTCTCTGCCACTTGAATCAGGTAGTCCACGCCCCCGACGCGCGCCAAGGACTCGCGGACGGACAGCTCATTCTTCAGGGTGACAAAGTCAACGGCCTTGGCACTGAGAAGAAGCTGACGGACCGCGCGGAAAATCTCGCGATGCCCCGGATGGTAGAAGTCTTCCTCGTTGACGAGGCTGAGCACTTCCTCACAGGCGCGCTCGCTCAGGAGCATTGCGCCGAGCGTGCACATCTCGGCTTCGAGCGAATGAGGCGGGACGTAATCTTCGAGAATCGCTGACATGGGGTTTCTGCTGCCCGGGATCAACTGACCGCACCCCCTCCAGCGCCCCGGAGGTTCCGTGCAGCCCGCTGATGGCCCGGGCTCTGCTGATGCAACCTAGACAGCGTCAGTATGCGGCCTTTTGGGGCGTCAGGTATAGACCTCTGTCTACGGTTTCCCACAAGTATCCCACGCCTCGTGGGGAAAAGTCTAGAGGCTCACGGGTGTAGCTTGCAGATTGTCTGCTTATCGCCCTTCTTTCGAACCGCAAGCTTCGTCTCGGGGCAGTTTGGACCGGCGGGACAACTCGATGCAGTGCATATCTTAACTAGGATTTCGTCCTTGTTGGGCGCGCGGACCTTCGGTAAGTCGTCTCCAGGCTGCCCGCCTTGAGAAGACATAATCTTTGGATCACTGCTACCTTGTATACCTCGAGATGACCTTGTCCTTTCATATGTTTCGATTATTCTAGTGTTTGCACGCTCGATTGCGGTTAGTCGAATCTGGTTGATTCCAGCGGATCCTGAATATCCAGGCAGTGTTGTGGAGAAATGCCTCCGAAGGTCAGGGTCATTAAAGCGCAAATTATGTCGAGCGTAGATCTCATTTCGCATAAGCCTGAGTTCTGACTTGCTGAGGGATGTAAGATCGCTAACAACAACTTTCCTCGTCTGTGTAAAGGGAAACTGGCCGCCTGCAAGGACCTTCGCCTGACGCGGTACGACGGGAGTTAATGCAGCCGCCGGTTGAGTGGACTCCTCGGGACTTGGTAGCGGGATACCATTTTCCAGTAGTAACCCTTGCAGTTGAGACACGAAATCTCGTTCTTTGTTGAGTTCATCGATTGTGATATTAACTTCCTGGAGCTTTTGCCGAAGATCATCAGATTGCTTTCCAACCTTCTCCTGTTCCACTTTCAGGGCGTCATTCGTTTTCTTCAGATCGAGCTGCTGCCATATGGCCAGTGATGCCAAGGCTGTCGCTGCAACCCCGACAACCAAAGTGCGTAACATCCACTTTCGCCGTTGTCGTCGCTGTCCTTCCCTAATTCCCAGTTCAGGAACGTTTGTCCCCAGCCATCCAAGATTGAAAACCCGTTCGTAAATGCGATTCCGGATCTTCACCGAATGTGCAGACTCACGAGTAAGCCCTGCAAGGCGCAAAGTCTTCAAGATCGGATCGTCGTCATTAGCGGGCAAACTCCCGCGGCGAATCAACTTCTCAAGGCGTTCACTCAGAACGAAGAGATAAGCTTCTTTATCCATTCCATCCGGGGGTATCTCAAGAACCCGACGGGAAACATCTTGCAAGTTCGGCTCATCATTGAGAGACTGCGCCTGGAAGTACAACTCAGAAACAACCCTGTCAACGTCCTGCTTGGTCTTCGATCCACCTTCTTTCTCAAGAGCCGCGCATACTTGTTGCGTCAGATGAGGGTGGCCATTGGTCCAGTAGATCACTCGCTCGATCAGCGAGTCGGCGGCCTCGACTTGGCTAGCAAGGCCCGCATTAACAAACAACTTCGAGAGCGTAACCGCTTCCTTCAAAGAAAAGTCAGCGAGATCAATTCGGCGTCCGACATTGAATGGCGTTACCCGTGCGTCTCGCACGAGTTCGCTGGGCTTAGCAACTCCCAAAAGGCAGAAAGTGATCCGATCAAAACGCGGGTCGGTCGAACGGCGGTTATACATATCGCGAATGCCGTGAAAGAACTCATCAGCGGAGAAGGGAAGACTGCGAACAATGTCGACTTCATCTACAAACACTACCAGTCGTTCAGCGGCGGCGGTCACGATGAAGCCGCCATCCGTTAGCTTTTGGTCGCCACGAACTCGCTTCTCGAACTTCGGCAGGATGACCGTCTCAATGGCCCTGCTCCAGCGGGCGAAGGCGCTGAGATCGGTGGTCGAGTTCCAGGCATCGATGAGCTCGTCTGAAATCTGCAAGCTCTCCCCGAGAAGGAGCAACATGCCGTAGTACCAACTCTCTGGGTCAACGTTTGTTCCGAGTCGCTGGAGATCAATAACGGCCGTCGCAATCCGGGCGTCCCGGAGGCGTTCGGTCATCCGATTCATGAGCGAGGACTTGCCCTTCTGCCGCGAGTCCAGCACGAAGCAGAGCTGGCCCTCACTGAGCGCCGCGAACAAGTCTGCATCCGCTCTGCGCTCAATGTATGAAGGTGCATCCGGACGGACCGTGCCGCCCTCTGACACGAAGAAACTTCTCACTCCCGACACGAACATATCATATCAGAGGCCATAACGGGCGGGCAAGCTATATCTACCAGGACCAGAAGCCTATATTCTTCTCAGCCAGACCTGCATCGGACCCGCCTCCCGATTGTCCCAGGCGTAGTAGGGGATCAGGCGCAGGTCGACTTCAGCGGGCTCGCTGACGTCGTTGTCCGAGCCGTACAGCGTATCGCCCCAATTCGCATATCGATCCGCCCAGCCACGGGCGCTGATCGAACAGATTCCGCCGAGCAGGCCACTCTCAAAGTCCTCAGCCGTCGCATCGCTGGTGTCCACCATGACCGCCTGCGGACTGTCCGGACCCAGGTCAGCTTTCTCCAAGCAGTAGATCAATGGACCGCAGGCGAGCGCGGACCGGCCAAGACAGTCCAGCACAGCCGGATGGGCGGCGATCCAGCGGGGGGTCATTTCGAGTTCGACAGTGACGGTCTCATGGCCGCTCCAAGTCCGTTTGATCACGAGGTAGCCGTTCTCGTATTCCGCCTCGGGGAAGCCGTCTGGAGTCTCCAGCCCGGTATCGCCGCACCAATCGGGGATTCGGACGCGCAGTTCAAATTCCATGGCACTTGGGGAGTCCACCGTGACCGAGAAGTTGCCCGACCACGGGTAGTTCGACGCGACAGAGACCTTCACCTCGCCGCCGGAAAGGGGCACGGAGGCCTCGAAGGACGCCGGGATGTGAATCACGACCGCGTTCGACGAATAGCTCAGGAGATACGAGCCAATCGAGGCAATCAGGCGGGCGATATTTGGCGGGCAGCAGGCGCAGTCGAACCAAGGCTGGCGGTGGTGGTCGCCGAACGACTCAAGCGGGTTAACATAGAAGAACCGATCCCCGGAGAGCGAAATGCCGGCCAGCGCGCCATTGTAAATCGCCCGTTCCATGACATCGGCGTACTCTGAATCCCCCGTCCCTTCCAGCAGTCGCTTCGACCAGAACGCAAGCGCGACCGACGCGCACGTCTCGGCGTATGCGGTCCGGTTGGGCAGGTCGTAGTCGGTAGAAAAGCCCTCATTGTGGTGGGCAGGACCGATGCCGCCGGTGACGTACATCCGCTTCTGCGTCAAGTTCGCCCAGAGCCGCTCAAGCGCCGCTTCAAGGGGGGCGTCGGCTTGCTCGTAGGCGGCTTCGGTGGCGGCCGTAAAGTAGTACATCGCCCGGACCGCGTGGCCAACGACCTCTGTCTGGTCTCGAAGCGGTAGGTGGTCTTGGATGTACTCACCCGAGTACTTGCCGTCTTTGTCGAGCATTTGTCGGGCATAAGGTGCAAGGGCCATGCCCTCGGCGTCGGCGTACTCCTCTTCGAACGGGCTCGGTCGGGTGCCACGGGTGTCAACCATCCACTTGGCGAGCGCACGATATCGCTTCGCCCGCTCCGGGTCTTCTGCTTCGACCGACTGCGCGAGGCGGAGAAGCGCAAGTTCGATCTCCTGGTGGCCGCACGAGCCCTTTCGCTTGCCGGGGCCGAAGACCGAGTCGATGTGATCGGCCACCCGGATCGCCACGTCCAACAAATCGCGCTTTCCAAAGGCCTCTCGATGCGCCACCGCCGCTTCGAGCAGGTGGCCCATGCAGTACATCTCGTGCATCATGCTCAGGTTGCGCCACTTGAGGTCGGGGTGGTTGACTTGGAAGAACGTGTGCAGATAGCCATCGGCGTCCTGGGCCGAGGCGATGGCGCCAATGGTGTCGTCGAGTTGCCTCTCGGTTTCGGGCTCAGTCCCGAGCGCGGCGTGGAGGTAGCTGACCGCCTCGATCCACTTGTAAACATCGCTATCGTTGTAGCGACGCCCTTCGAACGTCCCTTTCTCGCCCCGGGCGGCCCGGCGAAAGTTCTCGATTCGCCCGGTCTCGACGCACTGCTGGTACTGGATCGGCAGGCTGACCGTCCGAAGCGTCTCCTGCCGCGACTTCCAAAACGGGTCGGTGACGGTGACGCGCGAAAGCGGGACCGAGGTCATGAGGCGGGAAAGGCGCATGGCTCAGTTTATCCGGGCGCGGAGGGCGGCGGCGATCGCGATGGCAAGGGCGTCGGCGACATCGTCGGGCTTCGGCGTCTCGGTCAAGTTAAGCAAGCGCACGACCATGAACTGCACCTGCTTCTTTTCCGCCGCACCGTTGCCAACAACCGCCAGCTTGATCTCCGGGGGTGTCATTTCCATCCACGGCAATCCGGCTTGCGCACCGGCGAGAAGCACCACGCCGAGACCCTTCGCCACATCCATCGCCGTCTTCTTGTTGACGGAGAAGAGCAGTCGTTCGGTCGCGAGCTGGTCAGGCTTGTGCTCGGCGATGAGCGCGGTGACGCCCTCGTGGATGAGGCGCAGCCGGTCGGGAAGGGCAATTCGAGGTGTCTCGATAAGTCCGTGGGCAATCGGCTTAAGCCGCGAGCCTTCCCGGTCGATCACCCCGAAACCCACGCGCTCGAGCCCAGGGTCGATGCCGAGAATCCTCATGGGTCAAATTGTGCCCGTTTCCCAATGTACTTTCGCCGTCCCGGCGATCCCGCCTCGCCTCTCCTGACCCCTCGCATTGTTGCAATTTGGTCTGCCGCGGGTGGCCGGGTTTCTCTCTAACGCGAGCGCGCCGTGCTTGCTGATTCGGAATGACTCTATCCTACAATTCGGAACGCAAGGGGGCTCGTGAATCGGATATATAGGGATATGCTCGCACTCCTCGCTCTTTCCGCGATCGCGGCCGCTCCTGCCAATGGCGACCTCTTCAGCCTCCTTGCCGAGACACCGGCCGCCAAGTCCGACCTCAAGTTCGACGACATTTGGCCCCGCAAGCCGTATCAGGGCAAACTCGCGGGCGGCCTGACGTGGTCGTACGACGGGCGGATCTTGGCCTACCTCTGGAACGGCTACGACGACCGGGGGATGGACCTGTGGATCTATGACGCCCGCGAGGGCAAATCAGAGCGGGTCACGAGCATCGATATCATGGCGGCCTTCGATCCGGAACCGGCAAAGGCGAAGCTTCGCTACGAAAAGGACAAGATCGAAGACGAAAAGCTGGACAAAATGACCGTTGACGAGCGACGGCGGTACGAGTTCGAGGAGAAGGAGAAAGCGAACAAGGGTCGCGACCTGACGTCGAGCTATAACGGGGTCTCCGAGGTTCAGTGGTCGAACACTCGTCGCGACCTTTTGTTCATCTTTAAGGGCGATGTCTATCGTTATCGGGTCGGAACCGACAAACCGGTCCGCCTGACCAAAACCCGAGATGCGGAAGGTCAGCTCAAGTGGATGAAGGACGATTCGGGCTACTTTTTCCGGCGTGGTGACGGGGTGTACCGGGTCAGGTTCGATAACGGATTCATCGAGCAGTTGAATCCCGAAATGCCGGGCGGACTCCCTCTGCTTGGCTACAGCATCTCGCCCGATGAGTCCAAGATGATGATCTCGACGGGCAAGCAGGGAACCTACCGAACCGTCGATTACATCACCTACCGAGGCCGATTTGCCGAGGCGCGCAAGACGAGCCAGTTCTGGGGATTCGCCGACAACCCCGTTCAGGAAGAGCAGTACCTCTACCTTTACGATCTCAATACAGCTGCCAACCGTGAGCCCAAACCGTGGGAAATGTGGAGTTGGAAGGGCGGCGAGGATGTCTGGGAGACGAGCATCGACGACCGGCCGTGGTCGCCCGATTCGTCCAAGTTTGTCTTCTCAAGGAGTAAACGAAACGATCGCTCCGTCGAGGTCGTCGTCGCCGACCTTGCCAAGCGAGACCTGAAGGTTGTGTACAGCGCGAAGATCGACGGCGAGCCGAGCAGCAATGGCATGGTCCAGCCGTTCTTCACCCCCGATGGAAAGCAAGTTATCGCGCTCCTCGAAGCGAGCGGCTTCCGCCACCCGTGGCTCCTCGATCCCGAAAAGCAGACCGCAAGGCAGTTGACCAAGGGCGACTACGAAGCCTATCCGATCCGCTTGACCAAGGACGGAAAGGACCTCTTCGTCCGCGCGAGCAAGGAAGAACTGGCTCGCCGAGACATATACCGAGTCTCGCTCGATTCGGGCGAAATGACTCGGATTACCTCGGAAAATGGTACTTACGGCGTTCCCGAACTAGCTCCTACAGACGATCGTATGGCGCTGAGCTTCACATCGTGGGAGGCTGGTCCACCCGAGCTTTATGTCCTTCCGACCAAGGCCGGCCGCGAAGAGAAGGTGACCCGCTCGCACCGCGACGGCTTCTGGAATATGATTAAGTTGAAGCCGCAACTCTTTACCTATAAGAACCGAAACGGCCAGGATATCCACGGTTATATGTTCCTGCCGCCCGGCTTCAAGAAGACCGACAAACGGCCCTTGATGATCTATGTCTACGGCGGCCCGCTGGGGTCGGGCAACTCGGTCTGGGACGGGACGTTCGGCGGCACTGACTATCGCTTCAACATGTTTCTGACCTATGCCCTTGGGTTCGTGACGGTCACGATCGACCCGCGCGGACAGTCGAATTACGGTGCTGTCTTCGGTCGCGCCAACTTCAACCAGCCCGGCAAAGCCCAGGTTGAAGACCTCTCAGACGGTGCCAAATTCCTGATCGCGAACTACGGTGTCGATCCGAAGCGCGTGGCCATCAACGGCTGGTCATTCGGCGGATTCCAGACCCAAATGTGCATGTTTACTGCACCAGACATCTTCACATTGGGCATCGCGGGGGCAGGACCGACCGAGTGGCAAAACTACAACAACGGATACACCGAAGGGGTCATCGGCTTGGCGCGCCCGAACAAGCCTGAGGATCTCGATAAGTTCTCAACGACCCACTTGGCCAAAAACCTCCAGTCGCCCTTGCTCCTCCTGCACGGCATGGAGGACACCAACGTGCTCTTCCAGCATACGATCAACCTGTACCGAAAGCTGCTGCAATATGGAAAGGGCGATCTCGTCGAACTGGTTGTCGACCCGACCGGAGGCCACGGAATGAACGGCGATATTAATGCCCGCGACCGACACGCGATCTACTTGACGTTCATCCTGAAGCACTGGGGAAAGACACTCCGGGCACAGTAGAGGCTCACTGTGCGGAAAAAGTCCATCATCGCATCGAATTCCTCTTCTCCTGTATTGGTTTTTGATGTATCCTTACAAGGAACAGGAGGGAGGAATTTTCATGGCTCAGGAAGAGTTTGACCCGTTAGCGTACATAGAAAACGCATTCCTCGACAATCGGAAGGACACCGCGAAGGGCAGTGCCGACGTGGCGGTTAAGGTGCCGTCGATTGGAGAGTACATCAAGGCCCCGGAAACGGTCGAAGCGGCTAGGGCTGCCGTTTACGACCCTGCCGACGGAAAGACGCGATTTCGCAAGCGACAGTTGAGCGCACCCCGACCTCGACGCGCGAAGACCCAGACGACCGATGGAGCGATCGAACCGGAACTGCAAGAAATTTGGAGTTCGGTGCCGAGAAACATCCACTTTTTAAGCAGCTTCTTCGATGACGCCGTCACCGCGAACTACTATCGCGGCGAGTTCAAGGAGTCGCGAACGGAGTTGATCAAGCGGCTACTCGACCCCGAATTGACACTAGAAGAAGTGTCTCGACTGCTCGGCGTCTGCCCGGCGACGGTGCGGCGCTATACCAATCGCGGCTGGCTAGGCCATCACCGAACGAACGGTGGACAGAGACGTTTTCGCCTCAGCGGCGTCGTAAGATTTGTGGAGGAACACGGAAGGCACCCGGAAGCCTAAGACCAAAGCATGGCAAGGAAGCTCGCTTGGCACACCCTTTTCGCGCTGTTGGCGATCTCAATCGGGATCGCCCTCAGTATCCGTCCGTGGCAACTCTATCGTGACCAGCGCGAGAAATCTCAGGATGCTGCCACCGAAATGAAAGCAGCGGAGCGTGACCGCGCCGACCTCATTCGAACCCGAAATCGCTACGAATCGCCGGTCGGACGCGAGGAACTCGCTCGCGAGCGCGGCTATCTCAAGCCCGGCGAACGCCCCCTCGACGAGGCCCGTTGATGCTGGCCTTGGTCTGCGCCGTGCTTCTCGAAGACCCGGTCTTGCCGACCAAACTCGACCTCAAGGCCGAGCAGAAGTGGAGCGACGATGTTCGCCTCACCTATCGCCAACCCGACGACGACTTCGAGATGACCTACGTCGACCGATGGAACTGGACGGTGGGTTCGGTTGATGCCGAGGGGAATGTGTTCCTCCGGCGACAGCGGCAGAATCTCGAAACGCTGATGAACGGGCAGAAGCTGCCGGGTGGCGATTCGGGGTGGGTTTCGCTCACGCTAACCAATCGAGGAGTTCTGAAGCAGTTCGAAGAGACTGCAGTGGATCCCGAAGTGGAGCTTCGCTTGGCGAGAGTCCTCGCGATTGCAGTCCCCGAAAACGACCGGGTGCGCACATGGACCACGAAGTACCCTGCCGCGACCGAGGGCAAGATCCCGACGACAGAACTCACTTTCACGCGACTCGAGGGTCGCGACCTGACCTTCACCGTCATGGAACTCGGCGGCAAGCACCCGATGACCGGGAAGGGTAAGGCCACGCTTGACGCAAACGGGACCCCATTGCGGCTTGAACTGAAACTGAAGAATGCCCTGATTCCTGGCGGCGATGGGGAACCGGCCGAACTTTCGGTCTTGCTCACGAGGGTGCCCGTCAAGGGAGCCAAGGGTTGATCGCGAAGGCCCATAGCGCGACCCTCGTCGGTATCGATGCGCAGCCGATCGTGGTCGAAGTCGACCTCCAAGGTGGCAATCCCATGTTCATCATGGTTGGCCTGCCGGACAAGGCGGTCGAGGAGAGCAAAGAGCGCGTGCGCACCGCGATGCGCAACTCTGGCCTTGAATTCCCTTGGGTGAAGATCATCTGCAATCTGGCCCCGGGCGACATCCGGAAGGAAGGTCCCGCGCTCGACCTGCCGATCGCCGCAGCGATCCTCGCCGCAAGCGGTCAAGTCCCGCTGGAGGAACTTGAAGACACCGTCTTCTTGGGCGAACTCGGATTGGACGGTAATCTTAGGCAAGTGGACGGCGCCGTCAGCGTCGCGCTCATGTGTGGCGAGAAGGGGATCAAGCGGCTGATCTTGCCGGAAGTCAATGCACCGGAAGCTGCCGTGGCCCCAGGCCTGGAAGTCTTCGGCATCAAACGCCTTCTCGACCTCGCCGAGCTGCTAAACGGCTCGATCCACCACAAGCCCTTTGAACTCAAAATCACTGAGGCCGATCGTTATCCGGACTACAAGGTCGATTTCAGCGATGTCAAGGGTCAGCGCCACGCGGTTCGCGCCCTCGAAATCGCGGCGGCGGGCGGACACAACCTGCTGATGGTCGGGCCGCCAGGTTCGGGTAAGACGATGCTCGCCCGTCGCGTCCCGACCATCCTCCCGCCGCTCGCGGTTGAAGAGGCGATCGAGGTCACCCGAATCTACTCGGCGAGCGGCAACAAAGGGGGGAGGGAAGGCCTGATTTGGGAGCGTCCCTTTCGCTCACCGCACCATACGACGAGTTATGCGGCGGTCGTAGGCGGAGGCAAGAATCCCAAGCCGGGCGAGGTGACGCTTGGCCATCTGGGTGTGCTCTTCCTCGACGAAATGCCTGAGTTCGATCGAGGCGTCCTAGAAGCTCTGCGCCAACCAATGGAAGACGGCGTGGTTACGGTTTCGAGAGTTCAAGCCACCCACACCTTTCCCGCCGAGTGCATCCTGATCGGGGCGATGAACCCCTGCCCGTGCGGATTCAAGGGCTATCCCGAGGCCAACTGCGTGGGTTCACCGGCGACGTGTGGGCGGTACGCCCAGCGCATCAGCGGCCCCTTGCTGGACCGCATCGATCTCCACATCACGGTCCCCCGCCTGAAGCCGGACGAACTGCTTACGATGACCGAAGGCGAACCGAGTCCCGTTATTCGCGAACGCGTCATCCGGGCGCGCAGCCGACAATCTCAGCGGCTCGGCAAGTCCCGTGTCAACGCCCGCATGACCCCGCGCGAAATCCGCGACATGATCGGGCTCAGCGATGAATGCCGCGACTACATGAAGGCCATCGTCACCAAGATGAACCTCTCCGCGCGAGTCTTCGACCGCGTACTCAAGGTCGCGCGAACGATCGCCGATCTCGCCGACAGCGAAGCGGTCCAGAAGGTCCATCTTGGCGAGGCGGTGCAATATCGCGAGCGGAGCGAATTCTGATGAACATCACCGGCACGTTTTTGGACGAAATCACGCACGATATTCCGTCGCAGAACTGGGGATACGACGACTGGCGCAAGGAATTCGCGCTGTACAGAGAGATCGGAATCGACACCGCCATCATCATTCGCGCGGGTTACCAAAACAAGTGCATCTTCCCGAGCCAAGTCCTCGGCGATCTGCTCCCCTGCTACGACGACCTCGGCCAGTGGTTCTTCGAACTCGGTGAGGAGTTCGGAGTCGGCATTTGGTTCGGGCTTTACGATTCCGGACGTCACTGGATGCGGGGGGCGTGGTGGGACGAGGTCGAGGTCAACCAGCGCTTCATCGATGAGGTTGTGGAGCGGTATGGCCACCACAAGAGCTTCGCCGGATGGTACATCTGCCACGAGACCAGCCGAAACGCGTCCAACATCATCGAGATCTTCAACGCCCTCGGTGGGGCCTGTAAAGTCGCATTGGACCGTCCCGTCCTGATTTCGCCCTTCCCTCAAGGCGCGAAGCAATTTTCCGGCGGCGATGCCTTCCCGCTGGCCGAATCGATGAACCACTGGGAGCGGATTTTCGCGGAAACCCATGCGGCCTTTGACATCTGCGCGTTCCAGGATGGGCAAATCCACTACCAAGAGCTCCCCGCTTTCCACGCCGCCATCAAGGTCCTGGGCGCACGGCACGGCGTGAGGATCTGGTCGAACGTCGAGACGTTCGACCGCGACATGCCGATCAAGTTCCCGCCTGCGGATTGGCGTCGGCTGAGGTTCAAACTGGAAGCGGCGTCGGCAGCCGAGGTGGAGAAGATCATTACCTTCGAGTTCCCCCACTTCCTTTCGCCGCATTCGTGCTATCCGGCTGCCCACAATCTCTTCGCCCGCTACCGCGAGTGGCTGCAACCGGTTCCCTCCACCGGAACGGGGGAGGGTTAGGGAGGGGGCGCGCGCTTCCACTGTGCCCGATGACCTCCGAATTCACTCGGCCGCCCTAACAAGATCCCATGGGAATTCGCCGAATGAACTGGAATCGATCAGGCGACTGAAAGCGCGCGCCCCCTCCCTGGCCCTCCTCCGCATCGGGGGAGGGGATTGGGCCATGCCTGCCCTCAGTCCTGGGTTGATGCGTCCAGTCTGGTACCATGTACCGGCTCGGGGCGTGGCGCAGTTTGGTAGCGCGCCTGGTTTGGGACCAGGAGGCCGGAGGTTCGAATCCTCTCGCCCCGACCATCTTCCTCTCCTCGCATCTTTGCGAGACTCCCACGGACCCTGGTCGTAGATCAACTCGCCATGAAGTATGATTATCGAACGTTGCGAAACGTTTCGGAGTCGTCACTTTCATGAAGTTCCAGAGATTCGCTTGGTGCCTGCTGTCCCTCGCCTCAATCGGCGCTGCCTCGGCCCAAGTCCGGAACGGCGGATTCGAAATCGGCAGCGGAAGCCAGGCGACAAACTGGAACGGCTTCGGCAACGTCTTCCGCGATCAGAGCGGGCCGCACTCGGGAGCGTACGACCTCAAGCTGTTCGGCAATTTCAACGGCGGCACCAACGTCACTGGCGCGTATCAGGACTTTCCTATTGCCGTCGGGGAACGAGTGGCGGTTTCGACATGGGCGATCAACCGAACCGCGGACGCGATGTCGGGCAACAACTACGCGCTGCTCAAGGTGATTTACCGCGATGCGGCGAACAACGACCTCCTCGCGAGCGAATCCGCGCGAATCACAGCGGGAACCCAGCGTGATGTCTATCAGTTCATCACCGCCAGCCTCGGCCAAGCCCCCGTAGGCACTCATCACGCCTCGGTTTTCCTCCTCTTCATCCAACCGAGTTCGACTCCGTTTGCGGGTGGCTCGACGCTGTTCGATGACGTGCAGGTTCAAGTCACGGCTGGTTCACCAAAGACCCCCGTATGGAGCGACGAATTCAACGGCTCAAGCCTCAATCTCTCGAACTGGGAGCCCATGATCGGCGACGGCAGTTTGTATGGAATTCCGGGTTGGGGCAATAACGAGTTGCAGTACTATACCGACCGCGCGGTGAACCTCAGCGTCTCGGGTGGGATGCTGCGAATCGTGGCTCGCCGGGAGAACTTTGGCGGGCGTCAGTACACGTCGGCCCGCATTCGTTCCAAGGGGAAGCGGGATTTCCTGTACGGTCGGATGGAGGCTCGGATGAAGGTCCCCGCAGGGCAAGGACTTTGGCCCGCGTTTTGGATGCTGTCGACCTCGACGCGCTACGGCGGATGGGCGGCGAGCGGCGAAATCGACATCTTTGAAACCGTCAACCTCGCAACCGACGCCCACGGCACCATTCACCACGGCGGGCCGTGGCCAAGCAACGTGAGCAGCAGCGGAAACACAGCCACCCAGGCCGCAACCGGATTCCATGTGTACGCCATCGAATGGGAGCCGGATGCGATTCGATGGTACGTCGATGGTGTCCAATACTATTCGCGGTCGAGCCGAGAATGGTACAGCGAAGCCGCCTTGTGGAACGAGCGCGCACCGTTCGACGAGCCGTTCCATTTGCTTCTTAACCTCGCCGTGGGCGGGAATTGGCCGGGTTCGCCCAATGGTTCGACACCGTTCCCGGCTGAACTGTTTGTCGATTACGTTCGGGTTTACAAAGCAAAGGCGAGGGTTACGCCGCCCGGCGGATAGCCCTCACTCAAAACGAACATCATCAAGGAACACTGTCACCGGTGTTCCAGACCCCGCGATCGTAACGACGAAGCCGGTCTTGATGCGAGAAAGGTCCTTTCCCGCGAGGGCAATCTGGTAGCGCGTCCAGTCCTTCTTGGCCTCGATTTCGAGTTTGGCCGAGGCGGTGTCGAAGTACTTCTTATCCTTCCCGATGATTCCAAATTCGACGTTGACTTTTTCGCCGCCCTTTGCGCCGCGCATCCAAAACGAGAGATGCTTGGCACCGGACAGGTCGAAGCCGAGCGGCTGGTCGCCCCAGTCATTGGCCGGACACCGCCAGGCGATCCCGCCCCATCCAGTGGGGTCGGCGTAGGTCATTCTCGCGCACGAAGAGCCAGACTGCGGCTTGTCTTTGGACTCAAGATCCAAGGAGAGTGCCGACGTTTGCCCCATCCAACCCGACGGCGCAAAGGGAAGGGGCTTGCCGCCATCTGAATAGACCACGAGCGGCAACTCGACTTTGCTGGTGCGGACGGGTTTGGGCGGACCTTCGACAAAGAGCGGCACGTTAGCGACGGCCGCTCCCTCGATGTCGTCAAACACGTAGGCGAACAGTCGGTACGCGCCGCCGTAGGCTGGCACCTTGATCTTCGCGCTCGTGTGGGACTTCTCGATGATGGCCTCGGGATGGCGGTCGGGTACAGCCTCATCTTTGCCAGCCGTAAGCCGCTCGACGGTCTCACCCGTGAGTACCCATTTCACCTTGACCTCCTTGCCCTCTGGATCGGATGCCTGGAGGTTAGCCGTAATCACCTCGCCCGGTTTGAGCCCGTCGGTCTTGTCCAGGGCAAGAGCCTCGATTCGGGGAACCAGGTTGCTGGGCTGCGCGCCCTTCCAATACTCGGTCATCACATCGGTCGCCGCCAATCGCCCGCCATCGGGAAGAAGCATGCCGAACCATGTCGCCGTCCCCTCCTGCTTGTTCCCCCAGAGGAACGCATAGGCACCCAAGCACAAGCCCGCCTGCTCCTTCACCGCGATGCGATACGAATTCCGGTAGAACTCACCCTTCTCGGTGCTGGACATCTCGATGGGCGCATCCCAGCGGGTCTTCTTGACTTCCCATGGACCCTGCGGGCCGAACTCGGTGAGGATATAGGGCTTCGTTCCGCCCGCCATCTTGTATCGCTCGGGCAAGGAGGGCGCGCCGCCGTAACTGTTGATGCCGATGATATCGATGTCGGGGCAAAGCTCATGCAGGTTCTTGACCCGGTCGCCCCCGATTTCGGCGACGACGGTCATGGTGGGATGATTTGGATCAAGCGATTTGCTCATCGCGGCGATGTCGTTGACCGCCTTCCACACCGCCGGATCGTCGCCCTTTCCATAGCCCTCCATTTCGTTGCCGAACGCCCAAATGAGGACCGCAGGATGGCTCTTGTAGCGCTCGACGACGGCACGGCACATCTCGAGTTGCTTCTTCACCGCTGTTGGGTCTTTGTAGTTGAACACGTCTTGGTGACCAAGCCAAACACCCACCGTCACGCTGAGCCCGTCCTTGTGGGCCTCATCGAGGATCTTGCCGATGTTCTCGGCCCCCCACGTGCGAATCGAGTTAGCGCCGCACTGGAGGAGGAGGGGACGCGAGCCTGTTCCACCGACGCCCTTGATAAAATAGGGCTGCCCGTTTCGCACGAGGCGGTAGCTTCTGAGTTTCCCTTCCACTTTCACGCTCGGGGCCGCGGACTTTGGCTCCGATTGGCACGAGGCGAACCAGGACATAGGGAGCGCGAGGGCTAGTACCGAAACGTTTCGGATGCTCATGAGCGAACGTTACCCGGAGGATTGACTTCAATGCGACGGTTCGAATCAAGTTCTGGGGAACCTGGCCTACGAAAAGAATTTACGAAAATTCTTGGTGCGAGGGGTTGCAAATCGCGGGGGCTGCTGTATAATCCAGTTGCGAAACGTTTCGGAGACCCATGGCAGCCACCATTAAGGACATCGCGAAGAAGCTCAGCATCTCGGTCAGCACCGTGAGCTATGCGCTCAATGGCGGACCTCGATCGGTTCCCGCTGAGATCAAAGAAAAGGTCCTGGCCACGGCGAAAGAGCTGAATTACCGCCCCAATCGCGTGGCGCGCTCCATGGTCACGGGCCGAAGCGGCACCATCGGCATCGTTCCGCCGGAAGTCAGCGAAAACGTCTTCTTGAGCCCCTACCTGCACCTCGCACTAAATGGCATGGCCAACGAGGCCGGGCGTCTCCACCAAGACCTTCTGCTCTTCACCCGATGCAACGAGACGGAGCGGGACGAGATGACCTCGATCTTGGTTGATGGACGGGTGGACGGCGTGATCTTCGTGGCGCCGCACTTCAGCGACAAATCCATCGAACTGGCAACGAGTCTGCACTTGCCCTGCGTGACGGTCTCCGGTGCTCCACTGGACGGCGTCTTAACATTCTGCGCCGACAACGAAACTGGCGTTGCATTGGCGATGCAGCATCTCTACGATCTGGGCCACCGGAAGATTGCTCATATCGCCGGACGGCTAGATATGCAAGATGCGATTCTCCGATTGCAAGGCTATCAAGCGTTCTTGCGATCCAAGCACATCCCCTATCGCGAGGAATGGGTGGGAATGGGCCAGTTTACGATCGACGGCGGCCGTAAAGCGATGCATGGATTGCTTTCGCTGTCCGAACCTCCAACCGCCGTCTTTTGCGCCAATGATGAAATGGCGATCGGTGCGCTTATGGAGGCCTATGAAATGGGCTTTAAGATCCCCGGAGATGTCAGCATTGTTGGTTTCGACTGCACACCCGGAAGTGCAAATGTTTATCCACCGCTTACCAGTGTCCAACAGCCGATCGGGGAGCTCAGCGCTGCTGCTGTGCGCGCCTTGAAGGAACTGATCGAAGGGCGAGAGCCTGAACCGACCCCCATTTTTTCCACCCAGCTCGTCGTCAGAGCATCGACCTCAAGTCCGAAGGAGTACACCCATGAGTCATAAGAAGTCCGCGTTTACGCTCATCGAGCTTCTCGTGGTGATCGCGATTATCGCGATCCTTGCCGCGATCCTGTTCCCAGTCTTCGCCCAAGCCAAGATGGCGGCGAAAGGCGCCGTGACAATATCCAACGTCAAGCAGCTTAACCTCGCGTTTCAAATGTACGCAGGTGACGTTGATGACATGTTGCCCTATCGCGGCACGATGAATGGGAACGGAGCTTCCTGGAACTCTGGTGCGTGCACTCAGAGCGGCTGGGGATGCCCCACGTGGGACAAGTTGATTCAGCCCTATGTGAAATCTTACGGAATCTTTGAGTCTCCCGTTGATCGAACTCCAGCTATTCCCTCGAACTTCGGCGATGTCAAGCGCTCGTTCCGAGTTGCAAAGAACGTTGTTCGAGGAGTTGCTGGTATCCCGAACTGGGGCGGCGCGGAGTACCCTGTTCGACCGGTCAGCATGACTTCAATCCCCGCTTCCTCGAAGACCATTCTCTTTACGGAGCAGCGAAACGAAGCGGTCACTTACTCGACATGGTGGATTTGGTCCACGTTCTGGGAGAATTGGGTTTGGACGACTGGATCTGAGAATACGGTTGGCAATCAAGATACGACTTGGGTCGCCCAAACCAGCCCTGTAAAGTACTACTCAGGTATCGACTATAGCCGAGGCGGCAATGCAGCCTTTGGCATGCTCGATGGCAGCGTGAAGAACCGGGCGCGCGGCTTCAAGTTCCCCGGCTACGAACAGCGTCGATCTTTTGATCGAGCGGTCGATCCGACGGTCAATGGCGTGTGCCTTGACTACGAAGATTTCACCTACGGCACTCCTCGCGAATGTGCCCTTCCCCAGGACTGATCTAGGTTAAGAGATGAAGAAGAGCATTCCTATGCCTGTGGTCGTAACGGCGATAGCGGTAGTGGTAGGCCTTGGCGCACTCCTTATCTGGAAAGGCGTTCAGGGCCCGCCGGAACTGCCCCGTGCTCCCATCACCGTTGGTGAAGAAGCAGTGCCCGCTTACATGAAGGACAAGATGACGCCGGAAATGCAGAAGATGATCGAGGAACAGACCAAGAAGTATGGGGTCGAGAAGGGTAGTGCCAACTCGGATTCGAGTCAGCCTGCGCCGGGTCGTTGAGCAGATCTATGACTTTTAGCGAGAACTTTGTGTGGGGAGCGGCGGCCGCTGCATACCAAGTTGAGGGCTCAACCGCCAATGGACGAGGGCCTTCAGTTTGGGATCGATTTTGCCTTCGCGAAGGTGCGGTACTTGGTCGGCAAAGTGGCGATACGGCCTGTGATCACGTCGTAAGGTACCGACAGGACGTTTCGCTCATGCGAGAAATTGGACTTCAAGCCTATCGATTCTCCTTCTCGTGGTCGAGACTCCTGCCAGAGGGAGTCGGTCGAGTAAATGCGCAGGGTGTAGAGTTTTACGATCGCCTGATTGACTCACTGTTGGAACATGACATCGTTCCCTACGCCACACTTTTCCATTGGGACTATCCTTACGCCCTCTTTTTGCGAGGAGGCTGGCTCAACCGAGACAGCGTCGAGTGGTTTGGGGACTACACATCACTGATTGCCGAGCGCTTTTCCGATCGCATTCAGAATTGGTGGACCCTTAACGAGCCGCCTTGTTTTCTCGGGCTCGGACATGTCGATGGTGTCCATGCACCGGGTCTTAGGCTGGATTGGCCCGAGTTCTTCTTGGCCACGAAACATGCGCTAATGGCCCACGGTCGGTCGGTGCAGATTCTGCGAAGCGAATCGAAGACCAACGCCACTATTGGCTATGTACCGATCAGCCATATCGGGATTCCGGTAGACGAAAGCCCGGAGAATATCCAGGCAGCCCGCGACTTTACGTTCGGAGTTCAGGCGAAGGATCGTCGGTTCTGGTTCGCAAGGCTCTATCTTGATCCAGTGCTCAAGGGTGAGTGGCCTGAAGAGTGTGTTAAGGTGCTTACTCCCTACGGGCCAGAAGTCTCGAAAGAAGAATTGGAGCTGATGAATCAGCCCATCGATATGCTTGGGCTCAACTTCTACTCCGCACCTCACGTACGAAGTGGAGCCGATGGGATGCCGGAAGTCGTAGAACAAGTCCCCGGTCATCCGAGAACCGGATTCGATTGGCCCATAACCCCGGACGGTCTCTACTGGTCCGTACGATTCCATCACGAGCGCTATGGATTGCCCGTGATGATCGCGGAGAATGGATTAAGCTCTCTTGACTGGGTCGCAGAAGATGGTCGCGTGCATGACCACCAGCGGATCGACTTCACAACGCGATACTTGAGAAGCCTCCACAGGGCGCACAAGGAAGGTTATCCTGTTCATGGTTATTTCCATTGGAGCCTGATGGATAATTTCGAATGGGCAGAAGGCTACCGGCATCGCTTTGGGCTGATTCATGTTGATTTCGCGACGCAGAAGAGAGTCATTAAAGACTCGGGACACTGGTATCGGCAGGTGATCGAGCGTAACGGACTTCCTGATCCCGTTATGCCGTCCGGATCGGCCGTCATTGTCGCGAGTGATCCAGCGACAGCTGTAACGTATTAAGAAAATATTGTCATTGATGAGATAGACAGAGGAGATGATGAGATGAAACTTACGAAACTGAGACTGCTAATCCAGTCTCTCGCCCTAACCACCCTTGTGGGCGCAACGTCGTTTGCCAATGCGCAGATTCAGAATCCGAGCTTTGAGCTGGGCACAGGATCTGCGGCGTCGGTCTGGTTCCAGTTTGGCAACTGCTATCGCGAGGAGCTTGTTCCACGAACGGGTTCGTTCACGATGAAGATGTTCGGCAATTTCACGGGCGGAACCAATGTCACAGGTACCTTCCAAGACTTCGCGATCAGCCCCGGGCAAACCGCAGCAGCAAGTGTCTATGCGCAGACGGCTTCGTTTGATCCGATGTCGGGCGATAACTTTGCACTGTTGAAACTGATCTATCGTGATATCAATAACAACGACCTGGTCTCTAGCGAGTCAATTCGAATTGATCGCAATACACCGGTTGATCAGTATCAGCTGCTGGCCGCCAGCTTGGGACCTGCCCCCGCGAATACGCATCACGGTTCGGTCTTCCTTTTGTTCCTGCAACTCGAGTCGACGCCGTTCGCCGGCGGATCCACGTTCTTCGACGACGTCTCCGTGAGCGTCGGCGGTGCGAATGCAATCTCGGGCACCGTCACTTTGGGCGATTGGGGTGCCAGTCCCGCCAGTCAGCCGCTGACCGTCGTCTTGCGCCAGGGTGGTGTCGACGTAGAGACCATCTCGAATGTCGCGATGGATGCCAATGGTGGCTTCAATTGCACGACATCCCGTTCAGGGCTGCACGACGTCGTCGTCAAGGCTCCTCATTGGTTGGCCAAACAGTACGGCACGACGGTTAATCTGACTTCCAGCGGTGTTTCTGGCCTCAGCTTCAGCCTGACCAACGGCGACTGTGACGGCGACAATGAAGTTGGCATCGGCGACTACTCAGTCCTGTCTGCAGCGTACGGGGCCGACCCAGGTTCTGGCAACTGGAATCCTGTTGCCGACCTCAATGGCGACGACGCCGTGGACATTGCCGATTACGCGATTCTCAGCTCCAACTACGGGCTGGGCGGGGACTAGGAGTGCATGGGAGAAAGCAGGTAGTCCTACCTGTTTTCTCCGCACCAACAGAAATGTGGTGTATAGTATGAGAAACGTTTCGCGAAACGTTTCGGAAATCGCAGAGGAGTGAAGATAATGATTCGAACAATGAAGTTGAGCCACGCCGTTGCCCTAGTTGGGCTCTTTGCCATCACGACCGTGTCACAGGCACAAATCCTGAACGGGAGCTTCGAGAATGGTTCGGGCGCCGATGCCACGAACTGGTTTAAGTTCGGGAACGCCTATCGTGAGCCCGTTGGAGCGCGGACCGGCACGTTCTCGATGAAGATGTTTGGCAACTTTAGCGGTGGTACCAACGTGACTGGTGCCTACCAGGATTTCGCCATTGCCCCCGGCCAGACCGCCTCGGCAAGCGTCTATGGGCTGAACATGTCGACAGACGCGATGTCCGGCGACAACTTCGCGGTGCTGAAACTCATTTATCGGGATGCCGGCAACAACGACATCCTTGCCCAGGAATCGGCGGTCCGAATCACTCGCAATACTCCCTTCGACCAGTTCCAACTCATGACGGCGAGCCTGGGAGCGGCCCCGGCCAACACGGACCACGGCTCACTGTTCCTCCTCTTCGTTCAACTTGACTCAACCCCGTTCGCGGGTGGAGCGACGTTCTTCGATGATGCGCAGGTGAGCGTCGTCCCCGAACCGGGAACGATCATCGCCCTGAGCGCAGGCGTCGTCGCCCTGATCCGAAGCCGCCGCAAGCGTTCGTAGACGAGCTTCTGGAAAGAACCTCTGACCACCCGAAAAGGGTGGTCTTTTTTTGTTCGAGCGGCTCGTCTCGTACCGTTGCCGGTTGATGCGCAGGCGCGTTGCGGAATAGATTTCTCGGCGATTCCCCGCCGGAAATTTCTATGAAGATCCTGACCCGATTCGCATCGATAGTGGCACTGGCCACCTTTCACTGCCTGAGCCAGGCTCAAGTCGCCAGTGAGTCGTGGAACATTCGCTACAACAGTCCCGGCAACTTGCAGGACAGCGCGGTTGCGATGGCGACCGATAGCGCCGGCGCGTTGGTCGTTGTCGGACAGACCTATAGCGGTTCAGACGCCGATATGTGGATCGCCAAGTTCAATGCGTCCGGCGGCCTGATGTGGTCCGCGACCTATGCCGGTACCTCCACCGATCAAGACGTGGCCAGCGAAGTCGCCCTCGATTCGGCAGGCAACGTGTATGTTGCCGGTACCTCGGGCACTTCATTTGCCTTGCTCAAGTACAACTCGTCGGGAGTGAGGCAGTGGGTGCAGCGCTTCCAGGACACCGTGAATGGATATTCGGTGGCTAATGGTCTTGCCCTGGATGGATCGGGCAACGTCATCATTACCGGGACCTCGGCCGCAACCAACTCGGCAGCGACGGATATCGTAACGATCAAGTACAGCTCGCTCGGTGCGCAGCAGTGGCTCTACCGCTACACCTCGACCGGAGGGCGCAACGAGATTGCCAACGCGATTAAGTGCGACTCGCTCGGCAACGTGATCATCGCGGGGACCGCCTCCGACGCCCTGACTGATTTCGACATGCTCCTGCTGAAAATCAGTCCGACCGGTACGAAGCTCTGGGAACAACGCTACAACGGCCCGGGCGTTTGGGATGAAGGCACCGCGCTCGCGGTGGAAAATGGCACCAACGCCATCGTCCTGGCCGGCTTCTCGCAAGGCTATTGGGTCACCCAGAAATTCACTTCAGCTGGTGTTCGCTCCTGGACCGTCGAAGAACCGGCCGGCTGGTGGGATGTCAGCCCGGTCGCCGTCGGCATCGACGGCACCGGCAGTATTGTCGTTTGCGGCTACCAGGATATGGCCGATGGCGCTTACCTCTATGACATGGGCGTCATCAAGTACGGTAGCGACGGCACACGTCAGTGGTCGCGAGCCTACAATGGCGTCAACAACGGCCCGGATGTACCTCGGGGCATGTGTGTGGAACCGGATGGCGACATCTTCGTGGTTGGCTACTCGGCGTTCGACCTGGATCTCTTGACCAGCGATGCGGTCCTCGTAAAGTGGAAGCCGGACGGAACCCAGGCCTACGCGATGACCTACAACGCGTCGGGTTCGGGCTTCATGAACCCATGCGGCGTCGCCTCTAACTATCTCGGCGCGATTTCGATTGGCGGTTCGACTCTTGGTGAACCTGGCCTTTCCGATGACGTATTCGCGGTTCGGTACACGGAACCGGGTCAGTTCGAACTCGTCGTCGCACCCGAGGAAGTCGTGAGCGGCCAGAGCGCGACCGGGCAAGTGTCCCTCGCTTCGCCCGCACCCTCGCCCGGCGTAACCGTCATGCTGTCGAGTTCCAATTCCAGCGTCGCGAGCGTTCCGACCTCGGTGCGCGTAGCGACCGGCACGACGAGCATCACCTTCCCGATAACCACTCCCGCCTCGCCCACCGATGGGGAAGTGATCATCACGGCGACGGCCCTCGGCGCCAGCGTGACCGACGGATTGGTCGTTCGAAAGCAATTGCTCGACCTTCTGACGGTCGCTCCCAATCCAGTGGTGGGCGGCAATCCGGTCGTCGGTATGGTGCGGCTGAACGGCCCGGCCCCCGAAGGCGGATTCTCCGTGTCGGTGACAGACACGCACAGCAACGTGACGGTTCCTTCAAGCGTCGTTGTTCCAGCCGGTCAGACGACTGTGGAGTTTCCGATCACGACGAGCGTCGTTTCCGCTGATGCCACCGTGACCGTCACCGCAACGAACGCGGCGACTTCCAAGTCGGCCCAGTTCCGCATCAATCGAACCTATATGAGGTCGATCACGCTGCCCGCCAACATCGCGAAGAACGCGAGCGGCAGTGGATCGATTTCCCTCAACTTTGCGGCACCCACGGGAGGGCTGATCGTCCAGCTGTCCTCATCCGACCCGGCCGTAACCGTACCGGCCACGGTGGCAATCGCCGCAGGGGCAACCTCGAAGACCTTCGCCTTCTCGACCGGATCGGTCGAGAACGATACCGTCGTGACCGTTACGGGAACAGCGGCAGGATCATCAGCTGATGGAGTGACCACGGTTCGCGCCAACCTCCTTGCCACGCTCGGCCTGTCGAGCGCGTCGGTGGTCGGCGGAACGAACGTCACCGGAACCCTTAGACTGATCATGAACGCGCCATCTGGCGGCAGCACCGTCTACCTTTCCTCAGACAATCCGGCCGTAACGATGACCCCGTCGGTCGTCATCGCGGCAGGCACGATCTCCAAAACGTTTACCATCACTACGGGTGCGGTAGAGGTTGACACCAACGTGAACATCACGGCCCGTCAGGGCACGACGACGATCGTTGCGCCGCTTCAAGTGAAAGCCCCTGCGCTTTCTACGCTCACGTTCTCATCGACCGCCATCACTCAAGGCGGAAACCTCACGGGCACTGTGCGCCTCACGGGCGTAGCCCCGACGGGTGGCATGGTGGTCAACCTCGCCAGTGCAGACCCATCAAAAATCAGTGTGCCGAGCTCGGTGACCGTACCCGCCGGTGCCCTCACGGCGACCTTCCAAGCCACCGGTGCGGCGAACGGAACCGGCTCGGCTGCGATCACCGCAACCCTCGGAGAGGTCTCCAAGTCGGTGAACTTGAACTTCCTGACCATCACCATCACGAGCATCTCGCCAAGTCCCACCAGCGCCCGCGGTGGAACGACATTCAGGATGACGATTCGATTTTCGGCACTTGCGCCAGCCGGCGGCATGGTGGTGAACGTCGGCGTCGATAATCCGATTGCCCGTGTCGTTTCACCAACCGTGGCGGTGGCTGCCGGAAGGAACTCTATTGTCGTCAGTGTTCCGACGACGAGGCCGACCACCAACCAGATCGCTCGGTTCACCGCGTCGCTGGGAAGTTCGTCGCGAACGGTCCAGTTCACTGTCACGCGATAGGCCGGATGGTGTGGCCGGGGTGTTGAATCGTGGACCCCGGCCCTGCCAACTACCGCTGCGTCGCCTTCTTCTTCAACGAATCCAGCTTCTGCAGGGCCTGTACCGGGGTCATCTGATCGAGGTCAAGGGTCCGAAGCTCTCGAACGACCGGGCCATCGTCGACTTCGAAGAGGGTTAGTTGGTAGGTTTGGCTCGTGCGAACAGCCTTTGGGGCTCGGTCTACTTGCTCTAGGTCGCCGAGGATCTCGGCCGCCCTTAGCAAGACCGCTGGCGGAACACCAGCCATTCGTGCAACGTGGATCCCGTAGCTGCGATCCGTGCCTCCCGGCAGTACGCGATGTGTCCAAACGATGTCATCCCCCATTTCTTCGACCGCGACTCGATAGTTGGCGACGCCCGTCATTTGTTCCGCGACGGCGTTCAACTGGTGATAGTGAGTGGCAAACATTGTCTTAGCCCCAACGCCCACGAGATGCTCGACCATCGCCCAGGCGATCGCCATACCGTCGTAGGTGCTCGTTCCGCGCCCAACTTCATCCAAGATCACCAGGCTCGCGGCGGTGGCGTGGTTGAGGATATTCGCGCTCTCAACCATTTCGACCATGAACGTGCTTTGGCCAAGCGCGAGCTCGTCTTTGGCTCCAATGCGGGCGAACACCCGGTCGCAAATGCCGACTCGGCAGGACTTCGCCGGCACGAACGAACCCACTTGGGCCAGCAGCACGATCAGCGCCGTCTGGCGAAGGTAGGTCGACTTTCCGCTCATGTTCGGCCCCGTGAGGATCATGAGACGGGCACCGGATTCCAGGCCCAAATGTGTGTCGTTCGGAACGAAGGCCTCGCCGTGCTCTTCAACCACCGGGTGCCTTCCGCCTTCGATTGCTATTAAATCCTCTGCGACGATTTCGGGCTTGACGTAGCCTCGGTGAGCCGCGACCTCGGCGAAGCTCGCGAGCACGTCCAACTCTGCCAGCGCGCGGGCGGTTTGCAGCAAGGCCCGAGAGTGTTCGGCAACCCGAACTCGAAGCCTGCCGAAAAGCTCGGTTTCCAGCGCCGCCGCCTTATCTCCCGCCCCCAAGACGGCCGTCTCGTGTTCCTTGAGTTCAGCCGTGATATAGCGCTCTGCGTTGGCCGTCGTTTGCTTGCGGATGTAGTCGGCAGGAACGCGGTCGGAATGCGCTTTCGAGACCTCGAGGTAGTACCCGAACACCGAGTTGTAGCCAACCTTGAGCCCGGAGATACCGGTCGATGCGCGCTCCCGCGCCTCGAGCTCGGCGATGAATTGCCGACCATCGCGGGTCAGCGCCCTAAGTTTGTCGAGTTCGAGGTCGAAACCTTCTTTGATGAAGCCACCCTCACGTACTGAGTGCGGAGGCTCAGCGACCAGCGCCATGTCCAGGATCCGGGCAAGCTCATGATGGTCCCCGATCTCGCCGCAAAGCTCCTGGAGGCGACCAAATGCGACCCGCCGCAAGCCAGCGACGACCCGTGGCAGAGCAAGAAGTGTCGATCGTAAGGCGGCAAGGTCGCGTGGACCCGCGAGACCGGAAGCAGACCGACCCACCAGCCTCTCGATGTCGCCAAACTGCCGCAAGTCGTGCCGGGCATCACCGCGAACGATCGCCTCTTCGATGAATCGCGTTACGGCTCCCTGTCGAGCCCGAATCGCTTCGGGATCGAGGAGCGGTTGCTCCAACCACCGACGAATGAGCCGCGCACCCATAGGCGTGGCGGTTTCGTCCATGATCGACATAAGCGTGTACTTTCGGCCCCCATCGGCGAGGTTCTGGGTCAACTCGAGACTGCGGCGCGTTGCAGGGTCGAGCACCATGAACTCGCCGATGGAGTACGTTGACAGCCCGTCGACATGCGCCAGCGACAATCCATTCTTCTCGGCATAGGAGAGCACCATTGCGGCCGCGAGGATTGCGCTCGGTTTGTCCTCGCAGCCATAACCCGACAGGTTTGAAACTGAAAACCTGCGCAGAAGCTGGGATGTTGCCCGCGAAAGATCGACCTGGTTGGCTTCCGTGAGGATAAGGCCAAGACCGCGCACCGCCGTGTCACCCATTTCGCGATGGCGGGAATCGACGAGCAGTTCACTTGGACGAATCCGCGCGAGTTCCTGGAGAAGCCTCTCTGCGATCCCTTCGCCTTCCACTTCGGTGACGAGAAACTCCCCCGTCGACGGGTCGAGAGTTGCCAATCCAGCCCGATCTTGAAGCAGGCTGATGGCGGCGAGGAAGTTGTTCTGGCCGGCCGAGAGCATCGAGTCTTCGAGGAGCGTTCCAGGAGTGAGGACTCGGGTGACGGCACGCCGCACGAGTCCTTTAGCGGTTTTCGGGTCTTCGACCTGATCGCACAAGGCGACTTTCAGTCCGGCTTGTACCAGACGCGCGAGGTACTTTTCGACCGAGTGATAAGGCACGCCCGCCATCGGGATGCGTCCGTTGGTACCGTCTTCGCGTCCGGTGAGAGTGATTTGAAGCGTCTCAGCGGCTTGAACCGCGTCGTCCCCATAGAACTCGTAAAAATCGCCGACACGCATGGCGAGCAAGACCCCCGGATGGTCTGCTTTAGACTGGAAGTACTGCCGCAGCATCGGCGTTTGGGGCTGCACGCTAGGATTGTGGCACGGCACTCGCCAAACGAAGAAGGCCCCCTTTCGGGGGCCGGTTTGGCTTGTGCGGATGAGTGAAGTTGGTTTGGCTGGCCTCCATCCGTGGGGAGGATGGAGGCATAGGCTTTCGGTTTGATTTGCTTTCCCTTGCGGGCGGATCGGTGGGCTGGGTTTCCGGGGCGATTCGGGTGGGGTTACACCGTCTGCGCCGCTAACCGGACTCCTGACCTCGTGATCCTTGTTGGCTTTTTCTGCTTAGATTCTCCTGTTCTCCTTGGTGGATCGGACAGATCAGTCCTATCGGTCCGATCCGTCCGATTCTCCTGGCTTAGAAGCCGCTGTTGATCCAGTTGGTGATGTCGGTGAAGCGGCTGCTGGTGATGCGCGGACCGCCGTTGATCGACGGGGACTCCCAGCTCACGACTCCGATCACGTGGCGCTGACCGTTCAGAAGTCGCCAGACTCCCGAGCCGCTCTGGCCGCCCTTGATGTCCATGTAGGTGTAGTACGTCAGGCTCGTAGAGGACGAGATCGTGCCGGAGGTGAAGTACATGTTCGCCCCACCGTCGCGGTCGCCAGGATAGCCAGCGGTGTTGACTGTCATGCCGTTGATCGAAGCCAGCGAAGCGTAGCCGAGCCAGCCGGTCGAGGTGCCGATGTTGCGATCGAGGGTGACCAAAGCCAGGTCATAGTCGAAGTTCCGATCGCGGGTCCAACCGACATAGGATCGCATGTAGGTGGCATAGGCCGAGCCGTAGGGAGCGTAGGCGCCGTTTTGGGCCGGGACGACGCGGATCTGGGTGGCCCAGCCGCCGTTGGCCGCGCTGTAGACGCAGTGACCGGCCGTCAGCATGTACTTGCGGTTGACCATCACGCCGCTGGCGATCCAGTTCGATCCATCCGGGAAGCGCATGTAGAGCTTGCAGACGGTCGTCCAGGGGTAGCTGGTGGTGGGGTTGATGCGGGTTCGATTGTCCGCACCGAAAATCGTTTGGATGCCGACGTTGTCAGCAAGGAGCGAAAGCTCGTCGCGTCCGGCTTGGACTTTGGCGACCGAACCGAGTTCACCCTTGGCCGAGAGGGGCCGACCGAACGTGGTGACGAGGTTGGATCCCTTGGCGATGGTGACGGTGCCGTTGGCGGGGTTGTAGCCGGCGATCTTGTTGCTGTCGGCCTTGGCCTTCTGGGCGACCGGGATGGAGTATCCACCGGTGAGGTTGGGCAGGCTCATCAGACCTTCGTCGATCTGTGCGTTGCTGTCGGTCGGGGGCAGGACCTGCTGCAACGGGTGGTTTTGCGCAAAGGCTCCGGCGGCGAGTGCCAGGGCGAGGACGACGAGTGACTTCTTGGTGTTGTTGTTTTGCATGTTTGTGTTCTTCCTAGTTTCTTATCAACCCTGCTTGCTCTTTGTTTTCGGCTCGCTGTTGGCTGATGGGAAGATCATACAACAGGTGTGATCAAGATCAAAACGCATTAGGTGTTTGGCCCCAGATTGTTAAGTACTGAACCTAGACGGGTGGTCATTTGGGTGGTTACGTAGGACTTTGGGATGAGGGTAGTTAGTCCTATGCTATTGCATAACAACTGGCAGAGTGGCGCGGCCGTCCCGCCCGCGCTCGCCGGATTGGGGGTTGGACTCGAAGATACAATAAGCATATGGTTGATTAGCCCACGAGTCATTAAGCAGTTCGGGGACAATCAGAGGGGCTGTGAAACGGGAAGCGACTCTTGTTCGCAACCTTGCTCTTGCTGCCCCGTAGTCCCTTCATGCCTTTCGAAGGTCTCGGCTGCCTGCTCGAACTCGTCGAGGTCCTCTTCTTCTGGTCGATCTATCGCTGGCTGATCCCGATTTCGCTGCTGGTAATCGGTGGCCTTGGGTTCACCGGGTTCCTCCCCGTCGCGGCCTCTATCGCCATGGTCGTGATCGGCTTCGCGTGGCTCAGCTACAACATTTGGAAGGGGTTCAGCGAAGGCGACTGGGGTAGGGAGGAACGCTAAGAGTGACTTGGGCGTCCTGTTCAAGCGCGCCTGGCTGACATTTGGGTGATGACTGTAGTTAGTTCGCCACTCTCCCATACTCTAGACATGCTGCTCTCCGAAGACCAGATTCGCTTCTATCATGAAAACGGCTACCTTTCGATTCCTTCGATCATGCCGAGGGACGAAGTCGAATGGATGCGGGAGGTGTACGACCGGCTCTTCGAGGAGCGGGCAGGGCGGGAAGCCGGAGACCAGTTCGACCTTGCAGGGACCGACGAGGAAGGGAAGGTCGCGGTGCTCCCACAAATCCTTGGCCCGGCCAAGTACGCGCCGGAACTCCGAGAGTCGCAGCTTTGGAAGAACGCGGCTGAGTGCGTTCGGCTACTGCTTGGCCAGGAAGCGAGTTTCGGCGATGGGCACATGATCTTCAAGCCGGCCCGGATCGGTGCCGAGACACCGTGGCACCAAGACGAAGCCTATTGGGACCCGAACCTCGACTACACGTCGCTTTCGATTTGGGTGCCGCTGCAAGAGGCTACGATCGAGAATGGCTGCATGTGGTTCGTCCCCGGCTCGCAGCGACTTGAAGTCTTGCCACATCAGAGCGTAGGAGGCGACGTGCGGATACATGCGTTGGAGGTTCTGGGTGCCGACGTTACGGGCGCTGTCGCTTGTCCGTTGCCGCCTGGCGGGGCAACCTTTCATTCGTCGCGCACCTTGCACTACACCGGACCCAATCGTTCTGACATTCCGCGCCGGGCCTACATTTTGGGTGGCGGCTTACCTGCGTCGGAACGCTCAGAGCCCCGGCGATTTCCCTGGAACGAGGTCAAGCAAACGGCGCGGGAGGCGCGCGCCCAGTCTTCCCGCTGACCGTACCGCTGGCGTCACGCCGGCATCTCGGAAGGCGGAGACGGGAGGGAAGCCGGCGGGACGCCAGCGGTACGGGTTAGTCGCTCTTGACGAACTGAACGAGGCCGATGGGGTTGCCATCGGGATCGGCAACTTGGGCGGTGAACCCTACCCCGGGCAGCATGTTCTTCTCGGAAAGCGTCTTCGCACCGAGCTTTGCGGCGGTGGCAAGCTTCTCGTCGAGGTCGGCAACGTCAAACCAGACGCTGGGAGAGTCTCCGGCCTTGACTGTATCGACCTTCGTCATGCCGCCAATATGATCGTCGCCGGCGGCGAAGACGACCATGTCGCCGAAGGCACGGAAACTCCAGCCGAAGAGAGCTTCAAAGAATGATTGGGAGCGGGCGATGTCGGTGACGTCAAACTCGATGTGGCAAATGGTATTTGACATGCCGTCATGTTAGCGGCCTGCAAGCCACTCCGCGCGTCCGATCTTGCGAAAGTGGCGAACTCCCCCTCCCATTCCGGCGGGGGAGGACCGGGGAGGGGGCTCCGGTTGGTTTGAACCCCACCTCAACCTCTCCCCCGCCCCTCTCCTCCGCCGCCAAGTCAGTGGCAAGCGAGAATCATGCGGGCGCAGGAGAGGGGAGCCAGACACCTTCCGTGAGAGATGGTATCGGAATCATGGGAACCGGGTAAAATATTGCTCCACCATGAGTCTTCCAAGCGGATCAATCCTGCCTTCAGCCGACATCCTGAACGACTTCGAGCACGGTCGGTTCGTGCTGTCGAATCTGGCTGCCAAGCGCGCCAAGCAACTCAAAGAAGGAGCACCGCCTCTTGTCCGCGTCGAGTCGGGCCATCCGCTGACCATCGCGCTGGCTGAAATTGCAGCCGGGAAGATTCGTCCGAAGCTCGGTTCGCCTGAGCCCGAGGTCGTCATTGACGACTCGACCGTGACCATCCTTAGCGATGAGCCGCTAGCGCCGGAACTCGGAATTCTGCTTCCTGCCCTTGATGAGACCGAAGCCGAGCTCCTTGCGGTCGAAGATCATGACGATCATGACGAGGACGCCGAGCACGACTTGACCGGCGGCCCTAGCCTCGCCGACCTTCTCGATGACGCCGAGCCGGCCGATGAACCGGTGGTGGTCGAAGCCGAAGAAGGCGCCTTGTCCCTGACCGACCTCGAAAAAGAGGAAAACATGGACGAGGACGAGACTGAGGAGTAACCTCCCCAGCCCCAGTAACCGATGGATGCAAGCGTGAAGGACCTATACGAAGTCCTGGGTGTTCAGCGGGGTGCGTCAGCGGACGAGCTTAAATCGGCCTATCGAAAGCTCGCCCGCCAGTACCACCCCGACGTCAACCCCAACGATCCGGCTGCCGAGGAGAAGTTCAAGGAGGTCAGCCAGGCCTACTCGATCCTCTCCGACCCCGAAAAGCGCGCACGATACGACCAGTACGGCGTCACCGACGATCAGGGGATGGGTGGTGGCGGCGACTTCTTTGGCGGCGGCAACTTCCAGGATCTCTTCGACATGTTCTTTGGTGCCCAACAGGGTGGCCGAAGGCAGACCGTATTTGGTCGCGACGGGGAAGATATCCGTGCCGACCTTCGCCTGACCCTCCTCGATGTCCTCAACGGAAAGAAGGAGCGTCTTCGCTACCGACGCATGGCCCGATGCGCGGAGTGCGATGGCAGTGGGGCGGAGAAGGGGACCGAGCGCGAAACGTGTCCAACCTGTGCGGGCCAAGGCGTCGTCACCCGGGTCCAGAACACCTTCATCGGCCAAGTCCGAACCCAGACAGCCTGCAACACTTGTGGCGGTGAAGGGACAGTAGTCAAGGAGAAGTGTAAGGCTTGCTCGGGTCGTGGCCTGATCGCCGTCGATGAAGAACTCGAGCTAGAGATCCCACCAGGAGTCGAAGCCGGAACGCACATGGCAGTCCGCGGCAAGGGAAGCGACGGCGTCGGCGCGGGGCGGCCAGGCGACCTGTACGTCTTTTTCGATGTAGCCAACGATCCGCGCTTCGTGCGTGAGAACACGACGCTCTACGCTAAAGTCGCGATATCTTTCGCTCAAGCCGCCCTCGGCGACCAAATTGCCCTTGAGGGCGTCGGCGAAGAAGTCGAGCTCGATATTCCCGCCGGGACTCAGCCGGGAACCATGTTCCGGGTCAAAGGTGCGGGCCTCCCTCCACTTCATGGCGGCGGACGCGGCGAAATGCGGGTCGAAGTACAAGTTAATGTGCCAACGAAGCTTTCAGAGGCCGAGGCGAATCTGATTCGCGAACTCGCTGAGTTGCAGGGCGAAGACACCCCATCCGGAAGCGGGTCCATCCTCGGCGGGCTCTTCAAGAAGAAGAAATGACGCGCTGGATTCAAGTTACCGCCGTGCTCGAACGCGCTCCGGAAGATTGGGCGGTGCTTTGCGATGTCTTCGATCGCCACGGTATCCCTGGCACGGTACAAACCGACCAGCCTCCAACCTTAAGCGGCTATCTCGTCGATTCAGCGGACTCGGAAGGGAAGGTCGATCTGTTGCGGGCAGACCTTCTCCAGTTCGGCGCGAAAGAAGTCACCGAGACGGTCGTGCCCGACGAGGATTGGGCGGAGTCGTGGAAGCAGTTTTTCAAGCCGCGCGAGATCGGTGAGCGGTTCCTGGTTCGCCCAACTTGGGAGGAGCCTCCGGCTGTTTCGGACCGCCTCGAGATCGTCCTCGATCCTGGGCAGGCGTTCGGAACAGGCGACCACCCGACCACCCGGCTCTGTCTTGAATTAATGGAGCGAGTCTGGAAGGGGTTGGACTTGAGGCCCGAGGTCGCGGACATCGGCTGCGGGAGTGGGATCCTGACTGTGGCGGCTTGCCTGCTTGGCTGCAAGTCGGCGGTTGGAGTAGACATCGATGCCGTGTCCGTCAACTCTGCTAAAGAGAACGGAGAGCGCAATGCGGTCGCCTTCGAAGTGTTCGAGGGAACCGGCTTCGATCCCCTGCCTGCCGACGCCAGCTACGATGTCGTCTTGAGCAATATCATCTCAGCCGCGCTGATCGCGCTGGCTCCAGAAGCCTCACGCCGCGTTCGGATCGGCGGTTTCTGGATCGTCTCGGGGATCATCGAAGGCAACTGGAAGGACGTGGAAGCGGCGGCGGTGCGCAACGGTTTTGCTTTCACCGACTTCCAGCAGGAGGGCGATTGGGTCGCGGCGACATTCCTCCGCTGAGGTCGCTGCCCCGGATGTTCGTCCCGGTTCCGCCGGAGGCCCAGATTGGCGATGTCATCGAGCTTCCGAGAGAAGAAGTCGATAAGCTTCGGAAGGTGCTTCGGTTAGGGGCGGGGGCCCTCATTGTCCTCTTGGCGGGAGATGGTCGGGTGTTTCGCGCCACCTTTACAGGGCAAGATGCCGAGCTCACCGGCACGGAGAAGGTCGAAACCGAGGCGGCGAAAAAGGTCACTCTTGCCCAATCGCTCCCCAAGCCCGACAAACTCGACGAGGTCATCCGCATGGGGACGGAGATGGGTGTATTTCGCTTCGTCCTTTTCCCCAGTGAACGGAGCGTGGTGAAGTGGGACAAAGCCAAGGTCGAGGACCGGTTGCGACGTCTGCGCGCCATCGCGAGAGAGGCGGCCGAGGTTTCATTCCGTACCCGCATCCCTGAGATCAGCCTCATTGGGTCGCTCGCCGAATTGCTCCAAGGCACTCCTGATTCACTAGTTTTGAGCGAGTTCGAGAACGTGGGATCGCACTTGCGTGACCAAGTATCAGCGAATGACCCCACCATCGTCATCGGGCCGGAAGGCGGCTGGGCACCTCGCGAGGTGGCCTTGATCGGCGATCGTGCCGTGACACTCGGACCGCGCGTGTTGCGAGTGGATACGGCGGCAGCTGCGGCCATCGCCTTGGCGGTTCTATAAAGTCGCGTTGTTATGCGGCCGTTAAATTGCATGTTAAATTTGCCGGTTCCCTTCACCAAACGGTCCTTCCGCTGAGCCCAATATTCTATAATTCCCTTTGGATTCAGCGCCCACTTTCGCAGCTCTTTGCGATGCTTGGGATGTTTGAGATTAGGAGAGACCATGACCTACAAATTCAATCGAACCTGCCTCTCGGCGCTCTGCGCCATCTTAGCGGGTGCGGCTTTCGCCGCTCCGTTCACTCCCGGCAACGTCGTCGTGACGCAAATCGGCGATGGTGCAGCCGCGCCCACGGGTGCCGCAAACCAGGTTTACCTGAAGGAGTACACCCTCGGCGGCACTCTCGTGCAGACCATCACCGTTAACGGGACGGGCTCGGCACCCTACTTGACCATGAGTGGAACCGCTACCTCGGAGGGCTTCCTGACCCTTGGCGGCGGATATCTGTGGTTCGGCGGCTACAACGCTGCTGTCGGAACCCAAGGTGGTGTCGCGGTTGGCGGCGCGGGAGCCAGTACCAGCATCCCCAACTCAGGTTCGTCGATCATCACGCGCGTCGCCGGTCGTTGCGACATGAACGGAAACGTCGACCTCTCGACCCAACTTGGAGATGCCTGGAATCAGAGCAATATCCGTTCGATCACCTCGGACGGCACCACCGTTTGGGGTTGTGGCACCAACGGTTCGGGACAGAATGCGACAGGCGGAGTTCGGTCGTTCGTGTTCGGCGGCACGACCTCGACCCAGGTATCGGCAAGTCCCACAAACGTCCGTGTCGTGAATATTGCCGACGGACAGCTGTACGGCTCAGCTTCCTCTGGCACGCACCTGGGGGTATTCACGGTCGGCACGGGCCTTCCTCTTGGACCGGGCGAGACCTCGACCCTGCTTCCTGGTCTGCCTGACACGACCGGAACTGGTAACGCTTCCGTTTACGATTACGCTTTCGTGGGCGGCAACACGGTCTACATGTGCGATGATCGATCGATCGCAAACGGCGGCGGGCTCGTTAAGTGGACGCTCAATGCGGGTGTCTGGAGTTTGGCGTACAAGTTGACCTCTGGCCTCGGTACCGTTGGTGTGCGTAGCATTGCTCGCATCGGAGGCCCGGATAGCGCCCCAGTCTTCGCCGTGATCACGGGCGAGGGATCGGGAGCCGCGACCAGGATCATGACCATCACTGACGATGGATCCGGACTCAATTCGTTCTTACCCGTTGCGACGTCCGACACCAACACCGCGTTCCGCGGCGTTGAGGTCATCCCTGCGCCTTCCGGACGCCCGATCAGTGGCAACGTGTTCCTCAGCGACTTTGGTGCCGATCCTGCCGGTCGCCAAGTCACCGTCGAGCTCTTCGATGGTGTCAATGTCGTGGATACACAGGTGGTTGCGCTCGACTCGAGCGGCAATTACAGCCTGACCACGAGTGCCCCAGCCGGTACCTACGACGTCTTTGCCAAGTCGTCGCACTGGCTTCGAAAGGTACGCGGTAGCGTTGTCGTCTCAGCGGGCGGAGCGACCGGTGTCGACTTTAGCCTGACGAACGGCGACTGCAACGATGACAACGAAGTCGGCATTGGTGACTTCGCCATTCTCTCGGCGGCTTACAACAGCAACCTTGGCGACCCCGGCTACAGCGATGGTGCGGACCTCAATGGCGACGAAGCCGTCGACATTGCCGACTACGCCATTCTTTCGTCGAACTACGGATTATCCGGCGACTAGTTTCGACAGTCATGCACAAGATGGCCCCCGAACCATTGGTTCGGGGGCTGCTTGCTTCTTCGCTGGCCTACGAAGCCTTTCGCACGTCTTGGTACATCGCACACGAAACTACACGATCGAGGCGAATTTCCCCGATATCGGTGATCAAACAAGGCCCGTAGAGCGGGACGAAATTGACGTCGAAAACCTCGGCCGTATCCACGATCTCGGTGCCGGTACGGTCAGAATACGTGACCTGCACAACTTGCCCGACGTATCCTTTGGCATCTGAAATGAGCATCTTCTTTTAACCTCTTGCCACATGGCACTGCACGGTGCCTCACGTCCTGTATTCCGCTGCTTACTTCGTCCTCGCCCCGCATTCCAACGTGAACGGAGTGGGATCGGGCATTAATGCGGGAGCACCTTCCGGTATAAACTCATGGGTAGCCCATGCGCATCTCGCTTGACGCACGCCAATGCCGGAACTTCGAAGTCTCCTCCCGTCGTGAATGGCTCTTGACCAATGGTATTGGCGGATTCGCAATGGGGACGGCGTCTGGGGCCAACACCCGTCGCTATCACGGCCACTTGGTCGCGGCAACCGTGCCTCCAACGACACGGACGAGCCTCCTCGGAAACATCGAAGCAGCGGTCCAGACTGACGGCAATCCCATCGGCCTTTCGTGCAATCAATACCAAGGAGCGGTTTATCCCGAGGGACACCTCTATCTGGAGGGGTTCACGGCAACCGACCGTTTCGTCGAGTGGCATTACAAGGCGCAAGGCGTCCGGATCTCAAAAACCCTGGCGATGCATCCGGGCCAGAACGCAGTCACGATTCGCTATCGGAACGACGGCGCGATTCCCTGTGGCCTGACGTTGCGACCCTTGGTCCTCCACCGAAGCTATCATGCCAGTTTCCGGGTTCAGGAGGGCTACCCACAGGCCTTGCTGTTTCCCAAGAACAAAACGATCCTCGAGAACGGTGGGGTCACGCTCTTCTTGCGTCACGAGGGTGCCCAGCGGGTTCCCGCGGTCGGCTGGTACTACCGATTCGAGTACCCACGCGAATTGGAGCGAGGACTCGATCCCAAAGAGGACCTGTTCTGCCCGTGTGAACTTCGCTACGAACTGCTTCCCGGCGAGGAAGCCGTCATCGTCGCTTCGACCGAGGAGCGCGTATCGCCGCTCGCGCCCCCCGACCTGTCGCCGACAGGACCGGTTTCTCTCGGCGACCAGCTTCGAGATGCGGCCGCGCCGTTCTTCGTCGAGACCAAGAAGCGCGCTTCGATCATTGCCGGTTACCCGTGGTTCACCGATTGGGGCCGCGACACGATGATCTCGATTCCGGGCCTTTGCCTTCACACCGGCCGTGTGGCGGTCGCCCGGAGGATCATCCTCGACTACGCTGCCCAGATGTACCAGGGTCTAATTCCCAACCGATTTGTGGAGAATGACGAGCCACCGGAGTACAACACGGTTGATGGGACGCTCTGGTTTGCCAACGCGATCTACCGGACCCTCGAAGCAGAATGGGATGACACGTTCGCCAAGAAGTGTTTCAAAGCGCTCGACGAGATGTTTCGATGGCATGTCAAAGGCACCCTCTTCGGAATCGGAGTCGATCCCGATGATGGCTTGCTCCGTCAGGGCGAATACGGGCGGCAGCTGACCTGGATGGACGCGAAGGTCGGCGACTGGGTGGTTACTCCGCGCCACGGCAAGCCCGTGGAAATCAACGGCTTGTGGATTAACGCGCTCCGCATCTTGGATTGGCTGGGGAAGAAACTCAGCAAGGCCACGGATGAGTACTCGGCGCTGGCCTCTCAGGCGGAGTCCAACTTCGAGCGTAAGTTTTGGCGGCCCGTCCTCGGTCATTACCTCGATACCGCCGATCCAGATGACGCATCGCTGCGGCCCAATCAAGTCATTACCATGGCTCTGCCGTTCAGCCCGATGGATTCGGAGCATGCCAAAGCCGCACTCGCCAAGGTGGGGCGCGAGCTCCTCACGCCGGTCGGGCTCCGGACGCTCGGGCCAACCGAGCCGGGATACCGTGGACGCTTTGCCGGGGGCCTGGCCGAACTCGACGCGGCCTACCATCAAGGTACGGCCTGGCCGTGGCTGCTGGGTCCGTATGTGACCGCGCTCGTCAAGCTCAACGGCGATAAGGCTGAGGCCAAACGCATTCTGAAGGGAGCCCGCGACATGCTCGTCGAGTGCGGCATCGGTGGAATCAGCGAAGTCTATGACGGTGACGAGCCACGCTCACCCGGCGGCTGTCCTTGGCAGGCATGGAGCGTTGCGGAAATCCTCCGTGCTTGGATCGAGGACGCGGGAGGGAAATAGTGACGCAGAGGGTGCTCGCGGTCCTCGCCGGTGCCGACATGCCTCGCGATCTCATGAGGGACTGGGCCTTGTCGGCCCAGGTCGTCTTGGCAGCCGATGCCGGTGCTGACCGACTGCACGAGGCCGGTGTCGAACCGCACCGGATCGTAGGGGACTTCGATTCGATCAGCAATCTAGCGCGCTTCGCCGGTCACGTCCATCACTCACCCGATCAGGACACTACGGATTGCGACAAATTGCTTGCCCTCGCCCGTGATTTGGGTCATGAGAAAGTAACCCTTGCCGGGCTGGAGGGCGACCGAATGGACCATGCCATCGCGAGTTGGCTGAGCATCGCCCGCTCAGGTTTGGACGTTCGAGTGGCCTTGCGGCGTGGTCTTGGGTGGATCGTGCGGCCCAACTTCCCGCGCGAAATTCCGGTGAACCGGGAAGCCACTGTGTCAATGCTGCCCCTGAGTCACACGGAAGATGTTAACCTGAGCGGGGTGGAATGGCCTTTGACCGGTCGCAGCCTCACGTGGGATGGCCTGGTGAGCATCTCGAACAAAGCGAACTCCGACGTTGTCCGAGCCTCCCTCGGCCAAGGGGTGGCGATTCTGTTCGCCGAGTATCAGCGCTCGGACATGCCTTGGTGGTGAGGCTGGAGTCACGTCCGGCGGCACTGGAACGCGCACGATACCGCCCTCCATTGCGTATACTGGGCCCGAAGTTACGCAGCGGCAACGTGGCCCTGCACAACGTTAGAGAGAGGTGCACAAATGAGACCGAATACAGGAACCCTGTGGTCGTCCCTGATCGCCTTGGCGATAGGCGCGACGATGTTCGCGGGATGCGGACCGAAGGAAGATGCGGCCACCACAACCGGTGGAGATACGGCCAAGACGGAAACCACGGGAGGCGGTTCGAGTTCGGGTGGCGGCGAAACCACCGGAAAGGGCCGACCAACGCCAACCGCAGAAGGCAACAAGGCCGAAGGCGCAACGATCAAGATTGGACTCGTCGCCAGCCTCAACGGCGAACTGAAGCCGTGGGGAGACGACTGCGATAAGGGTGCCAAGCTTGCGATCGAGGAAATCAATGCCGCCGGTGGCATCAATGGCAAGCAGATCGAACTGCTCGTCGAGGATAGCGCTTCCAAGCCCGAGCAGGGAAAGAGCGCCACCGAAAAGATGATCGCGGCGGGCGCGCTTGCCATCATTGGAGAAGTCGCCAGCGGAATCACCCTGCAAATGGCCAACTCGTGCTTTGAGAAAGGCGTCCCGATCGTCGCCGTGGGCGCGACGAGGGTGGACATCACCGATATTGGCTCCAATGTTTTCCGCGTCTGCTACACAGACGACTTCCAAGGGCCCGTCATGGCGAAGTTCGCCTACGAGGAAAAGGGCCTTCGCAAGATCGCCCTCATGACGGACAAGGCTCAGCCTTACAGCACTGGATTAAGCGACAGCTTCCGGAAGAAATTCACGGAACTCGGCGGCGAAATCGTTGACGAGCAGTTCTATCAGAGCCCGCAGGACAAGCAGTTTGGACCGCAGCTCGAGAAGATCAAAGAGAAGAGCCCAGACGGACTTTTCCTTAGCGGCTACTTCACGGAAGTCGGTGCCATCGCCCGCCAGTCCAAGGAAGCCGGCCTCAAGGTCGTGATGTTGGGCGGAGACGGTTGGGACAGCACGGAGCTCAATACGAGCGGCGGCGAGGCGATCGTCGGTGGCTACTTCTGCAATCACTACAACAACGAAGAGCCGCGACCGGAAGTGCAGAACTTCCTGAAGAAGTGGGAGGCAAAGTACGGCGGAAAGCCCGCGACGACGATGGGTGCCCTCGGATACGACGCAACCATGCTGGTCTGCGATGCTCTCAAGCGGGCGGCAACTCCCGATTCGAAGGCTCTCACCGAAGCGATTGAAAACACGGAGAACTTTGCCAGCGTTTCAGGCATGATCACGATGAAGGGCAATAAGGGCAATCCGCCCAAGCGTGCTCTCGTTGTCGAGGTCATTCCGACCGGCCAGAAGTTCGCAAAGGCCTACGAACCGGGAAGCCTTTGATCGCCGGGGTTCGTCACTGATTCGGTGACGGACCCAGCCTCAATCTCCCTACCAAATCCCACGGATGGATTCTTTGCATTTGCTTGCTGCCCTTGACTTCGGTTCCTTGCCCCAACAAATCGTGTTGGGGCTGGGAATTGGTGCTGTCTACGCCCTGATCGCCCTCGGTTACACGATGGTGTATGGCGTCTTGAAGCTCATCAACTTCGCCCACAGCGAAGTGTTCATGCTTGGCGCCTACGCCGCGCTTTTTGTTTCGTGGTGGCTTGGCTTCAGCCCTGAAGGTCTGCAAAAGCTCGCCAAGACCTCGGGGCCGCTCAACCTCTTGTTGATGCTGCTCGCTAGCATGGCGTTTTGCGCCCTCGTTGGCGTGATTATCGAGCGGTTCGCGTATCGGCCCATGCGCAGCCAGCCACGCATTGCGTCGCTGATTACGGCGATCGGTGTTTCCCTCCTGCTGCAATACGGAGGCGCACTGTTCCTGCCCGTCAGCCCACCACCGAGCATCAGTGAGCAAGTCAACCCTTATCGCGGTTCGATCACCATCACGTTGGCGAGTCCCGATGCCGCTCTTTTGGCGAAGCAGAAGGAACTTGAAATCAAAGTTAAAGAAACAACGGCTGCTTTCCAGGAGAACCTCAAGAACGAAAAGAGCGAATTTGAACTTTCGGAAGCCGGACTTGCCCTGAGAAAGAGCAAGCAGGAAGCTGAACGGGCCTTCAGAGACGCGGAAACGCTGGTCGACAAGAGTGGCAAAGACCTCAAGCTGCCGATCGGTCAGATGATCATGCTCGGGACGACGCTTGTCCTCATGCTCATCTTGCGCCACGTCGTCTTGTTTACGAAGACAGGGCGCGCGATGCGTGCCGCGAGCCATGATTTTGATACCGCCTCCTTGATGGGGGTGAACGTCGACAAGATCGTCACCGTCACCTTTATCATCGGCTCAGCGCTCGCCGGGGCAGGCGCGATGATGCAGGCGACCTTCATCGGGACGCCGCTAACGACCTTCTATGGAGTCTCGCTGGGTGTCAAGGCGTTCGTCGCCGCAGTTCTGGGTGGGATCGGCAACATTCCCGGTGCCGTCTTGGGCGGAATGCTCATGGCGATGGCCGAGACCCTCGTCGTATGGGCAGGATACAGCCAATGGAAGGACGCCATCGCGTTCGTGATTCTGATCGCGGTTCTCCTGTTTAGGCCGGGAGGCCTCTTCGGATCAGCCAAGGTGGAGAAGGTCTAATGAATTGGCCCACCCGTATCGCCTCGGTTTTGATTGCCATTCTGTTCTGCTACGGCCTTCAGATGGTCTGTGGCGGACTGGGGAGCGACAAGCAGCGTCTGGTCGCCCTTGCCGGTCTGTACGTGACTCTGGCGGTTAGCCTGAACCTAATCAATGGAATCACCGGCCAATTCTCGATTGGTCACGCAGCGTTTTACCAAGTAGGCGCCTATACCGCCGGCTTCCTTTCCATTCACTTCATGAAGGCCGCTGGGGTGCCGCCGTCGCTTTGGCTGATCGGCATGATGCTCGTCGCGGCGATAGCCGCCAGCGCGGCCGGGTTCATCGTTGGCTTGCCGTCTCTCCGTTTGCGTGGGGACTACCTCGCAATCGTGACCCTCGGATTTGGGGAGATCTTGCGCATCATCGTCCAGAATACTCCCGCACTGGGAGGGGCCTATGCACTCGACAAGATCCCTGCGATTCGCGAGATATGGCTTATCTGGCTCCTCGCCATCATCTGCATCGCGGTGTGCCGCAACCTCCTGAAGACCGCGCACGGCCTGACCTTCCTAGCCGTGCGCGAGGACGAGGTCGCGAGTTTGGCGATGGGCGTGAACGTAACCCGCGTCAAGGTGACCGCGTTCATGATCGGAGCGGCTTTCGCGGGCGCGGCGGGCGCGCTCCTCGCCCACTACGAGACGAGCATCACGCCAGGCACGTTCGCGATGGACGTTTCGTTTATCATCCTCACCATGGTGGTGCTGGGCGGCACCGGTTCAATCACCGGCTCGGCCCTGGCAGCCGTAACCCTCTTTGCCTTGCCCGAGGCCTTGCGTGAAGTGAAAACGGTCAGCGGAGCTGGTTTCATTGCTTCCGTCATCGCCACCGTGACCGCCGTATGGGCGATTCGTTGGGTGATCAAGAACTACCATGAAGGGGGGAACAAGAAGGCCATGGCCTATCTCGGGGTGATCGCCGGTGCCATTGTCTTGGCGCTGATCCTCCCCTACGGGCTGAACCTCATCCCACCCATCGCAAAGAAGTCGTTCGAGGGAGCGAAACTGCGCATGGTGATTTTCGCCGGGTCTCTGATCGTCATCATGCTCATCCGCCCGCAGGGAGTGTTTGCCCACCACGAATTCAGTTGGGATTGGGTGAAACGGGTGTTGAGAATCAAGCCCAGAGAGGTGCCAGCGTGAATCCGGTGGTGCTCGATCTGAAAGACGCGACCATCAAATTCGGCGGACTTACTGCCGTTAATAACGTCAACTTCGATATCCACAAGGGCGACCTCTTCGGTCTGATCGGTCCAAATGGAGCAGGTAAGACCACGTGCTTCAACCTGATCACTGGCGTCTACAAGCCGACTAGTGGCGTGATCAAGTTCAACGGACGAGAGATTGGCGGCATGGCTCCGAACCTGATCTGCCGCATGGGCATCGCGCGGACCTTTCAGAACATTCGCCTCTACCATGCATTGTCGGTCTTGGAGAACGTGGTCGTTGGGGGCTTCCTACGTCACAAATCGACCCTCGCCTCGGCCCTGATCTACCTGCCTTCAGCGATCAACGAGACGTCCGCCCTCAAGGATGAGGCCATGCACCTTTTGGAGGTGCTGGACCTGGCCGATGTAGCCCACGTAAGGAGTGCTGACCTCCCGTACGGCAAGCAGCGCCGCCTTGAAATCGCCCGTGCGATGGCAACCCAGCCCGAACTGTTGCTGCTCGACGAGCCTGCGGCCGGGATGAACCCGAACGAAAAAGAGGACCTGGCCGCCACCGTCCGCTTGATCCGGGACAAGTTCGACAAGACCGTTTTGCTCATCGAGCACGACATGAAATTCGTGATGGGTATCTGCGAGAAGATCGTGGTGCTCGACCACGGTGAGGAGATCGCCTTCGGACCACCTTCGGAAATTCGGAACAACCCAAAGGTGATCGAAGCGTATCTGGGCGAAGCCGTCTAGTTCGGCTTTTGGTTTTCGGCCTGTTCGACTCGTTGCCGAGCCTTTTGGATCTCCTCGTCGGACAAACCTTCCTGGCCCCCACATCCGCACCCACAGCCCCACATGCAGATGGGCAGGGCAAGAACAAGCAGGCCCACAGCAATTCGACTGGCCCCCCTCCCCAACCCTCCCCCACCGGAGTGGGAGAGGGGGAACTTGTGCATCCATCCTCCCACGGATGGATGCCCTTGCGCGGGAGATTCTTTCAGTCCTCGTCGCATCAGTCTTTGAGCGGGTAGTGGTAGTTCTTGTTCATGTCGCCCCAGGTTCGATTGAACTTCATGGCCTTGACATGGACATCGAGGAACAGATAGCACGCGTTGGCACCGGTGTAGCGTTCTGGTGAGACCTGGACGAGCACCTGCGGCCAGTTCAGCGTGCCGGGCAACTGGCTCACATCGGTGATGCTCGGATTCGTGAATGCCCACCAGGAGTAGTGCTCTTCAGGATCCTCGTTGTTAGGAGGTGCAATGTCGGTACGATCCATCATGTAAACGGCTTCGCTTGGCCTGCCAAAGGCACTCATGTTCCATGGGTACTCCAAGTAAGCGTTGATCGCGAAACTGGATGCGCCCTTGCGCTGCAGCTTGTCCGCCGACGAGTACCAAACCTCATCGCTCTTCACGTAGGGCATCAGGATCGACTTGACATCGTTGACCTCGTTGGGATCGTTGCCAAAGCCGCCCCAGGGGGAGTCTCGCGTGGTGAACAGCGTGTCGTCATTGTCGGCGAGGTAAAGCTGGAGGGCGTAGCCCAACTGCTTGAGGTTGCTGATTGCCACAATCTTCTTCGCCGCACCCTTCGCCTGGGCGAAAACGGGGAAGAGAATTGCCGCGAGGATCGAGATGATCGCAATGACGACCAGCAATTCGATCAAGGTAAAGCCGAGCCTACGTGAGTGCCTCATGGTTATTATCATACGATAGTTTTTCCGAAAATGCAACTCTGTTGCCTTAATGCAACGGTTATTGCATCTGCGAGAGACGTTCAGTTGACTCTCATACCCGTTGACGCACAGGCCGGTCCATTCGTTCACTAACCTTTAGGTGCAAAGATAGCGGAAGTGGCATCGAGGCGCACGAGGTCGAAGTCCACTTCGATACCCGGGCTCGGGTGGTCGATCTCGTTGCGATTGATCAGGCGAATCTCAAGCGGTTGACCGAGTTGTGGGTGGGTCTTGCCGGTGGTAAACGTAACTTTGCTGGTTCGGAACTCGCCCTCGGGAATGAGGCCAAACATAGAGTTGTCGTCCTGGGCCAGCAAAACACCACCCGCCCGCAGCTCGACTCGGTACCCGGGAAAGCCGTCGAGGTTGAAGAACTGATTGAATGGCGGCGCCCCATACCCAGAGGCGATGTTCCCGACCTCGACGCGGAGCGTGTAGCGGGTGACAGGCCGAAGATTGGTGTTGAGGATTTGGCGAAGGCCGACGGGGCCCTGACCCATGTTGTCGGCGAGGAAGATGAGCGCCACGTTACTGCCGTGGGGAGCCCCGGCTGGGAAGAACGTGCTGCCGGTTGGGTTCAGGACACCAACGGCATCCATCGTCTGATCGACGATGGAGTTGGGGTCGACGAGTTGCCAGCCGGTTGGAACGAGGACAGGGAAGCTGTTCGGCGCGGCGAAGTTGGCTTCGAAGCTGTGGTTCACTACCGGAATCGGTTGGGCCACGGCGATGCCAGCGAGGACGAGGATGGCGAGGGTCAGTGTCTGCTTCATCTTTTTATTCTAAACCAAGATAATTTTTGGTTTAATAAATCTCGGCCTTTGGTCCCACTCAGTGCTCAAACTCGATTCCGGACTAAACTTGGACCCAAATCCGGCCAGAGGGTTCAAACCAGTGAAACACCGACTCATCCTTTTCCTCCTTTGCTTGTTCGCCCCGTTCGCCGGGCTTGCCCAGCCGTACGTCATCGATCGCTTCGACGTCAGGCTCGACCTCGCTCGGGATGGCGAACTGAAGGTCCAAGAAACGATCACGGTGACGTTCAACACCGCGCGACGGGGCATTTTCCGCTTCATTCCGGTGAATTACGAAGCCGGGCGAGGCTTGGCGCGCAACATCTACCTCGACCAGATTAGCGTGACCGACGCGAGTGGCACCTCCCAAACGACCAAGATCACGAAAGAGGGTCCCAATATCAAGATTCGGATTGGCGACGAAAAGGTCTGGCTCCAGCCCGGAACCAGCAAGATCTACGTCATTCGCTACCGCGTCCTTGGAGCCATCAACTGGTTTGCTGCGGGCGGAGACTGGGGGCAGGAGCGAGCCGAGCTTTACTGGAACGTCACCGGCAACGAGTGGGACACGGCGATTCGGCAAGCCTCTTGCGATGTGAGGTTTCCGGCCACAGAACCCGATGCCGATGTACGTGCGCGGGCCTTTGTTGGGACCTATGGATCGAGCCTGAACCAAACGATCTTCGGACTCAACAAGCAGGCAACGGACGACGCAACCTCTACCTCGATGCGTCTGGATGACGGTGACCTGACCGTCGCCCGAACTGCTCCTTTGCCCGCCGGTGAAGGCTTGACGGTGGTCTTGGCAGTACCCGCAAACACAATTGAGAAGCCTACTTTCTTCCAGAGCGCGGTGATGTTCCTGATCCCGAACATCGGGTTCGGGATTCCCATTCTCGTCCTTTTCGCGATGACGATCCTCTGGTTCAAGTACGGTCGCGATCCCCACGGTGGCCCGATGGTGGTCCAGTTCGAGCCACCGGATGGACTCAGTGGCAGCGCGGTTGGCGTCATGGCCGATGAGCGGGTCGACCAGCGCGACATCGCGGCCGGTTTCATCAGCTTGGCAGTGAAGGGGTATTTGCGCATCTATCCGACCGAGGTCGGGATGATCATCAAACGCCGGGTTGCTGAGTTGGAACTGACCGACAAGCCTGCCGGCCCGGACCTGACGATCTTTGAACAGAAGCTCTATAACCTGCTCAAGAAAGTGAATGGCCGCATTGACGAATCGGACTTGAGAACTTATGTGGCTCCATCGCTCAGCGATCTGCAGACGAGCCTCTACCAGGAACTTATGCACAAGGGCTATTACCGAGCCAACCCCCGCGATGTCCGCGGCTGGTGGGGTTGTGGCGGCGTATCCGTATGTATCCTCCTCGCTGTTCTCAGCGCCATCCTCACCCCGGTAAGCAGTCCGTTGGCGGCTTGGACGGGCGGCATCGCAGGTGCTGTTCTGGTTCTCCTGTTCGCACGGGGAATGCCGAGACGCACGCCTATGGGGAGCCAGGTTCGGGCAAGGGTACTCGGATTCGAGGAGTTCATTCGTCGCGCTCGCGGAAAGGAATTGGAATGGCAGGATAAGCGGCAGCCGGACATGTCCTTGTTCGAGGAGTACCTTCCGCATGCGGTGGCCTTTGGCCTAACCACGCAATGGGCTCAAGCCTTCGACGGAATCCTCCACGAAATGCCCGGATGGTATGTCTCACCGTACGGTTCTGGATACAACTGGATGTACTTCTCGCACGACTTGACGTCCATCAACTCGTCGATCGCCTCCGCAGCCGCGACGCCCCCCCGCTCGTCCGGAAGTTCGGGTGGAGGTAGCGGATTCGGCGGCGGAGGCTTCTCGGGTGGCGGATTTGGCGGCGGTGGCGGCGGAAGCTGGTAGGCAAACGCCCTATGATCGGCGTCATGTGACGACCTGTGTGGCGGAGTCACAATGGGATTGTTAAGGAGTGACGCTATGATCCCGCAAGCATCGCCAGCACTGGCCCAAGAATGGAAAATCAAACCCCTGCTCGAAGTGCGTGAGCGCTTCGAATCCCGCATCGACCGCGACTTTGACGATGCTATTCCAGACCGCAAATCGAGCTTCCTGACCAGGATTCGACCAGGTATCGAGGTCTCGTACGGAAAAAACTGGAAAGCGCAGTTGGTCTATCAGTACACCCACGACTTGTCCTGGACACCCGCGAAGAACTTCTCAGCGCAGGGCAAAGACCTGTTAACCGGCAACGTCCAGTACGCGAAGGACGGGCTCAAGGTTGTCGTGGGACGACAGAAGCTGGCCATCGGCAGTGAGCGGCTTATCGGCACCAGCGATTGGGGCAACCGCGGTCGGGCCTACGATGGGTTTTATGTCGGCGGTAAGGACTACGATTTGTTTGGCGCGAAGCTCGGTCTGAACGGTATCTCGGTTCCGGATGCTAGGGTCGCGGGCGTCACGAAGACTTGGTCCGGCGGCCAGTCGATGCTGGTCTTCAAACGCGACAAGAGCGCAGGCGGATCTGACGACATCTGGACCCTCGACCACAACTGGAAGAAGACCTTTGGGGCATTCGACCTCGATGCTGAAGGTGCGTATCAGTTCGGAAAGTCCAAGGGCGCGGATCAGCGCGCATGGGCAGTGCATGCAGGGGTTGGGTATCGCGTCCCCAAGTCGCAAACGCGGCTCTATCTCGAGTTCAACGCAGCCAGTGGTGGCAACGACGGCAGGACCAACCGGACATTCGACCAGCTCTACTCGTCATCGCACCGCTACTACGGCCTGATGGACCTGCAGGGCTGGCGCAACATGAACGAGATCGCGCTGACGGTCGAGCATAAGCTCACGAAAACCACGACCGCGAACCTCCAGTGGCACGCCTATTCGCTCCATGACGCCAGCGACGCGTGGTACGCGGATAATGGTCAGCCCAACAAGTGGTCTGGCGGCACATTCATCGATCCAACCGGCTCGTCTGGTCGAGATGTAGGTCAGGAGATTACATTGGAGTTCATACACCGACCAAATTCCAACTGGAATTTGAGTGCGGGCGTCGGTGTGCTGCTTCCGGGGCGTTTCATCGAAAACATCACGGGCAGCCGCGACCGTCAGTGGTGGTTCTTCGCCCAAGCCGTGTTCAAGCTGTAGAAAGTGCACCCTCTCCTATGCCCCCATCCTCCTACGGATGGGGGCAATCTATCGGTGAGGGAGTCTCCATCGGTGGAGGCTTGGGTTACTTGGTCTTCTTGAACGTGCCGTCCGCGACCTTCGTCCACTTGTCGCCGGTCTTGAACTCGAGCACCATCGATACCTCTTTGTCATTAAGCTTCTTGAGGGTTGCCCGGCTGCTCGTCTTTTCGGGCATGCCAGAATTCCAAGGCTCACTCAAGAACACCATTTCACCGCTCTTCTCGTCACCCCATTCGATCCGAGGCTCGGGCGAGAAATTGGTGAACGTGTACATACCGTACTTCTTCTTTTCGGCATTCCAACCCAGATAGGCGGTCTCGGTGACCTTCATCCCCGACATTTCCATCGTGGTGACCTGACGCTGAAACTGGCCATCCATGTCGATGACCATCTTCATGGTGGCCACGGTCTTGGTCCCCTCCATGTCCCAGTTGAAGCTGCCTTCCCAGGTACCGAGCATCCAGTCGAGTTTCTTGATTTCGGCTGGGGGGGCCATCGAAGGCTGGGCAAGGGCCGCTGAGCCCATGACGAACAAACACAGTAAAGCAAGGTTTCGCATGAAGCCAATTTACCGGAAGATGTATCGTCTTGTCTACAGGTCCGCGCCGTTTTTCACAATTTGATCTCGGTACCAGTAGAACGAGTCTTTTGGCGTTCGCTTCTGGGTTTGGTAGTCGACATAGACCAGCCCGAATCGCTCCTTGTAACCCTCGCCCCACTCGAAGTTGTCGAGCATAGACCACTGAAAGTAGCCATCGATGGGCACGCCTTCGACCATCGCGTGCTTCAGGTTTGAGAGGTGCCGGTGCAGGAAGTCGATGCGCTGCGGGTCGTGCACCGCTCCATCCAAGTGGACCCAATCCTGGTTTGAGAGACCGTTTTCGCTAATGACAATGGGCTTTCCGTAACGTTCGTAAAGGAACTTCGGCCCCCAATAGAGGCACTCGGGCCGGACCCACCAGCGGAAGGCCGTCTGCGGCGCACCTACAGGGTAAGGCACGACTTCCGGTACGCCAGACGCGCCCGCTCGCACCGAAATGCCCGTGTAAATGTTCGCGCCGAAGAAGTCCAGCGGCTCGGAGATGGTCTTCATATCGGCGTCGATGTAGTTAGGCACTTCACCCGCATACAGCTTGAGGCCGTCCTCAGGGTATCGGCCAAAAAACACGGGGTCCATCCACCAAGTGTTTTGCCACGGCGTCCTTGCGTTGACCTGGAACATGGCCTCTCTGGCGGCGTCGATGTCGGCAACGGACTCGGTCTCGGGAACGTAGGTTGTGCCGACCGGCGCGTAGCCGACCTTGGAAGGTCGTTTCGCTCGTGCCCGTATGACCTGCGTCCCCATCCCATGCGCAAGCAGAGCGTGGTGGGCACCAAGGAGGACTTCGGCCCAGCGGAGCTTATCGCCCGGAGCATGAATGCCATCCCAGGTGCCCAATCCAATGAAGCACTGGGGCTCGTTCAGCGTGAACCAGTGGCCCACGCGGTCCCCCAGACGATCAACAACGACCTGGGCATAGTCGGCGAACCACTTGGGGCTCTCCGGGTTCAGCCAGCCGCCGCGATGGTAGAGCGCGAGGGGGAGATCCCAGTGGAAGAGGGTCACCCACGGCTCAATTCCGGCCGCCAGCAGCGCATCGACCAGGCGATCATAGAATTCGAGGCCTTTCTCGTTGATCGCGCCAGTGCCTTCGGGCATGATTCGCGGCCAGGCAAGGCTGAATCGGTAGCCTTTGACGCCCAGTTCCTTCATCAACGCGACGTCTTCGGCGTAGCGATGATAGTGGTCGCAAGCGACGTCGCCGGTGTGGCCGAGGTTAATGGCGCCGGGCTTGCCGCACATCATGTCCCAGGTCGATGGACCTCGCCCGTCTTCGTTGACCGCTCCTTCAATCTGATAGGACGCGGTGGCCACGCCCCAAACGAAATCATGTGGAAAGCTCAAGTGTTCCTCCGTGAAACGACTGCCTTCGGGATACCCGGTACCCGCTTGTGCGTGCTGGGGGCGGGGTCTGACACAATAGGTCTTCGATGGAGAAAATCCTCGTCATCGGCTCGGGCCCGATCGTTATTGGTCAGGCTGCGGAGTTCGATTATGCGGGCACCCAAGCCTGCAAGTCCCTTCGCGAAGAGGGCTACAAAGTCGTCCTGATTAACTCGAATCCAGCGACGATCATGACCGACGAAGAGACTGCCGATGCGGTCTACATCGAGCCGCTCAATGTGGATTTCTGTGAGCGGGTCATCGCCCGAGAGCGACCGGACGGGCTGTTGCCGACCCTCGGGGGCCAGACCGGCCTGAACCTGGCGACTCAGCTCGCCAATCAGGGGATCCTCGAAAAGTACGGTGTGAAACTGCTCGGAACGCCGCTGAGCGCGATCCAAAAAGCTGAAGACCGGGAGGAGTTTCGACAGCTCATGCGGGAAATCAAGGAGCCGGTGCCTGAAAGCTGGATTATCGAGAATCCTGAACAGCTTGAAGCAATCCTCGATGTCGTGCCATACCCCTGCATCATTCGCCCTGCCTATACGTTAGGCGGAACGGGCGGTGGCATTGCTTACACGAAGGAGGAGCTCCTTGAGACTGGTCTAAAGGGTTTGCAGCTTTCGATGCGGAGCCAGCTCATGGTTGAGCGCAGTCTGCTCGGTTGGAAAGAAGTCGAATACGAAGTCATGCGAGATCGAAAAGGCAACTGCATCACGATCTGCAATATGGAGAACTTCGATCCGATGGGTGTGCATACGGGTGACAGTATCGTCATCGCACCTTCGCAGACGCTCTCGGATATCGAGTATCACATGCTCCGTACCGCGTCGCTGAAGATCATCCGCGCACTGGGGATTGAAGGTGGGTGCAATGTTCAGCTTGCCGTTAACCCGCAGTCGTTCGATTACTATGTCATCGAGGTGAATCCCCGCGTCTCGCGTTCGTCGGCGCTGGCGTCGAAGGCTACAGGTTATCCTATTGCCCGAGTCAGTGCGAAGATCGCGGTAGGGAAGACGCTCGATGAAATTGAGAATCAGGTAACGGGAACCACGAAGGCGTGCTTCGAGCCTGCATTGGATTACTGCGTGGTGAAGATCCCACGCTGGCCGTTTGACAAGTTCCCCAACGCGGATCGCTCACTCTTCACGCAGATGAAAGCGACCGGCGAGGTGATGGCCATTGACCGTTCATTCGAAGCGGCGTTTATGAAGGCGATTCGTGGGTTGGAGATTAAGCAGAAAGATCTCCGGCACCCGAAGATGCAAGCGCTGGATGACGAGGGTCTTCGCCTTGCCATCTCGAAACCGACTGACGAGAGGCTTTGGGCCATTGCTGAGGGGTTGCGGCGCGGATGGGGAGTGGACGAGGTCAACAGGCTGAGCAAGGTTGATAAGTGGTTCTTGATGAAGATCTCGAAGCTCATTGATGTGGAGAAATCTCTAGAGCAGCTTCATTTGCATGTCAGCGATGCGGCTGAAATGCGGCGAATCATCGGAGAAGCATTCCTGATTGGTTATCCTTCGCCCAGTATTGAGTCGATGGTTGGGGTGACTGCCGAACTGAAACAAGATATGGCAGCGATGCGAGAGCAAACGCGGAAATTCGCAGGGCTTGCGGTCGGTGCGATAGCAGCCAACTCCAATGATGTAACAGAAGACGAGGTCAAGGGTGCCGCGGAAACCTTTGGCAAGTTGATTGCTTCCGATGATCAAGCGAATGCTGCACAACGTTCATTCTGGGATAAATACGACGCGCTTGATCCCAAGTTTCGTGCTAGATTCTTTGCTGCTGGCATCATTTCCCAGATGAAGATCATGCCCGTCTTCAAGATGGTTGACACGTGCGCCGGCGAATTCGAATCCCAGACGCCGTACTATTACGGAACCTTCGAGCAGGAAGACGACGCCAAAGTCAGCGGAGCAACCACCAAGTAGGATCACGCTCCCCTCTCCTGCGCGCGACAACTCCCAACTACAATTGACTTCGTGGCGGAGGAGAGGGGTCGGGGGAGAGGTGCTGCGTAGGCTCTCATACAGGGTTGTGCGCCGGCAGGTTGCCAGCGGTACGGGTTAGGTGGCACGCCAGGCCGTCAACTCCGCCTTCGCCTTCTCGCCAACCTGATCCAAGCGTTCCATCCAGGGATCGTGGTATTCCTTAAGCGTCTTGACCATATGCTCGACAATCGCTAGATTGCGGAACCACTTCTTGTTGGCGGGGACGATATGCCACGGCGCTTCGTCAGTAGAGCACTTCGAGAGTGCAGCCTCATAAGCCTTCGTGTAGTCGGGCCAATACTCGCGTTCCTTCCAGTCGCCGACACTCAGCTTCCAAGCCCTTTCCACGTCCTGCTCACGCTCCAAAAGCCTTTGCTCTTGCTCTTCCTTGGAAATGTGGAGCATGTACTTCAGGACAATGACACCAGAATCGGTTAGCAACTTCTCGAAGTGATTGATGTGCGCATAGCGCTTCGACCAAACATCCTCCGGTACCAAGCTGTGAACGCGAACAACCAAGACATCTTCATAGTGCGAACGATTGAAGATCGTCATTTGCCCCTTGCCAGGTGTCACCTGGTGCACACGCCAGAGGAAGTCGTGGGCGAGTTCGACGGGTGTGGGCACTTTGAAAGGAGCAACGGCACAGCCCTGTCCATTGATATGGCTCAGGAGAAACCGTATCGTTCCGTCCTTGCCACTCGTATCCATCCCTTGCAGAACCACCAACAGAGCGTTCTGGCCAGCGGCATAAAGGAGTTCCTGAAGGTCGCAGAGTTCGTCGCCCAGTTTAGCGGTCTGTTCTTCGACTTCGTTCTTAGAAAGTTCGGCGTCGAAGTCGGGATCAAGGTCTTTAAGAGATACCGAAGTCCCCGGTTTGATCGTATGGAGGTAGCTCACAGATTGGACTCCACGGCATACCGCATACTCTCCCGAATGGCCTTTTCATGATCAGCGGCAAAACCGAACATTAACCAAGCAATGTCTCCCGATGGATTGACGAGTGCAATGAAGGGAAATCCTGGAACGCGCCAAGATGAAGAGAGGTCCGGGGTCAATTTGAAAGTGCGCGTGGCTTCGGGAACGGCCCAATTCGAGACCATTGCGTCGAGGGGCTTCTGTTTGCCGAGGTCAGCGAGAAGATGTCGCCATGCCTTACGCAGTGCGAGCGATGGGCCTTCACTATCGACGAAGCCGAGAAGAAGCCAGCGTCCTTTCGCCCATGACCTCACGTCCGTTTTCACCGAACTCTTGATGTCTGTCCAGATTCCCAGCGGAGCCTTCGCGCCTACTTCGACTGGCCACGGCTGATCAGGCAGAGAGAACGGCGTATAGCCGTTATCGACACTCAGGGAGAATGTTCCCGGAGCGAGCGTTGGTTTGAGATCCCACTGCGTAAACACCCATTCAATCTCACGATTCATTTCCGGGCTCGCGGTCTTTGTGCGGTAGCGCAGAAGTCGCCCGTCGGCCGCAATCGCTGCCTCGACATCGATATCAATCTGGCCACGATAAGTGCCCTTAACGACATCCGCCTTCTGGCCACTAACGGTCTCCGATCCTGCTGATGTGTACTTCATTTCCGGCGGCAGTTCCTTGCGCAAGCCGCCCGAGAGCAATACGGACGGATAGGTTAACCCCGTGAGTGCTGATACTTCGCTCGGCGGCGGAGCCAGGTACGGCGGCGGCGCGAAAATACGGTAAGTCTTTGCCGTCTTGTTGATCTCGATCACACCGGACGGGCCTTGCCGGAAGCCGGCCGATCCTGGCCCCCAAACGACTGAAAACGCCTGCTCTTTGGGCCGACGCCACACCAAACTGGCCTTCCCTTGGCCCTCATACCCAGGCGAAGTTAAGGTGAACTCGACACGGAGCGAGGTCGCCTTCGCCAGATAGGTCTCCAGGCGATCAAGAGCGTCCGTTTGCGGCGAACCGAGGGCGAGAAGCGCGAGGATCGAGTGCACGGTTGGATTATGGCGAACGGTGCCACCGATTCGGACGATGAATGGCGTCTTCGAGCATCGTCATGAACTGGGCATGGGGCACTTCGTAGGCACCGAGCGACTCCAAGTGCGGATTCATGATCTGGGCATCGAAGAGGGTGAAACCGGTCTCGCGGCATTTCTCGACCAGCGCCCAGAGCGCGACCTTGGACGCGTCGGTCTCTCGGTGGAACATCGACTCCGCCGCGAAGTAGCTTCCCATGCAGATTCCATAGACCCCACCGACCAAACGCCCACCTGCCCAACACTCCGCACAATGCCCCCAGCCTTGGCGGTGGATCTCCGTGTATACACGGATGAACTCCTCACTGATCCAGTTGTCCCTGGGGCGGAGACAGCCCCTCATCACCTCCTCATAAGCGGTGTCGAAGCGAACTTCGAATTCGCCGACGCGTATGACCTTGGCGAGCGAGCGTGAGACGTGGATGCCGGAGATCGGGAAAAGGGCCCGCATATGCGGTTGGAACCACCCCACGTGTCCGTCCTCCATGGTCATCGGAAACGCGCCTTGGGAATAGGCGTAGCGGATCAGGTCGGGGGTCAGAGGTGGGTCGCTCATTCCTTCTGCCAAGTCGCGACATAGAAGAAGGGCACGCGGCAATGCTGCTCCAAGCCGGGCGCCAAGCGAATGGCCTCGTCGGTAGGTCCGGGCTCTTGGAATCGGCGCAGTATAAAACCGTTGGTCAAGAAGGCATCAAAGTACGCACTGAGTGGCCGATGGTAGTTTACGATTTCGATTCCTTTCCAGGAGGTCGTTTCCCCCCACTCCTCCAAGTACCGATCGACGGGGAAGTGCAGGAATTCACCGTTGGGGCCACGGTGCCATCCGTTCATACTCGTGGTCACGAACGCATTTTGGTTCGCGACGATCGCTCGCCCCCCAGGTTGGAGAACCCGTGCCATCTCGGCGATCGCCCGCCGAAAGTCAGCGACATCGAGCAAGGCCAGATAGCTGATCAAAAGGTCGAAACTTCCGTCCTCATAAGGGAGATCCTCGGCCATTCCCAGCGCGTAGGTCGGTCCCCCGCCTTTGCGTTCGGCCAACGCGATGAGAGAAGGAGTCGGATCGAGACCGATCACTTCGGCCCCTCGCTTGGCGAGCATCCGGCAGAACCGTCCTTCGCCGCAGCCGACATCGAGTACGCGCAGGCCGGTCACATCACCGCATTCACCGAGAACGACGGGGTCGAGAAGGAGATCGCGGTTCTTGTCCCCCTGCTCGACGAAAGCCGCCCAAGCATCAGCGGAGCTTTCCCAAAGGTCGAGGGGGTCCATAGCGAACGGAGTGTACCGCTGGCGTCCGACCAGCTTCCCGTGCTAGGCAGATGTGCCTTGTTCGCCCTCTGGTCGGATGATCCAGATCTCGGCACTCTGCGACGAATTCTGGAGCCAAAAGTGCAAAACCTCACGAAATTCTCGAGGTTTGAACCTTCAAATGACCCCAAACAGAGGAATTATTAGGCAAGGAAATTCGCTTGTCAGGCCCGATATTCTCGTCGTCGGGCCAAATGTTCTTTTTGTCGGGCCTGATATTCGTCTTGTTTTGCCCGATGTTCCCTTCGTCGCCCCCTATTTTTCACTTGTCTAGCCTGAAATTCTCGTTGCCTGATCAAACATTCGCACTGTCGGACAGGTTCGTGTGGCCAGCAATATCATCCAAGGGAGGAAAAACTCAAAAAAATCCTTGGGCACCCGCACAAATCAGGGAAACCTGTTGTAAAGTACCAGCAGAGAACTTTGTCTGGACCGACACAAGGAGAACGTAATGAACCTGATTCGCCGCTCGATAGCTCTGTTGACTGCTTCGATGATGCTGCTTTCGGCCACTGCGGAAGGTTGGGCGGCCATGTCGCGCGATATCAAGAGGCTGCTCCATGTGCGCTCCGAGCGGGTGTTTCCGGTGTATCCCGACACGCCCAGGGCGGTTAACCGCGGCGAAAATCCGGGTCGCGCTCCCGAGACGCGCGGCGGACAGTACAAGCTGCGGCTCAGGGCGGATCTGGCCGAATACAGGAACCGTCGACACGGGCGGGAGAATGTGCTGGCGCTTTCGGGGTGGGGAAATCTGCCTGAGCTTTGGCTATCGCTCCTAGACCTTGACCCGCCGGGCGGCGGTTCGCCGGGGCCGGGTGAGGGTGGAATGAATGCTGGGCTCGGCACGCTCAACACGCTCAACGGCAACAAACTGACCGCGGTCCCGATCGTCGGATGGAATGCCCGAGGTACCGTCGATATGGGCTTTACGCTGTATCATAACAGTCTTGCCGACGACGTGCGGGAGATGGGCGCGGGTTGGTCGCACTCTTATGACATCGATGTCGAGGAACTCGCCGATTCCGCCATTGTGCATTGGTCGGATGGGAGGATTTGGCAGTACGAGGAAGGGACCGGAGGCAGCTATAGTCCACCGGCAGGTCGATTTGACACGTTGGAAAAGCTGACGAGCACGACTTGGCGGCTAACGCTTGTTAATCATACGGTGCTTAACTTCACCCAAGGGTCGGGCATCTCCACCAACCTGCTGTCGTCGATCGTCGACCGAAACGGCAACACGACAACCATTTCACGCTCCAGCAACCTCATCACGACGATCAGCGATCCGAATTCGCGCACCTTGACCTTCTCGTACTCCGGAGGGTTGATCGAGTCGGTAACCGATCCCCTGTCGCGGGAATGGACCTTCACGCACGGCGGTGACTACCTCGAAACCATCACCTACCCAACCGTCACCCACGTCGACAGTACGACTTCAACGCCAGAACGAAACTTCACATACGTCGACCTTACCGACGACATTGTAGTCGAAACCGATACGCGGGGCAAGGAGTGGACTTACTCCTATACCGATGGACACCTGCAGTGGAGCAAGGATCCCTACGACAACCAAACGACATACACCTACGATCCCGATGTCACGGAAATCACCGAGCCAGGTTCCATCGTCACTAAACACCATTACGACGATGGCAAGCTCGTTGCGATTACCGATGAGGCCGGGTATGTTGATGAGCGAACGGTCGACAAAGATGGTTTGATCACGCAGTACATCGACCGCCGCAACAAGGAATACAACTTCACTTACGACGCGAAGGGTCGGATGCTGACGTATGTTAACCCGTACACCAAAACGTGGACCTTAACGTACAATGGGTACGGCGACCTCACGTCGATTGACGATCCGGTCAATTCTCCTTGGACGATTACGTACTTTTCGGGAGGCCTTGGGCGTATTGAGAAGGTCACCGATCCCCTCTCGCGCGACGTGGTGAACTACACCTACGATTCTTATGGGCTTGTAGATTCGGTCGAAGACGCGTTGGGCAGAACGACTGCAATCACGCGCAATTCCAAAGGCGAGATCACCAGTCTTACCAAACCGGGCGAGTCGGCGTACGACATCACTTACGATGCTATCAGTCGTCCGACCGTGATCGAGAATCCGTATAACCAATCGACCGCGAGGCAATACGACGCGCTTGGTCGGGTGAAGAAAGTGACGCTGCCGGATAGCGACGAGGTGAAGTCGAAATTCGACGGAGAAGGAAACGTCACCGATATCTGGGATCAGCTCGATCGCCATACGACCTTCACTTACGAAGATCGCGGCCTGCTCGCGACGGTTACAAACGCGAACAGTGAGACGGAGTCGTACACCTATGATGAGCGCGCATTGCTCACGATGCGAACGAACGGGCGAGGAAAGACTACTGAATACATCCGTGCGCTACGGGGGGAAGTAGACACGATCGTCTATGCTGACGGCCTCGAAGAAACCTTCAGTTACGACGCAAACGGCAATCACACATGGTGGACGACGCTTGGCTTCTCGCAGGCGAAGAACCACGAGTATGACGACGCGGGCCGACTGACGAAGATTGACTACTACGCGGGCACGGATACCACGTTCACTTATGACGACGCCGACCGCATGACGCAGATGGTGGATGCGAGCGGGACTTCGTCCTGGACCTACAACGGCGCAGACGAAGTTACCCAGCTGACGACGCCGCAGGGCACCGTAAACTACGTCTACAAGGACGACGGCCAGCTTGAGAAGATTCAGCAGAGCGGGCTGAGCGACCTTGTGTACCGGTACGACAGCTACGGCCGCGTCGATCGCGTGACGAGTGCGTTTAGCGAAGTGACCGATATCACGTACGACGGCACCGGCTCTCGCGTGACGCGCAAGGACCTCCCGAATGGCAACTATGAGACGTATACTTATGATGTGAGAGGCCGCGTGGAGGACATCGTCTTGAAGAACTCGGGCCACACGGTGCTCCGCAAGCTGGAGCACACGTACGACGCGGTCGACAACATCACGGAGATCGTTGAGACGCGCGGCTCGGCGGTGACCAAGACCTTTGGCTACGACGACATCGACCAACTGATCAGTGAGGATTGGTCGACGGGGTACACGGCGGATTATGAGTATGATGCGAATGGCAATCGGACCAAGCGTACGGTCGGAGCAACCGTTGAGGATTACTTCTACGACGACTCGGATAAGCTGACCGAGATCAAGATCGGTGGGTCGGTGACGAAGAGCTTCGATTACGATGTGAACGGTCGGCGCACGGAGATGACGGATGGCGGCGGGACGACGTATTATGGTTACGATATGGGCGACCGGCTTACCTCGATTACCCGGTCGGGGCTGACGACGAATTCGTTCTCGTATAACGGATTCGATACCCGCGTGTCGAAGACGGATTCGACGGGGACGACTTCTTACAAGCGGGCAGGAGCAGGCGTTACGTCGTCTTTGCTTCGCTCGACCGTTTCTTCGACGAGCACCGATTACACTCCAGGCATTTCTTCTCGGGTTTCCTCGACTTCGACGTTTATGCACTCGGGACTGAAGAACTCCGACGAGCAGTCGGGGTCGGGCGGGACGATTAGTGCGTCTTTGCAGTACGATGCGTTTGGGAAGCAGGTTTCATCGTCGGGGACGTGGGTTGGCGCGTTCCAGTATGGCGGAGCGTATGGCTACCAGACCGATCCAGATCATGGGCTGAAGCTATTGGGGCATCGGTATTACGAGGCGGATACGGGAAGGTTCTTGACCCGCGATCCGATCAAGGATGGTCGGAATTGGTATGGGTATTGCGGGAATGAGCCGGTCGGACGTGCGGACGCAAGTGGCTTCCAGTTTAGCCGAGAGTTCAACGAAGCTATGACAAACCACTTTTCCGGTGGCAGTGGAGCAAGCGGGAGCATGGTGGTTGACCCCGAGGGCTACCCTGTGGTAGTGAACGGCTTCGGATGGAACCTCATTAACCCGTCCCACAATGCTATGACAATAGGCGGGATTACCTATATCCACGCTGAGGATTGGCCGCATTACTCCAGCCCCCGAGGCAAAACCTGGCGAAATCACGAACACTGGCACACAGTGCACAATGAAATTGGCTTTGGAGGTAACACGTCAGGCTACGTAACCTCGGTGGCCTTGTCTTATACGCTCGGACATGACGGTTCACCATTTGAGATTGACGCCGACCAGCATGATGGGCGACCTGGACGACCCAAAGGCTCCATCTTCTTTGGCCCCGAAGACCTGCCCTATTACTGGGATGTCGCACCTCCTTATGGCCAATGGCACGGGGGCTCCGGCGCACCCCCATTTACGATCTTCCCAGACCCGTTCCCGTTGCCAGTCGTCGGTCTGAAACCCTTAACTTGGTAGGAGGAAAGACGATGCAAAGATCTTTCGTAGTTCTCGTTCTTGGAGTGTTCTGCGGAATTTGCTCAAGTTGCGACCCTGCTCGGCAATTGCAGGTCAAGAATGGTTTCGATGAGCCGATTCGCGTGGAGGTAAATGGCGTGGGTGAGTCCGATTACTTGGAGCCAGGGTGGGAAACCTCCGTTCAAACGATCGGTCCGGCACCGGATGCAAGCATCACCGTTACGTTTCCGCGGAGCCCAGAAAAGCCGCCAAAAACATGGATCATCAAGCTTTTAGCGCGCGGCGTGAACAAGCAAACGCTTCCTCCGTAGTGCCCTACCAAGTGGCAACTATGAGACGTATTCTTATGATGTGAGAGGCCGCATGGAGGACATCCTTCTGAAGAACTCAGACCGCATCGTGCTTCGCAAGCTGGAGCACACGTACGACGAGGTTGACAATATCACCGAGATCGTAGAAACCCGCGCGTCCGCGGTGACGAAGACCTTTGGCTACGACGATCTTGATCAACTCATCAGCGAGGACTGGTCGACGGGGTACACGGCGGATTACGAGTATGACGCCAATGGGAACCGAACGAAACGCACGGTCGGCACGACGGTTGAGGACTACTTCTACGACGACTCGGATAAGCTGACCGAGATCAAGATTGGGGGGACGGTGACGAAGAGTTTCGATTATGATACGAATGGTCGGCGCACGGAGATGACCGACGGCGGTGGGACGACGTATTACGGTTATGATATGGGTGATCGATTGACTTCGATCACCCGTTCGGGGCTGACGACGAACTCCTTCTCGTATAACGGTTTCGATACGCGAGTATCGAAGACGGATTCCGCGGGGACGACTTCTTACAAGCGGGCAGGGGCTGGGGTTACGTCGTCTTTGCTTCGCTCGACCGTTTCTTCGACGAGCACCGATTACACACCAGGCATTTCCTCTCGCGTGTCATCGACTTTGACGTTTATGCACTCGGGCCTCAAGAACTCCGACGAGCAGTCGGGGTCGGGCGGGACGATTAGTGCGTCTTTGCAATACGACGCCTTCGGGAAACAGGTGTCGTCGTCGGGGACGTGGGTTGGTGCGTTCAAGTATGGCGGAGCGTACGGCTACCAAACCGACCCCGATCATGGATTGAAGCTGCTCGGGCATCGGTATTACGAGGCGGATACGGGTCGTTTCTTGACGCGCGATCCGATCAAGGATGGGCGGAATTGGTATGGGTATTGTGGCAATTCGCCGGTGTCGTACGCTGATCCTCTGGGCACCGAGCTGCTCTTCGTGAATGATAAAGCCAAATTGTATAAGCCTGCAATAATTGACGCGCTCACGATCATCGGGGGATCTCCTGTCGGAGCTCCAATTGTAGAGGATCTCCTCTATGGCCCGAAAAAGTACCTCCTTGTGGTCGAATCGGGCATTGTTTCAAAGGTGGACACCCGCGGGGGGCTTAACACGTTGCTCTTGAAGGAAGATGACTTCTTCTACGTGGATTATTTGGACACTGACGGCATTTATCAACCGTTCACTCTCGAGCAGGTTCTAATGCATGAACTAACTCATCTTGTAAAGGGAATAAGTGGGCAGGACAACGAAGAACGCGTTGTACAGTCCTTTGAAAATGCATTCCTAGATTTCTTAGGACGTCCCCGGAGAAAGAGCTATGACCTGATTCGTATTCGAAAGCCCACGGAGCGCGGCAAGGGAGGTCTCTAATGCGAGGAACCATGGCGATCCTGGTCGCGTGCTTAGTAGTTCTCGGTCCTGCAAGAACTCCTGCTCTTTCTGTTTCAAATGTTCCGTTGGAGAAGGTCTATTACCTACCGTTCGGTGTCACGACATTTCTCCCGGTCACACCGAATTCACCCGAGCGCATGCACGACATGACATCGCTCTGGGCAAAAAATATTGACGAGCTTCGAGCGTTGTTGGAGAATAAGGGTAAGGAATGCAAGAATTTTGGAAGCAGCTTTGTTCGCCTCGCTATTCAAGATGGTAGCAGAACCGTAATCGCCGTTGACTCGAAGGGACGGGTGCAGCACCACGGTAAATTGCGGCAGCTCAGCAACGCTGAATTGGAGGAGCTGAAGCTCTGGATCTACTTGCATATTCCCAAACCTGACATGCCCGCTGCTATTATCCCTCCATCCTCTCCCCAAGGGATGGAGGGTTTCGCCGCCCGCTTTCAGTTGCCATAGGCATCAATCACATATGCGTATTCGCATTGGACAGCGGGTAAGCTGACCGTTCCGTGGCCCGACGCCGCCACGCAGCGACAGGTCTGCCACGCGACCGGAAGCGGGGCGGCGATACCCTCAACCCCTGGGATGGGAGGGGGTTGAAGGATGCGGCATCCGCGCTGGAGATTACATTTTCCGCCCATAAGAAGAGGTTTTGTTAATCATGTCGACGGGTTTTCGGTTGTTGACGGTCCCTATCATCTTGGTGAGTCTTTTGGCAGTTGCTGCTGTCCAAGACAGCCCGACAACGCCCGAAGAGCGAACCGATTCCCTCGGGAAGGATCAGTACAACGAGATCAACGCCGACCTTAAGAAGTTGGGCACGACCCTGGACCTTGCCTTCGTCGGCGATTCGATCACAAGGCGTTGGCGAGGAGATGGCAACAAGGAAGTTTGGAACAAATACTGGGGTTCGTATCGGGCCGTCAACATGGGGATCGGCGGAGATCGGACCCAGAATGTGCTCTGGCGGCTGAAGAACGGTCAGTTGGACGGCTACCTGGCACGCGTTTTCGTGGTGATGATCGGAACCAATAACTGCTGGGGGCCAAAGACCGTGCCCGAGGACGTGGCGGCCGGTGTCAAGTCCATTCTCGACTTAATCCAGGCGAAGCAGCCCAAATCCAAGATTCTGCTGCTGAGCATCCTTCCCGTTGGGGAGAAACCCAATCCCGGCCGTCAATCGAGGGACGCCGTCAACAAGCTGATCTCGAAATTTCACGGTGGACCGGTGGAGTTTATGGATATCTCCGCCAAGTTCCTCGCGCCGGATGGCACCATCAGCAAAGATGTCATGCCGGACTTTCTGCATTTGTCTCCCAAAGGCTACGAAATCTGGTCGGAAGCCATAAAGGACAGAGTCAAAGCACTCCTTGCAAAGACTGAGAGTCGTTAAGCCACCATTTCCTCGGATCAAGTATTCTCGGCGGATGATTGCGGCAATTGCTGTTCTTGCCCTGGGCCAGATTTCGGGCGATCCTCTGCTGGCCTTTCTCGACAACCGAATTCCCGTGGCGAAGTCGGCAAAGGCTCTGCGTGCCAGTCTGAGTCAGTGGTATGACGTCGCGGACTATGCGTTCGACGACTATGTCTTTCGGCCCGATGGCGTGAAAGGTTGGGTCTTCCCCCTCATGCCAGGCAGCGAAATGGATGGCGGGACGGTGGCATTGGCCAGGCCGGCAGGCAAGACGTATCGGTTGGAATCGCTGATGCAGCTCGATTTGTTTATGCCATCGAGCGGATTCCTTGATGGCGGAAACCTAGTTCTTGCGGGCCTGGACGGCTGGATGGGCAATGGGCCCTCGGCCGAAGCGGTGGTCGTGCGCAAGGATGGAGGTCGCTGGAAGGTCACCCAGAGAGCTTCTTCGCCCTTCCAATCTGAAGAGTGCCGGTTCGAACGTCGAGGTAACCGTTGGATCGCCGCGATCGAGGGGCGAACTTATCCCAGGAACCTCAACGTGAGTCATGCGATGGCACAAGTCGGGATGCGCCAACGCTTCGTGTACTCGGCGGGTGTCTTGCGAGCGGAACGACCGTATCGCACCATGAATCCAATGGCCGTTCTCGACGACCTTGCCGGAGCCGCCGATCGCGGGGATATTGGGTCGATAAGGAAGAACTGTGGGTCATCCGCCGTCGCCCGGAGAGTCCTGGATCTGGGTTCAAAGCTCAAGGACAGTCATTGGGACATTCCCGGCAATGTGTGTTCGACCTCGAACTCCATTTACCTCTCTGAAAGTTTGCGGTTGAGGTTCGAATTCAAGCGCGCCGGCGGGCGCTGGATCTTGAACGGATTGAAGCCCTACGGGCGGTAGCAGGCCTCCATCCGTGGGAGGATGGAGGCACCAGATCATTAAGGCCTACACGGTTGACGACCAGACCTCGCGTTCCCTGATGAGCAAGGGCTGGCCTATCGGATCGAGGCAGCAGGAGGAGTAACGATGGAAACGGCCGAAGGCGGTACGTTAGAAGGTATTGGATTGAACGAATGTCTGGTTTGGAGATTCTGTTATCGGTAGTATGGTTGCTGGTGCTGTCGGCGCTGGTTGCGGTCATGCTTGGCGTGATTCACTCTGGCCAATGGACCCAGTTGACGCAGAGGATTGCAAGTGGCCTGCTTGGATCAATCCTCGGTTTCGGCATCGGATTTGGATTGGGGGACCGGATTTTCGGAGGCAATGGAGATGCAGAATTGGGAGGCTACCTTTCGGCATTGGCTCTCTCCCTAATGGGTGTATGGGTTGTGGCGGCCACCTTCGCCCTACAGCCGCGTGGACCTGAGCGGGTTGCTGTCAGCAGGCTCCCTGTCGCACTGGCAATCAGGCCATTCCTTTGGATCGTCGGTACGTTGATTTCCTTAGGATTCCTGGGGAGCAATTGTGGTCCGCGTAGAGCCATTGGCCCAAGTTTCACCCAGGTTTATGTGTTGCCCGGTTCGATCGACCACATTCCTCCCGGGCTAGAAGTGACTTCTGAGGTTGAGAACGCTCTTGATGCCGAGATGAGGCGGACTGGGGCATGGCCGATCAGCCGAACCGACCTTCAGCGGGTCGAAGAAGTCCTGGCAATTCGCAACTGCCTTGTCAGACTGCGAGTCATCTCAGAAGGCAATGACTTCATTCGTTACGAAGTGATCGATCGCAAGCAACCATCGACTGATCCATTTACAATCATGATGGCCAGGAAAGGCTAAATCCGGGGGCGCAAAAGAAAGGACGCATCTTGCGAGAGGAGCAGGCAACGCGAGTTATTGGCGTACGTTAGCCAATTTGGTGGGCCATAAGCGGCCTAGTTTGCCTCGCTGCCCCCTCGCCACTGGAGTGAAGAGGGGGACAGACTTGTGGCTAGTCGCGCGGTTCGCCGATGAGGTCGGGAATGCCGTTCAGGTCGAGCGGCAGGTTATAGCACTGGACCGTCGCGTTCGTCGTTTGGTCGATGCCGGTTCCGGGGATCGTTGCTGATTCCTTGTAGAACTTGGCATGGCCGTCGGCGAGGTTCACGTTCAGACCACCACTGTGTCGAGCCCGGCCCGAGAAGTTGAAGCGGTTGAAAGGAGTCGGAGGCGTTCGGTACAGGGGGTTTCCGGTGAACGATGCGGGTGCGATCGCCTGCTGTCCCTGGGCCACGTATTTCGAGTCATAGAAGAGCACGGTCTGGGCGGGGAAGGGCAGTGCCGACTCACCCATCACGGGATCGTTGCCATACCGGTTCGGTCCAACTGCAGGATCCTCGAAGATCGCGAAGTTGAACGCGTAGCTCGCGACTTCGATGTTCTTATCGGGAGTCATGCCGATCGCAGTCAGAATCGTCTTCCACTTGATGGCTTCCTTGTCGGAAGGGCAGACCAAGATTTCGACGCTCTTCATGTAGGGCTGCAGGGCATCGAAGACGGCAAAGACTCGTGCGCCGCCAGCCGGCAATTCGCCATTGCCGATGGCGTTATAGGCGCTCTGGGCATAGGTGTCGTCGTTGTCTGAGTTGTACATCATCACAGCCATGCTGCTCTGGCGCAGGTTGCTCAGACAGGTCGTTTTCTTCGCCGCTTCTTTCGCTTGAGCAAAAACGGGGAAGAGAATCGCGGCCAAGATGGCGATAATCGCGATCACAACGAGAAGTTCGATCAAGGTAAAGGCGCTTTTTGCGCGCATACGTACTCCTTCCAACATCCGGCTGCTTCGCCGGGAGGTCATTTAACAGTTTGTTAAACCAGGCGATGATAGCGCGAAAGCGACCCAGAATGCCCGTTCGGTATACGTATTCCTTGCGCGATTCGAAACGTATCATCAGGCCTGGTAGTATCGCGAGGTGAACGCCAGCGATCTCAATCGCATCTTGCGACATCAAAACGCCGTCGAACCAGCAGTGGCCCGGGAAGCCGAATGGCTGGCCACGGCGGCCGCTCTCGCCGCCTACGTAAGGGGCGGCGACGATGCCATGTTGCTTGAGGCCCGAGAGGCGGCTCTTGCCGAGTTTGGCCTGTGTTCGCCTCCGCCGACCGATCAGCTTATGAACCTCCAAGCGGGGCGTCGTGCATTGGCGGGCGAATCGGGCGAGGTGGAGGATGCGATTCGAAGCGTCCTCTTTCCTCTTCCTCTATGAAATCTGGCGGGCTGTATCCCCTCACGTGGAATACGGTGGATGGCTTGCAGCGAACTGCGCCAGCCATTCGCCGCAGGCGTCGTCCTCAGCCGGAACGTTGGCATCGCGAATCAAGTGCCACGTCTCGCGATGACTCACCGAATCGCCTGGGCCGAGGGTGACGAGAGGACCCAGCGACTCGACTTCGAGCATGTCGTGACGCGTGAAAGTCTCGAAGTTGCAGCCAAAGTCCGGATACTCTTCGTCAGCGGCGGGGAAGTGCTTGAGAAAGAAGTTGCCGTGGTTCGCGTAGCCGGCGTAGCCTTGACGGATAAACGCACCGACCTTTTGCGGGCCTAGATCAGCATCATGACGAAGTCGCACGACCCGATTTCCCCACGTCCAGCGAGGGTCAGCCAGGCGCGTGTAGTGCCATAGCACCAGCGGCGCGGCAGGCAGAAGAGCCTCTGTATGCACCTTGAATTCCGGCAAGGGGAAGATGCAGGTTCCGCCTGCCGCCATGACCGTCAGGCACCACGGGGCCAGCTTCTGCGGCGTTTCCGAAAGGTTCGAGACGATGTGCTCCAATGCCACTGCACCTGACGAACCATCGAGTTTCACCCGAAAGGCTCGTGATCGACCGAACCGTGCCGACGCCGTGCGGAAAAGCGTCCATTCGCCTTGGTCCTCGACCACCACCGGCTCATTGTCCGGCTCGTAGGTTGTGACCGGATCTTCCGGAGCGATCCAGAGTCGATGGCCCCCGTAGCTGCGATACTCGTCGCCCCCCGTGCGGCCCATATCCTTTGGGTACTCCACGAGTTCGTTAGGCCCGCCAACGAATCCTAGCCGAATGATGCGTGGTCCCACATCGAGCGTGACGATGAGTTCCAAGTCGTTCGCAACGAATCGGGCACAGCGATTCCATCCGCCATAGGACACGATCTCCATGGCCTTCGAGTTTAGCGGTTCGGCCAAAAAATTGCCGGTTCGCTTTGCGAACCGGCCAGATCAGGTCTTGTGCTTGTCGTCTGGCTGGAACCTCGTGGGTTCGGACAGCCTAGATGAGTATACGCATCACCACGCGGGCATGTTTCATGCCAATGCAATTAGTCGTGGCTGCAATAACAGTATGCGCTGTACTCCAACCTAGCCGAACCGGAGCAGGGGCATTTCCTGCACTTCAGCTTCGATGTCGCCCGCTTCGCGCTGAATGCGGACGATCTCGCCCGGAAAGGCGGCTTCATTTCGGAGCATGGCACCGGCAATGAACCCGAAATCTGGACTATAGGCAACCCGCGTCACCCGACCGGCATCATCCCGGTTCAAATGACGAATGATATCGCCAACCCTAAGGCCTTCATCGGCGACGAGGCCCACCCAGGTGCGGTTCGTGTGGCCGCGACTGTGAATACGCATGAGAACTTCCTGGCCCGCATAACATCCCTTCGAGAAGCTGACGTGGGTGCTCATGAACGCGGCACCCAATTCGGGAGGAAGGGTCTTGTCGTCGGTGTCGAGGCCAAACGAAGGAATGCCTGCTTCAAGACAGGCCGCCGAAAACGCCTGCGGGGATACGGCTGGGAACTGCTTGCGGAGTTTCTTGGACGCCTTGGCAGCATCGCGAGGCAGAATGATGTCCCATCCACCATAGCCGCTGCGATTGGACCGCAGCAGGGTGACATCAGTGCCCTCGAATTCGACCTGGCCCGCATCCAGCGTGGGCAATGTGACGAGCTTGCTCAGCGTACGTGTCGCTTCCGGGCCTTGAACCGAGAGGATCTCGACGTCGAGGATCTGAGCCTGAACGTCTTCGAGCACAACGTTGCTTTTCACTCGATCCATCAGGGCATTCGCCCCTGCGTGGTGGGAGACAGCGATCAACTGACTTGGGAGTGACCACATCGTGGCCATCGCTTCAAGTTGACCCGTGGGCTTGCAGAGGCAGAAGTTAATGGCCCCGCCCGGCTCGAGTTTGCGAAGATCGTTCGTTACCTGACCCTGAAGCCAGCCTTTGTTGTCCTCACCGGTAAAGCGAACTGCTCGTTTCCAAGACAGATCGACCAGGCCGCAGTCCTCGCGGAGAAGTCGGTAGCCTTCTTCAAAGGCCTCCATATCTTGTACAGCACCCATCGTGTCACACATTGCGTTCGCTCCTGAGCCGCTCCACGGCCCGCGCGCACAGCGACGCACCTCACGCCCAGTTGGGGCACAATGGGGCCATGGCGCCGTTGCCTGTTGACTTCTACGATTGTGACAGATGGGACGTGCCATGTCGGTAACACCTCTCGCAATCCTAGGGTCATTTGCCTTGCTTTTCGGCCTCGGCGGCGGGGAAGTGCGGCGATTCGAGCGTGCTGCGGCGGCGGAAATCCGTTCCAAACTGACCGGCGACGCCCCGAAAGTGGGGGTCAAGGTCGAACTGAACGGCATCGCGTCGCTTTGGGGCGACCTTCGATCCGCTACGATCACGGCCTCCGCCTTCCAGACCGAAGGACTGCCGCTCTTCACCGAGCCTGAGCGACGCAAGAGCGGGAAAGTGGGCACGTTGCGACTCCGCCTGTCTGACTTCTCGTTGGCTGGGCTTCGAGTGGAGAGCTTGAGCGCGGACATTCCGAATTGCCGCTACGACTTCGGTTTGGTGCTGTCTCGCCGCGTCTTCCGGCTCAGTCGCAGCGACGTTGGCACCGGTGAAGTCGTGCTTCTGGAGAAGGACCTCGAGGCATTCATCCTCAAGAAGTACCACGAGATCAAGCGGGTTTCGGTGAAGATCGACAAGGACAAGGTCTTCGTCGACGGTTACGGCGAGTTTCTGATCGCCAAGACGAACTTCCAGGTCATCGCCTCGCTCGAACCTGTTGACGGGACGAAACTGTCGCTGACCCATGCACGGATCTACTTCGACTGGCGTCGTGCGGACGAGCCCGCCCGAAAGGTGCTTCTCGACACCTTGAATCCCGTCGTCGATCTCCAGCGCGACCTCGGTCTTTTTGACGCTGTCACGATCGAGGGTCTTCGGTTGCGCGATGGCAAGCTGCGAGCGTGGGGAGCGACGCGGATTCCGGTTCGTCCGCAGGAGTAGAAGCTTCCGCATCCGGCCCCCTCCCTGTCCCTCCCCCAACGAGAGTTGGGAGAGGGGACCCTGCCGATCTCTTAACCCGGGCCAATCGTAATCACCATTGAGAACTGCGCTTACGTATCCAATCGAAATTACTGGCCGAGAATTGCAGTCACGTCCCCTCTCCCAACTCCCGTTGGGGGAGGGACAGGGAGGGGGCCGGATGCGGAAGCCTGACGCAAACATGCCCCCACCCGCGATCGGATGGAGGCATGGGAAACCGGAGAATTCGCTTAGAACCGAATGCCGACGAAGGCACCAAAGCCAGCGAGGCGACTGTCGCTGCTGCCGATATACTTCACCTCGGCGAAGAGCGGTGCGTTCCCTTGCGTGAAATCGTAGCCAACGCCGACCTGGTACGCGAACTCAGTGTGGTTCTCGATGCTGTTGGCGTTCTCTCGAACCCGAGTGAGGCCGAGACCGGCACCGGCGACATAGTAAAACTGGTCCTTCCGGCCAATGTAATTGACCAAGATCGGCGTGTTTCGGAAGTTACCCTTCGAGAAGTAATCCACCGAAACGCTATAGCTGCTGCTGTAGCCCGGCTGGCTATTGCCGAATTTCAGGTCGCCCAGTTTGTACTCTGCACCGAAACTGATCCAGTTCTTGCCTTCACTCTTGGCGATGTTGCTCGACGGCCAGAAAAGACCGAGCCGAACACTGAGCCCAACGGGCTTGCTTTCTTGCGCCGATGCGATGCCTGCAATCGATAGCGCGCCCAACAACGAAACGAACGTCATAGTCCTCATCTTATTCATCCTGGTGGTTGTTCCTCCGAGTCATGCACGGATGTCCTGGCACTAATGTTAGCATCCAGAAGAAAAAGCCGTTGGGTCCAGGTTCTAGGACTCCAGACCGCCGTACTTGCGGGTACGGGTCTGGAACTCGGCAACCGCCCCGATAAACTCGTTCATGTCGAATTCGGGCCAAGGAGACGACGTGACCACGAGTTCGGTGTAAGCCGCCTGCCAGATGAGGAAGTTGCTCCACCTCATCTCGCCCGCCGTCCGTATCATGAGGTCGGGGTCGGGGATGTCAGGGTTGTAGAGTCGTGCCGCGATGGCGTCTTCGTCGATTGCATCGGGAGAGACACCATTTCGCACCAATTCGCGGATCGCATCGACGATTTCTGCTCGCCCCCCGTAGTTGACGGCGAGTGTGAAGGTGATTCCCGTATTGGCCTTTGTCGTTTCGATTCCCTCATTGAGCGCCTCGCGAAGGCCTCCAGGAAGCTGCTCCATGCGACCTGCAACTCGAACTCGAACGTTGTTCCGGTGCATGATGCGCAACTCGTTGCGGGCAGCTTGCTCGATGAGTTTCATGAGGCCGCTGACTTCGTCCTCTGGCCGACGCCAGTTCTCGGCGGAAAAGGCGTAGACCGTCAGGTAACGGATACCAAGCTCACTCGCGCCGAGGAGGATGCTGCGGAGGGTTCGGTAGCCCTCTTGATGCCCGAATAGGCGTCCGAGTCCACGCCGCTGGGCCCATCGTCCATTGCCGTCCATAATCACCGCGACATGGACGGGAAGCGCCGAAACATCCACGCCTGCTGCACGCGCGGCAAGCAAAGTCGGATTCTCGACACTGGAAATCTGGGCCACTTCTGGAGAGTTTAACTCCTTCGAAGGCTCCAACGTGCCCTAGTTGCCCGCAATCTGCGCTTTCTCGGTCGCCTTGAGGTGAACCTGAACGATCTCATCGGCGAGTTTCACGACGCTTGATGCGCTCTCGCTTCGAAGCCGATCGATCAGGCGGTCGAGATAAGCCTCATCGACCGGCCCATGGTACTCGTCACCGACCTGGATCAAGGGTGCCCGGTCGCAGGCATTCAGGCATTCCACTTCATGCAGCGTGAACACTCCGTCGGCGGTGGTCTCGCCAAAATCGACCCCGAGTTTGGCTTTCAAGTAGTCCGCCACCGGATAGGCTCCGCACACCTGACAGCTCAGGCAGGTGCAGACCTCGATCATGTGCCGACCTACTGCGTGGGCGGTGTTGTACATGCTGTAGAACGTCGCGACACCCTCGATCTCGGCGTAGCTCCGTCCTAAGCGATGCGCGACTTCAGCGATGGCCTCTCCGCTCAAATAGCCGCCGTATTCACGTTGAGCGATCCATAGCGCGGGCAGAATGCAGGCCTTGCGCTCGGGATAGTGGGTTTCCAGGGCGGCCAATTCAGCGATGGCCTTCTCCGAGAAGCGGAGGTTGAGGTCTTCGGGCTTGGGAGGCTTGGGCCGTTCGTTTACAGCACCGATCTGGATCAGTTCGCTCATCGAACTTGAGTCTACCTACCAGTAAGGCGGGAAGGTCATGCTGTCTTCGTTGCGTTTGAGGCTGTTGACGACCGAATAAGAATCGGCCACCCACTCACCCTTCTTATTCTTCTTCATCTGGATAGCGACGACAGGCTGTTCGGTCCCTCCCCAGGTCTCTTTGTCCTCACCGACCGCAATGACACGAGCCTTGTCCCCGCTGTACCGAATGACCCGGTAATAGCGAAGTCCTCCGTTGACGTCGAGGTCAGTCAGCACCCCTTCGACCGATGGCTGCATGCCCTGACCGTACAATTTCGTAAGGGCTTCGCCCCACATGTAGGGCAAGGCAACTACCGCGACGAAGAAGCCCATGAGCACACGCCACGACTTCATCTCGCCTCGCGCGTTGATGGGACGCGTCAGGGCGTACAGCATCGTCAGCACAGTGGCGATGAATAGGCACGCGATGAGATAGCCGATTGCGCCGATCATTTGGTCTGTTATCGGTAAGTTGTCAGTGTGTCTGTACCCCGCAACCATGCCGGTTTCGCCTAGAATTTCGGCATGGTGGAGTATCGGGATTCGGTCGAAGGGCTTTCGGAGTACGACTTCGAGGGATTCTGTATCGGCTGGGGACGTCCCTTAACCGGACATGAGCTGATGCGCGTCCTTCAAGGCAGCCACTACGTCGGGATTGCGCTGCGCGGTGGCCGAGTGATTGGTTTCGTCAACGCGGTTTCGGATGGGGTGTTCATGGCGTTCATTCCGCTTCTCGAAGTTCGTCCAGACGAGCAAGGGCAGGGAATCGGCTCAGAACTCGTGCGGCGAGCCATGGAGCGCTACCGGGCATTCTATGGTGTAGATTTGCTCTGCGATGAAGGCCTAGTGCCGTTCTACTCACGGCTGGGGATGACTCAAGTGACGGGGATGGTCTCTCGCAATAGATCGTTCCAGTTCGACCAATAACCCGTACCGCTGGCGTCCCGCCGGCATCCGGGAGCTCCCAGTGAGTGACCAACCCAAGGCTGGGGGAATGCCGGCGGGACGCCAGCGGTACGTATTTGGTTTGCCGGCAGGTTGCCAGCGGTACGGGAAGCGGCGGTCCGGGGGAACTAATGCGTCAAATATGGTACTTGAGTTATCATGGAAGGCGACGGGAACGAATCGCTCCCGCCACAACGTCCGTATCAATAAGAACATGGCAACCATCGAACCGACCTATCAGATCAGCTTGACCCAGCGAGCCGCCACCGAACTCCGCACCCTCATGGCCGAGAACCAGAAGGTCGACGCGGCCTTGCGCGTCTGGGTCGCAGGCGGCGGTTGCTCCGGCCTCCAGTACGGCATGGCCTTGGACGACCAGGCACCCGAAAGCGACGACATCGTGCTCGAGCATGAGGGCATCAAGATCTTCGTTGATGAACTCAGCCTCCGATACATGACGGGCGCGGTGGTTGACTATGTCGACGATGTTCTGGGTGGCGGATTCAAGATCGAGAATCCCAACGCCGTCAAGTCCTGCGGTTGCGGCTCCTCATTTTCAGCCGAAGACTCTGCAATGGAAGGCCTTGACACCTCCAAGGGCGGCGGCTGCGGTTCGTGCGGCTGTCACTAACGAGGCAACTCCACAAAATGCGAGGCTCGAAGCTACTTCGGGCCTCGCATTTGCTTGCTGGGCAGGCTGTCTGAGCCTATGCTATACTCCAACGACTGTTTGAAGGGCTTTCTTGGATGAGTCTTGACGAGCTTTATAAGAGAGGGTTTGATGCGCGCTGCGAGGGGAAATATCGCGAGGCGCGTTTGTTTCTTGAGCAGGTCGTTGCTCAAGAGCCCAGCCATGCCGATGCCCGCTGGCAGCTTGGCCTGATTCAGGGCTTCGAGGGTGACTTCGACGGCTCTCTCGCAACTCTCCAGCTGGTGGTCAACGGCAACCCAACCCATCTCAACGCCCGGTACGATCTCGCAATGACGATGATGATGCTGGGCATGATGGACGAGGCTTGCGCCGAATTCAAAGAGATCCTCCGTCAGGACCCTGCGCATGAAAATGCGGGACGACAGGCCGCCTACTGCCCATAAGGCTCTCGACTGGTTCTTTCCTCGCCGCTGCGCTCTTTGCGGCCTCATCGGACCCGACAGCCTCTGTGCCAACTGCCTCGGTGAGTTCCAACCGAACGAAACGCCGATCGAATTCCTTGGGTCGCGGGACGCATTGGAATTCAGAGCCGCGCCCTTCCGCTACGATGGTCGAGCCGCTCAAGCCGTACGACGCCTCAAGTACAACCGCTCGACCGCCCTGGGGCCACCTTTGGCGCAGCTCATCAAGACGGCCTACAATGAATTGGAGGGCGGCGATTTCGATGCCATCATCCCCGTTCCGATCCACTGGCTGCGAAGGTACCAGCGGGGTTTCAACCAATCGGACCTGCTTTGCATGGATCTGCCGATCGACCTCGTTCAGCCGCATTTGCTTCGACGCATTCGGGCAACGCGGCCGCAAGTCGGCCTGACAGTTGAAGAGCGGCGGACCAATCTTCTAGGTGCCTTTCGTGCCGCGGGTGACGTCCACGGCAAGGAAATCCTCCTCGTTGACGACGTGATCACCAGTGGTGGCACCGCCATGGAGTGCGCGAGGGCGCTGCGTGAGGCCGGCGCGGTTCGCGTCGGTATCCTCACATTGGTCAGCGGATCATAGCTGGAAGATTTGCCTGGCTCTTAGCAAGGACTGGCCTGCGATAGCGAAGCCGTAAGTGCCGAAAATACTACCAGTTAATCTCCAGTTTAGGTTTGTCGCACCCTGAAATGGCTTATCATAGAGTTTGTTCGGGCGGCATGGCTCGGTTTTGTTTCTGAAGGAGAACTAGGTTGATTCGAATCTATCTGACAGCATTCGTCAGCTTCATACTGGCGGCGGCCTCGCACGCAATCACGATCTCGCAGAATCTCTCGATGGTGATTCAGCAAGGCAACAGTGTCTCGTGCAACAGCGGCGGCCTTCACAACGACAACGGTTACTTCCGTGGTTTTGATCTGGCCGACTACAGTTGGAATGAGCCGCTGGTCGTGTACAGTGTCACCTTTGGCATTCAGTTCGCCAAAGGCGGGAACGAAGTCGGACAGCCGATGGAGGTTCGCATCTACGATGGCTGGTCAGGGTCGACGGTCCTATCGCCAGGCACATTGGTCGGATCAACGACCACGCAGATCGGCAACGGTTCACTCTTCCTGCACACCGTGCCCATCTCCGCGACCATTCTCAGCGGCAAGTTTGCCGTGGAGCTGTTCACACCGAATGGCCAAGAGGCTGGCAATCGTCTCATGATCGGGTCGAATAACCTCGGTCAGACGGGGCCATCCTACTTGCAGGCTCCTGTATGCGGGATCAACTCACCTACTAGCCTCGGCTCGCTCGGCTTCCCCAATATGCACGTCGTCATGGCAGTCAACGCGAACCCGGTGCCCGAACCCGGCACGATGCTCGTTCTCATCGCGGGGGCAGCGTCCCTCTTGGGCCGTGCAAGGCGACTGAGATAGTAACGAACCGCCTCGCCAGATTGTCGGAGGCGGTTCATCGGTTCTGGGATTTACCAGCGGAAGCGGGATTGGCTGACTTCGAATTGGGCAATGCGGAATCCACGGCCGTTATCCACGAGAACATAGCGATGGTACACGCACTGTCGGCTGCCCCACGGGTCCAGAAACTCGTGCGACGCGAGAACGCTTGCTTCGCCGCGTGATCCCCAACGCGCTTCGAGGATCATGTAGCGTCGAGTCTGAGTGGCGCTGATGTTATCGACCATCAGGTCATAGAAGTCATCGCCATCCATCGTGTAGCCGTAGCCGTCATCGAGCCGCACATACACTTCACTTCGGCTCGGGATCAGGTATCCAAGCGATCTCGTGCTGCCACGCTCAAAGGCATCCCGGATATCGTCGATAGCCCGACCGAACTCATAGTCGTTCGAGTAGCGATCCCATCGATCGTACCGATTCCAGTCGAAGCTGTTGCCCCACCGAATGTCTAGACCGAAGTTGCCGATGCGGACACGGCTGGACACGATATAGCCGGGTAGGTTCGGATAGTAGTACCACGGTGAAATCGCACACCGGTCATTGAAGGTGAAGCTGTAATACGGGTAGCTGAAGTAGTTATCTCGCCAGCGGTAGTCGTATTGGCAGTAGCCGTTGCGCCAGTTGTAGTCGTTCCAGCCGTTGTCCCAGTGGTTGCCTCGGTCTCGGACCCGGTTGGGGGTGCCTTCGCGCAAAACCTGGCTTTCCAGGCTGCCTTTGCGAAGGTCGGGAAGCCGATTGATGACGACTGGCTTGGTATCCCGGACGCGGCCGTTCGAGAGCAGATTGTTGTTGCCGTTATATTGCGGCTGGCCGGATCGTCCGCCCTGGGGCCGACGACCAAGCATGGAGTCTGCGTTGCCCCGCAGATCCTGACGATCGCCATCGCGGTTGCGGCCCAAGTCACTGCTGCTGCCGCCGCGGATGATGCTGCCTGGGTTGCCGCCGTTGTTCTGTCCTCGGTCGTCGTTCTTTTTGCCGAGTCCACCGCCCTGATCACGGCTACCATTTCGGTCAGGGTTCGGATTGGAGCGAGGCGGATTCTGCTCACGAATCGGCGGACGCTCAGGTCGTCCCCCACCACTGCCGCTGCCCTTCCCAAGGCCCCCATCTTGCACTCGGTCCGGGTTGCGGTCCGGCGACCGATCCTTGTCCGGATTGGTGCGCGGTGGGTTGGCTTCGCGGACGGGTGGACGCTGCGGTGGAGGGTTATTCTCGCGGACAGGGGGTCTCTCTGGGCGTCCGCCTCCCTCGCTCTTACCGCTCCCGCCCGAGCCCTTGCCGGACGAGCCACCGGAGGAGTTGCCTCCGCTGCCTTTTCCTTTCTTTCCGAGGCCACCGTCTTGGGCGATTGCCGTCGAACCGAGGGCCAAAATGCCTGTGAAAACGATTGCTGATAGCCAGCGCATGGGGGTCCACCTCATTGGTTGTTGCCTACATTATATGACGAGGAGCGTGAATCTTCGTTACCTTTCTCATTGGGACCTTCCCGGGACCTGTTTTTGGGGAGCCCCAAGTACGCTTTCAGCTGCCGCACGGACGATGGGTTCGGCGTCCGACCTGAACGGCTCGATCACCTTGAAGTGGTCGCTCGGGTTGCGTTTGGCATAGGCCCGAATGGCCGCGCAGCGCACTTCCGGATCAGCATCTTCAAGACCTTGCTTGATCAGTTCGGCAGCTTCCTTGAGCGGAATGTCCGCACACTCGGCGACGACGACGGGCCGGATGTTGCCGAAAGCGGACTCATAGTAGGCTGGGAAGTCAAGAAAACTGTCTTCGGCGAGCATGTTCTTCGGATCGAGTCGGAAGAGGGCACCCGTGGCCCTGACGCGCGCCGTGTTCTCGATGATCGAAGACTGCTTTCGCCAAGTGGGCGGGTGCGGCTTGGGCGAACTCAGGATGATTTCCAAGCCCGCGATGCCGCGCTCGTCGCCAATTTGACCCAATGCGAGCGCCGCATCGGGTCGAAAAACGTCTCCGGGGGTCGAGCCGCGAATGGCTTCCACGATCTGGGGCACCGCGCCCCTTGCACGGCGGGCACCGAGTACCTTGGCGATGGCCCACCCGCGGGAGGATGACTCGATCGCGCCGATCATCACTTTTTCGGCCTCGGAGTCGTTGAGGTGACGAAGATATTCCAAAGTATGGGAACTGACTGCCTCCGACTCATCACCGAGCAGTTTGGACATGAGGTCGTAACGCCCTTCGCGAAGCTTTGCAAACTCGCGGTCCAAGACCTCGTGGTTTGGACTCGGTTTTGAGAACTCGGCACGAATTCGGTCGATCGTCTTTTGTTCTGGCGTGCGACCCACGAGCAGCCAAAGCACGGTCAGAGAGATCACTCCAAAGGCGAGAATCAACGCCCCCGCAATCCGCCGCCGCCTCACGGCTTGGTGCTCCCTGGAAAGAGCGAAGAGGATCGCGGACTCGGAAACTTGCGCTGAACTTCGTCGCACAGCTTCCTAAACTTTTCAAGCTGAGCTTGCTGAGTCTTGCCAGTGTACGGCGTGGTCTTGCCACCGGCGATCCTGACGGGGAAGAACTCTGCGGAAACATACCGCTCGCCGTCGAATCGGAGGGTTGCGAGGCCCGTCTCGCCCGGCAGGGGGGAGATGAGATTGCCCATCGAGTACAGAATCGGTTTGCCCTTGTAGATTTCGCCTCCCTGCAAGCGATGGGGGTGGGCACCGATAACGACGTCCGCGCCCGCATCGATGAATCCACGACCGAGGCTGACCTGGTAGCGAGTGGGGACCGTCGTTCGCTCAACGCCCCAATGGACAGCCACGAGGAGGAAGTCGCACTTGCGTTTGGCATTTCGCACCAGCTTCTTAACCTGTCCTTGCTTCTCCGCATCCATCTTCCCACCAAAGTCGAGCACTGCAATTCCGGGCTCGGATTCGGTGGCGGGCGTCGTGGCCCAATTCGATGACTTGTCGACGAAGCTCATGAATGAAATCATTCCGACCTTCAGCCCGCGAACCTCGCGCACGACGGGCTCGAGCGCAGCGTCGAGATTCAGTCCCGAACCCGAGTGCCCGATGCCCTGCTTCTCGATCGCGGCGACCATTTGGGCGAGGCCTTCCTTGCGGAAGTCCATGGCGTGGTTATTCGCGAGACTGACGATGTCGAAGCCGGTTGTCGCCAAGTGTTTGGCGTGGGTTGGGTCGCCCTTGAGAACGAATTGGGAGCGCCGGGCTAGCTGTTCGGGTGTCTTTCGCGGAGTTGCGGCTCGGGCCGTCGTCAGCGGCACCTCGAGGTTCGCGTAGGCCAAATCGGCCGACTTCACTTTGGAGGCGATTGCCGCGAAAGGGTTGGTCTTCGCCGCGATGCTGTTCAGCATCACATCGCCGCCGCAGACGAGCGTCCAGGTCGAGGCCAAGCCGACGAGGGGCAACACACAGAGCATTAACCTGCATTATAGGGCTAACCGCGCGCCGGGAACCAATTTCTGGAATAATCGCTTCGGAATATTCAGCAATGACGCGCATCCCAATCCGACCGATATGGATCCTCTTGCTCGCGCTGTGCCTGGGACTCTCCAGCGCAGGGGCACGGGCGATGGCGCGTTGCGCGAATGAATGCGGTGCTCACAGTGCGGGTACGACGTGTTGCGGACCGAAGAAGGCCCCACCGACCCATCAGAACTGTCCGTGCTGCGCTGACCTCGACGCGGCGTCAGGTACGCAGGCGATGGCCAAGGCCTCGTTGGTCGGCATCCCCCTGCTGGTGGTGGACCTAGCGCCGATCGCACTGACGCCTATTCAAGTGGTGTGGGCCAACGAGACCGTGATGGTCGCGACGGGGGCCGATCCTCCTGCAGATCCCCCGCTCTGGTGCCAGCGGTGCCGCGCGCCTCCCTTGGACTGAGTCTCTCGTGAGAGCTCATTGTTGGGGTGTTATTGCCCCCTGACCCAAGTCCAAGGAGACCCATTCATGTTGAAGTCAATCGCGATCTTGGTCGCCGCTCTGGCGATCGTCCCGGCCCTCGTTTCGGCCAATTCGTCAGCGAAGTCGTCCGAAAAGGCGTCGAGCTGCTGCAAGAGCCAATGTGGCTCGTGTTGCGGCTCTGAGTGCGGCAAGTGCTGTGGCGGAGGCCACTGCGGCGGCTAGACAGCCGAACGGCTCCGGGAAAAACCCGGGGCCGTCCAAACCACCATGAAACACACCTTACTTGCTGTCCTTACCCTGGCCACCCTAGGCCAAGCGTTTGCTCAGGAGTCCGCAGCCCGTTGTCCACTGTGAACCGCGGGAGGATTCGGGGCCAGTTCGGCCTCGGGAAACAATCGCAACTGGCTCTTGACCAACGTCATCGCACCCACAACCGAGACGTACGGTGAGAGCTTCCTCTGGTACGGCCCCGTCAAGAGAGTCCAGCTAGGTCTTGCCTTCCTTTGGAGGCAGAAGGCCTTCCGTTTCCTCGGAACCTACCAGTTCCTGACTGAAACGCCGAAGACGCCTAGCTTTACAGCTGGATTTGGGGTTCAAGGAATCGGAACCGGCAACCCGGGCTACTTCGTAACCAGCGAGAAGAATTTCCCGCTTGGGTCGGGCCGTGCGACGGCCTACTTGGGGGTAGGATTCCGTGCAAACGAGAGCCATGGCCACATGCTCGGTGGGTTCAAGTTCAGCCCTGACGATGACTGGACCTTGGGAATCCAGTTCGACGGCCACGCCAAGCACCCGTTCGTCACTCGCCGCATCGCGGGTGGATTCACACTCGGGGCGTATCTCATCGACGCGAAGAGTCCGGCTCTGCTTTTTAGCGTCCAATATTAAGCTTCCCGGCGAATTCTCGCCGGGAAGCCCCAATTCGAACCGATCCATGAAGCGAACAACGCCCCTCTCCCGTTCAGTATGTATAGGCATGGCATTAAAGCGACTGCTTCCGTTCCTCCTTGTCTTCACGGCCACCTTGGCCCGGGCGGAAGAGTCGTGGATGGGCATCTACCTCCAGGGCAATAAGCTGGGCTATGCCTCGTATCGGACTTCGCCGGAGGGACTGGACGGAAAGCCCGGTTCGCGGACCGACTCGACGACGGTCTTGTCGTCGAAGATGCTCGGCGCGGCGCTGGCGATGAAGATCACGAGCACGACCTGGCTCGACCCGAAAGGTGCCCCGATTCGAATGAAGTTTTTGACCGAGAGTTCGGATCGGTCACAGACCTTGCTTGCCGACTTCTCCGTGAACCAGATCAAGGTCCAGATCGACAATAACGGCGCGAAGTCGTCAAAGACCCTACCGATACCGGCCGGTGCGAAGATCGTTGACGATGCCACCTCGGCCTTCATGGTCGGCGACCGTCCGCCGGTGGGGAAGAGCATGGATTTCTATGTTCTCGATCCCACCACGGTCAGCCTGATCAAGAACACGGCGGTCTATCGTGGCAAGATGCAGACCGAGGTTCGCGAAAAGCAGACGGACGCGGAGATGATCGAGATTCAGGATCCGCGAGCGACGACCAAGGTCTTCATGTCGTCCAAAGGAGACCTCCTCAAGATCGAGGGGCCGCTCGGCATGGTCATGCTCCCCGAAACCAAGGACGAAGCCCTCGCCGAGGCTGACGCGAGCAAACCGAAGGCCGACCTCGCCTTCGCCACTGCCATCAATACAACACCTCGGATTGAGCGGGCTTCCAGCCTCAAGCGGCTGCGACTGGACATCTCAGGTCTGAGCCTGGAGAGGCTGCCCAGCGATCCTCACCAGACGGTTCAGCGGTCGGGTTCGTCGTGGATCATCGACGTTCATCCCGTCGCCCCCACCGTGAGCAGCAAGACGACTATTGCCGCTGCCGCCAAGAACCGTGAGGTATGGATCAAGCCCGCCATGCACATGCCCAGCTCGGGAGCCGAGTTCAAATCGCTTGCCAAGCGCATTATCGGTTCGGACAAGTCGCTGCTGGGTGCGACCCAGAAGGTCCGGGACCATGTGCATTCGATCATGTCGCCGAACGCGGGAATTGGCGTACTCCGTGACGCTTCCGAAGTTCTGAAAACAAAGGAAGGGGTTTGCAGGGACTATGCTATCCTTACCGCAACGCTTTTGCGAGCAGCAGGAATTCCGGCGCGACTGTGCAGCGGCTTGCTAGCCGAGCAGGGTCAGCTCTTCTACCACGCTTGGGTCGAAGTCTGGACCGGCAGGGAGTGGATCGGTGTCGACTCCACCCGAGCCGAAAGGGCGTTTTCTGCCGCGCACATCAAGCTGGCGCAGGGCAACGTAGAGGAAGCGTTTACGTTCTTCGTCCTGGACGGAGCGAAAGTCAAGGTATTGGAGACGAAGTATTGACGAGGAAAGGAAAGGAGTCTAGGTGGCGCTAAATCGGGCTTCGAGAAGCCGGACGATCGTCATCGTCTTATTCGCCATCGCCGGAGCGGCGCTGGCGGGCTTTTCCGCGCCAAACCTGTTGCAGGAGCTCTTCGGGGCGATCCAAAAGGCAACCTCGGTTCCCCAGAAGACGATCCAACCGCCAGAGAAATCGGCCAACAATCCCGCCGTTCGGGATGCCATGAATGAGATTCGGCAGCAACCGGTTCCCGACACCTATCCCGGCGCGCGTAACCCGGCCACGATTTTTGCGGTAGCCCTGCTGGGATTCATCATCGGTGGTGGTATCGGGAACCTCATTTGGCGGCTCTTCGAGGCAGCTGGGACCAAGTGGGACAAGATGGAGAAGGGTGACAAGGTCACGCTCTTCCTTGGAATCTTTGCCGGCATCATCGCCTCCGTACCCTTCCTGTTTATCTTCACGAGCCTCGGCAATGTGATCGCGCCGCTCATTACCTTTGGCCTGACACTGGGCTTCAGTGCGATGGCGGTGTATGCGCTCCACTCCATGGAGGAGATGCTGCCATGGCAGCGAGGCAAGGGGCGTTCCCGTCGTTCGGGAATCAAGATCCTCGACACCAACGTGATCATCGATGGCCGGGTTTATGACGTTGCCCGATCTGGCTTTCTCGACGGCCAGCTCTATGTGCCGAACTTCGTCCTCGATGAGCTTCAGTACATCGCCGACAGCCCGGACCCCTTGCGCCGACAGCGTGGTCGACGCGGCCTTGACGTGCTTCGTCATATGCAGACCGATTTCCCCATGGAAGTGGGTATCCACGATCGTCTTGGGCCAGACATGGGCGACGGAGTCGACGCACGTTTGGTGCGCCTGGCAAAAGCGATCGGCGGCGACATCGTCACCAACGACTGGAATTTGAACCGAGTGGCCGGTCTTCAGAATGTGAAGGTCCTGAACCTTAACGACCTCGCGCTCGCTCTCAAGCCAAACGTGTTGCCCAAAGAGCCTCTCACGATTTCGATCATTCGCGAAGGCAATCAACCCGGCCAGGGCATCGGATATTTGGAAGACGGCACCATGGTCGTCGTCGAACACGGCAAGCGGCACATGAACGAGACCATGGAGGTTATCGTCAGCCAGGTTATCCAGACCGAAAGAGGCAAAATGATCTTCGCCGAAATCCCTGAGGAGGCCGACGCCGAGCCCCAAGACTACCGACGGCGTCGCGCGCGACAGTAGTTGGTTGTCGCCCTCGTGGTGGCCGCAGGACGTTCCGAGCGCTTTGGTAGAGACAAACTGGACCTCCCGCTCGGTGGTCGCCCCGTGTGGCGTTGGAGCGTCGATGCCTTTCTCGGGCATCCCTTGGTTGACTTTGTCTACCTGGTGGGTCCTGAAAAGCGCGCCCTTGGCGCCCTGGCCGGCCGTACGGGAGGAGGAGAATCTCGCCAAGAGTCGGTTCGTAACGGTTTGAAAATGCTCCAAGGCGGGGAAGTGCCGGACGAGGCCGTCGTCCTCATCCACGATGCTGCGCGCCCCTTTATTGACGCCACCACCATCTCTGAGGTCATCGAGGCCTGCGGTCGGTCAAGAGCGGCAGCCGTGGCACTCCCGGTCGTGGACACGATACGTCATGCCGAAATGCAAATGGTCGTCGATCGGACCCACCTCCTCGCGATGCAGACGCCTCAAGCGGGTCGGCTGAGTGACCTGCTCATGGCGCACCAATCGGGACCTCCGGACCAAACGGACGACATCGCCCTCCTCGAAGCCGTCGGAATTGGGTATGAATTAGTCAGCGGTGACAGAAGGAACTTCAAGGTAACGACCGAAGAAGACTATACAATGGCTCAAGCAATGGTCGAACGCCCGCAGCAAAGAGAAATCCGAACTGGACTGGGCTACGACGTGCACGCGTTTTCCACTGACGCAAAACGGCCGCTTTTCTTGGGCGGGGTGGAGTTTGCCGGTCCGGGCCTTGAAGGCCATTCCGACGCCGACGCTTTGCTCCACGCCGTAGTCGACGCGCTGCTCGGAGCGGCGTCGCTTGGAGACATCGGAGTCCACTTTCCCCCGAGCGATCCCCAGTGGAAGGATCGCTCATCGCTTCACTTTCTGTCTGAGGCCCGACGGATGATCGAGGATCAAGGCTGGGCCATTGGAAACGTTGACGCCACCGTTCTCGCCGAGCACCCCAAGATCATGGGCAGGCGAGAGGAAATTTGCGGCTCGATTGCCTCCGCCTTGGGAATCGAACAGAACCGTGTTAGTATTAAGGCGACGACCCACGAGCGACTCGGTTCCATTGGACGCGGCGAAGGAATCGCCGCGATGGCCATTGCAACCGTGAGTCGCCCACTTCGAGGAGATGAATGATGGACGTTCTCGTACGCAATGCCGAAGGCAACCTGAGCGGGTCTGACAAGGACTACGCCGCCCTCAAACTTGGCCGTTTGGATCGCTTTTTCAACAGCGCGCAAAAGGTGGAAATGGTCCACCGCGAGGAGAAACTCGGTCGCCATCGAGTCGAAATCACCGTGTTTGCCGACCACTTCGCCGTACGAGGCGAAGAGACCGATGAGAACATCCGCGCCGCCATCGACCGGGTCGCGGAGAAACTCGAGAATCGATTGCGCCGACTGAAGACGAGGCTGATGAAGAGCCATCGCAGACGTGGAGCCACGGTTCCTCGAGGCTTGGAGGAAGAGCCCAACCACAGCGACGACCACCACGACGAAGTCGATTTCAAGGAGAGAAAGGTCTTCCTGATCAAGCCAATGTCCTACGAGGAAGCTGCGCTGCAGATGGAGATGATCGACCACCAGTTCTTCGTCTTCCGCAATGAAGGGACGAACAACTTCGAGGTCATTTACAAGCGTAAGGACGGCAAGTACGGCCTCTTGCAGCCCGAAGGCTGAGTACTTTCGCCGTCCCGGCGAATCCCCAATTGACGGCTGGAGGGATTCGCCGGGACGGCGAAAGTACATTAGGATTCGCCGAGACGGCGAAAGTACGTTAAATCTTCTTGATGATCAGGCTGACGTTGTGTCCGCCGAATCCGAACGAGTTCGATAGGCACACGTTGGCTTGCACCTTCCGCGCCTCGTTCGGAATGTAGTCCAGGTCGCAGTCAGGATCAGGAGTCTCATAGTTGATCGTCGGGGGAAGGACACCGTCGCGCATCGCCAGAATGCAGACCAGGGCCTCGATAGCACCGGCGGCACCCAAACTGTGACCAATCATCGACTTGGTGCTGCTCACGGGAATCGACCGTGCAGCTTCGCCGAAAGCCTGCTTGATTGCTTGAGTTTCTAGGCGGTCATTGTAGGGCGTCGATGTTCCATGGGCGTTGATGTAATCAACGTCTTCCGGCCTCAATCCGGCTGTCCGCAGGGCCATCTTCATCGCCCTGGTCGCGCCATCCGCATCAGGGTCGGGCTGGGTGATGTGGAAGGCGTCACCGCTCTGACCGTAACCGACGATCTCGGCGAGCATGTGGGCGCCGCGTGACTTGGCGAATTCGTAGTCCTCCAGCACAAGCACTCCGGCCCCCTCGGCAATGATGAACCCGTCTCGGTTCAAGTCAAATGGGCGGGAAGCGTGTTCGGGGTCGTCGTTTCGGCCTGTCATGGCCCGTGCCGCGCAGAAGCCCGACATGCCGATTTCGTTGATCGGAGCTTCGGTGCCGCCCGCGAGCATGGCGATGGCGTCACCGCGTTTGATGATGTGATAGGCGTCGCCAATCGCATTGGAGCCCGTCGCACAAGCTGTTACGACACAAGTGTTCGGCCCTTTGAGCTTGTGGACGATCGAGGTGTATCCCGAAGCCATGTCCGGGATCATGTACGGCACCAGGAACGGGGACACTTTGGAGGGGCCGTGCTCGATCTGGCGTCGGAATTGCTCTCCGAGGAAGGTCAGACCACCAATGCCTGAGCCGATCAGGACGCCGACTTGCTCGGCGAGGTCACCTTCCGCCCTGAGGCCGGAATCTTCGAGCGCCATGGTCGCCGCTGCTACTGAAAAGGCGATAAAGCGGTCGATTCGGCGCGCTTCCTTCTTATCCAGCCAGTCCTCAGGATTGAAATCCTTGACCTCAGCTGCAATCTGGGTCGAAAACTCGGAGGGATCGAGATGTGTGATGCGGCCAACCGCGTTCTCGCCGCGCAACATGCGTGGCCAGAACTGAGCGACTCCGGTGCCGAGTGGTGTAACGCCGCCGAGGCCGGTTACGACAACCCGGCCGCTTGGCCGGGGCAGGTCAGCCATTAGCCTTTCTTGGCGGAAATGTAGTCGACGGCATCCTGCACCGTCTTGAGGTTGGTGACGTCGTCGTCGGGAATGTCAATCGCGAACTCTTCCTCGAAAGCCATGACCAACTCAACGACGTCCAGCGAGTCTGCGCCGAGGTCTTCCTGGAACGAGGCAGTCGCCACAACTTCTTCATCCTTCACGCCGAGCTGCTCAACGGTGACCTTCTTGACGCGATCATAAATCTCTGCCGACATGCTGTGCAACATACCAGCCATCGCGACCCTCGTGCAACCGGTCCGGGATCCAAGATACTTGACAAATCTGTCAAGTTTCAGCCAGCATCTTACGTAGAACTCAATGACGATGCAATCGCTGGCACCCGAGGCTCAAAAGGTTCGAGAACTGCGGAACGACTTCCCCATCCTTCGCGAGCAGGTTCGTGGGAAACCTCTCGTCTACCTCGACAACGCTGCGACGACCCAGAAGCCGCAGGCAGTGCTCAATGCGATGGAGCGCTTCTATACCCACGATAATGCCAATGTCCATCGTGGGGTGCACCTGCTCAGTCAGCGTGCGACCGACGATTTTGACCAAGCACGGGTCAAACTGCAGCGATTCGTCAATGCGGGCGAGTCCGCTGAGATCATTTTCACCAAGGGCTGCACCGAAGCCACCAATCTCGTTGCCGCTTCGTGGGGTCGGGCGAACCTTCAAGCAGGGGACGAGATCCTGCTGTCCACGATGGAGCACCACGCCAACATCGTGCCGTGGCAGATCGTTGCGGCGGAGAAAGGTGCACACATCCGGCCGATTCCGATCAATGATGCCGGTGAGATCGACCTCGAAGCCTATCGAGCGATGTTGAGCCCGCGGGTCAAGATGGTTGGCGTCGTTCATGTTTCAAACTCCCTCGGCACGATCAATGCGGTCGCGGAGATGATCGCGTTGGCTCACGGTGTCGGTGCAAAGGTGCTGGTCGACGGTGCCCAGGCCCTTGCCCACCTCACCGTCGATGTTCAGGCGCTGGACGCCGACTTTTACGCGATGAGCAGCCACAAAATGTACGGCCCAACGGGAGTCGGTGCCCTGTACGGCAAGCGGGATCTCCTCGAAGCCATGCCTCCCTACCAAGCTGGCGGCGACATGATCCGGACCGTCAGTTTCGATAAGACCACCTACAACGACTTGCCCAACAAATTCGAGCCGGGAACGCCCAACATCGCAGGGGTCATCGGTTTTGGCGCCGCTGTCGACTACTTGATGGGGCTTGATCGGAAGGCCATTGCCGAACACGAGGATCGCCTTACCGAACTTGCCAACGAAGCACTGACCGCCATCCCCGGGGTTCGGCTGGTTGGTACTGCTCCCCAGAAGGCCAGCGTCGTTTCGTTCACGCTGGAAGGAGCCCACCCGCACGATATCGGCACGATCTTGGACATGGAGGGCATCGCGGTCCGCACCGGTCATCACTGCTGCATGCCGCTGATGACGCGTCTCGGACTTCCTGCCACCGTCCGTGCGTCCTTTGCCCTGTATAACACCGAAGAAGATGTTGCACGATTGGCATCTGGCTTGCACAAGGTCAAGGAGGTGCTCGGATGAACGGCGAACTTCGTGAACTGTATCAGGAGATCATCCTCGACCATAACCGCAAGCCGCGCAACTTCCTTGCCGATCCCTGCGCCACCCACCGTGCCGATGGCCACAACCCCCTGTGCGGTGACTGCGTGACTGTCTTCGTTCGCGTCGAGCGTGACCAAGTCGCGGGGGCGACGTTCCAAGGCACCGGATGCGCGATTTCGACGGCGTCCGCTTCGATGATGACGGAGGCAGTGGTCGGGAAGAGCGTGGAAGATGCGCTGAACCTCACCGCTCACGTTCTGAAGGTCCTCGCCGGTCATCCCCATGAGGTGATCGACCTTGGAGCGATCGAAGCGCTGGTTGGGGTCCGCGAGTTCCCCATGCGGGTCAAGTGTGCGACCCTAGCCTGGCACGCCCTGGAAGCGGCCCTAAAGGGCGCTAACGAGCCCGTAACGACCGAGAAGTAGCCAATGCCACCGAAGATTTCCATGAACCCGATCACCCCACTCAACAGCATCCAGAAATCCGTCCTCGAGAGCGAAATTATCGAGGGTATCCAGATGGTTTACGACCCTGAGCTGCCCGTCAACGTCTATGACCTGGGGCTGATCTACGGCATCGAGATTTCCGACGAAGCTGATGTGCGGGTGCTCATGACTCTGACTTCGCCAGCTTGCCCAGTTGCGGAAGCGCTGCCTGCCGAGGTGGAAGAAAAGGTTCGGACCACGCCCGGCGTCCGCGATGCGAAGGTCGAACTCGTGTGGGATCCGCCGTTCACCATTGACCGTATCCCCGATCATATCAAGTTGGAGCTGGGACTTTACTAGATGAAATTCAGTGCCCAAGAGGAGTACGGCCTTCGGTGCATCCTCTCCATCGCCACGAGTGATGGGGGCAGCGGCATCACGATTCCCGAACTCAGCCAGATGGAGGGGATGACGCAGCCACACGTGGCGAAGATGCTCTCCATCCTGCGTAAAGCCGGATTCATCACGAGCACACGCGGCCAGCAGGGCGGCTATTCGCTTGCCCTCGAGCCTTCCAAGATTGTCGTCGGCGACCTCCTCGAAGCCCTCGGGGGGCGGCTTTATGAACCCGCCTTTTGCGAGCGGCATTCCGGCAGCCAGGACGAATGCGCGCATCAGGGCGGCTGCAACTTGCGGCCCCTCTGGTCGAGGATTCAGTCGGCCGTCGACGCAATCGTCTACCGGCTGACCGTCCAGGATCTGATTGACGGCAAACTCGATATCGGCGAGAATGCGCGATTCCAGGTGGCTCCGCGACGGGAACCGGTGGCTGGCCAATGAGCGACTTTCCCATAACCATCACGGCTGAAGCAGCTGACCAGCTTCGCAAGCTCATAGCCAGGAAAGGAGAAGCCGGGGCGTTCGTTCGCGTCGGGGTCAAAGGCGGTGGCTGCTCGGGTTTCGAGTACGTACTCAAGATCGATACTCGCGAGATCGATGGCGATGCTGTCCTGCTGCTCGACGAACTGAAGGTGGTGTGCGATCCCAAGTCTGCGGAGTTTCTCCTCGGCGCAACGCTCTCCTTGTCCGGCAACCTCATTGGCGGCGGATTCACGTTCGAGAATCCGAATGCTCAGCGCAGCTGCGGCTGTGGCACCAGCTTTACGCCACGCAAGACGGCCTAAGGGGCGTTGAATCGGCGAATGTTGACGACGGCGAGATCGCGATTCATCCTTTGGACAGAAGCAACGAAGCGGTCATCATACGCCTCTAGCTCGATCGACTCCATCATCCCATCCGCCCAGATTCTCCGCGCCACTTCCTCCATCAACTGCAGGATGAGCGCGCGATGATCGCTGGGTGACCGAGGCGTCACCAAGTCTGGCCAGCCCATTTTCGTCATCCCCGTCACGCTTACTTCATCAAGGGGTGTCCACGCGATAGTCACGTGATCGTCAAAGCCGGTGGCATCGGGCGAACGAGCGAGCCTATCGCGCAGCTCTTCCGCCGTGAAGAGACGAGACGTGATGGCGTCATAGACTACCGTCCCGCCCCCCAGTTCTGCGAGCGCATCGGCCGCGTGAAGCAGGAACCGAAGGTGTCGGCTGTCAGGAATAGGTACTTCAGAGACGTAGCGGAGCTTGGCGAGGGCAACCGAATCGGCGAGCCGGGCGAGGATTTCCGGCGTGGGTTCGGCTCGATCACGAAACAGATCGGGCCGGAAGAGCTGCGGGTTCTTCTCACGTTTGGCGAGCCCCATATGCAATCGGATGTCGCTGAAGAGCAAACCTTCGCGCGGCCCGATCACACCGGCTCCGTGCGGATTCGCCTGGATCATACGGGTCATGATCGCGTCCTGCGACGGCATTTTCGCCTCGGGAAGGTAGACCCAATACTCGGCGTGGGCAAGGAATCCGGGGTTCGCCCGCCGTCGGCTAGTCCACCAAAGTCCGAAGGCTCCCCCCAGAAACGCAGCCAGGATGATCCAGCCAAGCAACTAGGGTCGCGCTCCCGTCATCCACTCCTGGGCGATGCCGATTTCCGGTTCATCCAAGATGGCCCAGCAGGCCGGGCATAGGGCTGCCTCATTCACATGAGGCGCGCGGCAGAGGAGGCAGGAATCGATCCGGCGTGCCGTCCGAACGATGTCCGGACGACCCAGCGCCCATACAAGATCACTGCGCGGGATGGCCTCCGCGTTCCACCGCTCCATCCCTGCATTGTATCAGTTCGACCGGATGTTCACGTACACGTCGAACGTCGAGGACTGCACCTGAGCTGAGTTCGGTGTGAATTTCAGGTTCAAGAATCCGGACCAAGGGCCAATCGGCTTGAAGCGGTAGTACTGGTTCGACCAATCCCCGCTCGGATAGCCGTTGGTGTTGCCCGTGCCGGGGAGAAGCAAGCTGAGGCCGGATGGCTGCGACACGATGGACCATTTGCCGCCACTCGTCGGTAAGACCACCTGGAGGATGTCGCCGGAGTCGATATTCACCTGGCCGTTGTTCATCTGCGGGCCTACGTTGACGGTCTGCTGCCCCTGGCCATCGTCGACACAGACCAGGCACTGGAGGGTCTCCATCACCATGTTGCCGCGCCGTCGGATGAAGTTCAGCATCGTCGAACCTTCGCGCCTGCCCCGAACGACGAAGACCATGTTCCCGAACGCATTGTTGAACTGGGAGTTCGAAACGAACTGCGGCTCGCCGACTCCAGCGAGGATCCGGCCGTTGGTCCAAGTGCACGTCCATGCATCGCCGGTTGACGGAGTCAGGGCGAGCTTGACCGTGATCTTGTCGCCGATTCCGATGTCCACGTGGTTCTGGAAACTTAGGTCGGTCATGACCACGTTGCCGGCCAAGAGGGGCTGCGGCGGGCTTAGTTGAGTGCCCAGAACGGTGACGACAAGCTGGGTTAACATGCTTCAGTATAGTCTCAGTTCGCAAGCCAATCGGCAATGAGGGGAATTTCATCCTCGGCCATTCGGTGCCCGCTCTCTGCCCATGCATGGGTCACGTCGGCCCCTCCAGAGCGAAACATATCGGCCAGTTCCGAAGCGTCCTCGACGGGCACGATTGAGTCGGTCTTGCCCGAGCAAATGAGGATGCGGCTATCGGAGAGATCGGGAATGGTATCGGGACGGACGGTGACCATGGCCCGCATGAGGACTGCTTGGCCGAACGTACCCGGATGGAGGAGCATCGTCGCGGCGGCGATGTTGGCTCCGTTCGAAAAGCCAACGGCAACGGCTTGAGCCGGGTCGAACGCATAGGTTTGAGCTGCCTCGCTGATGAAATCGGCGAGCTTTTGAGCCCGAAACGCGACATCTTCCAAGTCAAAAACGCCCTCGGCGAAGCGGCGGAAGAATCGGGGCATGCCGTTCTCGCTCACGTCTCCGCGCAGGCCGAGGATCGCGGCTCCGGGCAGAACCGCACGAGCCAACGGAATCAGGTCGTGTTCGTCGGCTCCCGTGCCGTGGAGCAAAACGAGGGTGCGCATCTCGACCGGATCGGTGGCCGGGCGGTAGAGGTGAACATAGCTCATGGCAATCTCAGCGGGGGCAGCAGGCGCTCGACCCGTTCGCGCATCGCCTCGACGTGGGGAGGCAGCTTGAGGGATGTGCCGAGGCTTTCTTCTGGCTCATCCCAGGTGAACCCGGGTCCGTCGGTGGCGATCTCGAACAAGACCCCTCCCGGCTCTCGGAAGTAGATCGAGTGGAAGTACTGGCGGTCCATCACCGGACTCAAGTTTCGTCCGTCGGCGATCAAGCTCTTCCGAATCGTGACCTGCTGGGTGTCATCAGGGATGCGGAAAGCGATGTGATGGATGCTGCCTTGACCGCCTCGGCCGTGCGGAGCATCCGGCTGGCACAGTACGTCCACGATCGTGCCCGCCCCGCCGGTGCCCGCCTCGAACCGAAACCGCGCGCCCTCGTTGGTGGTCGCCCGAAAACCGAGGGACTCGGTAAGAAACGCATTGGTCTGCTCACTCGCCTCTTCGCAAAGAGTGACACTGTGAATCGTTCCGATGGCCTGCTCGACAGGTATCGGCATGTTCGCCCATGGATGAGGTTCGGGCGTGGAATTGGAAGCGATCAACTCGATGGGCAGTCCATCTGGGTCGGCCAGTCCGATGACTTTCTCTCCAAATCGGTCTTCCTGAAGGTCAAAGGGGACCGCAAGTATGGCAAGCCGGTCGACCCACCAGTCGAAGCTCGCCGCCGGGATGGCGAACGACGTTGACGCGACGGATCCTGACCCGACGCGGCCCTGATAGGAGTCCGGGTAAGGGAAGAAGGTCATCACTGTGCCCGGTCGACCGAGGCCGTCGCCGTAGTACAGGTGGTAAGTCCCCGGGTCGTCGAAGTTGACGGTCAGCTTAATCAGCCGCAGTCCGAGAACCCCCGTGTAGAAGTCGAGGTTGGCTTGAGCATCGCCGCAGATGCCGGTGACGTGGTGAAGGCCGGTTACCGATGGCATGATTCGATTGTATCGTCTACGGCGACTCGAACTTCGCGAAGGCTTGCTCCAGCCGAACCTGCACTTGCGCCTTCTCGGACTTTGCCAAGAGCGCGTTGGCCTTTGCGTTGGGGCGCCAACCGATCTTGCCCAATCCCTCGAATCCCGGTCGCGGCTTGCGGTGCGCTCGATCCCAGAACAGGGAAGGGCCGCTCAGAAACGAGTAGGCGACGGCATTCCGCGCGAAGTCCTTCATGTCCGCATAGCTGAAGTTGTAGGTTCGTGCTGCCCTGACCCACTCATTGGTGAGGTTGCTGCGGCTCACGCCCTCGTCATCGGTGTTCAGGCACACCGGAATGCCCGCCTTTCGATAGAGCAAGATGGGGTGCTGGGTACCCGAGACGCCGAGGATGCTGGCGTTGCTGCTCAAGCAGACTTCCACCATCACGCCTCGCTCCTTCATCAGCTTGAAAAGATTGCCCAGATCTTCTTCCCAGGCGATGCTGACGCCATGACCGATGCGTGACGCATGGCCAAGCACAATCGACTTGCGGATCCGGTCACGCATGGGCTCGACCGGCGAGTACTTCAGGGTCAGTTCTCCGGCGTGGAGGGTCACTTTCGGTTTTCCCAGGCGGTTCCAAAGGAAGTCCAGAATCCGCATCTGCTCATTGAAGTTCCGTCGACTGTTCGGATGATCTTCGGGCGCCACGATGTTGATCGCGACGACTCGTGGGTCGGCCTTGGCGCAGGTCATCGCGGCGGCCGCGTTCACGAAGAACTGCTCGTTCGTGATCAGTCGGCTGAAGGAGTAAATGTAACGAAGCGTTATCGATGACTTCGGACTGCTGATGGGTGCTTTGAGGCTCAGTCGGCGTGTCAAGGATTGCTCGCGGGCGTCCATGTACGAGGGAATCGAGCGGGCCAGATCCTGGAGTTTCGGGGCGATCGTGGCGAGTGCGACATCGAGGCTCGCGAGTTCGACTTGGCTGTTTAGAACCGGAGAAAGAGTCTCTCCCGGTGCGCAGCGAGTCATAAGCTCCATGTACTGGACGTTCTGGGCGAGATTGCGCTTGGCGACTTCGGCAAGGAAGTCCTCCGTCGTCATCCCATCCATCCCTGTCCCAATCGTGTCGAACGTGTCGAAGAAGTGGTCGTGCCCGTTGATGGTATTGGGGGTCCACCCGCGCATGCTCACTTGGTTCAAATACGAGTAGAGCAGATCGTTGTTGCGAAGCAGGTCGGCGGCGGGAACGGTTCGGTCGGTCGCGGTGCTGCGAAAGCCGCGCGTTTCGGGGTCGAAGAAGAGGTTGCGGGCGACCGCGTTGTCGAGGAGGAAGTCGCTGTAGACCGCGCCCGTGACATGGTTGTGAAGGTCGCCACCCTTTGGCATCCGCTTGAGGAACGCGACCAGTTCGGGCTCGGATCGCTTGGCCTGTTCGAAGCGCTTCGCGGTGGTCGCTTCATCGGCCCAGCACTGGAGGCAAAGCGCGACCGAAAGTGCACATGCGCATAGCTTCGTCATGCGCTTGGTTGTACCTCTAACGCTAAACCGTGAGTCCATGAGGCTTGAGTTGCGTAGGTCATTCCGAATCCAGCAAACTCGGGGCGATTTCCGCGTTGGTGGGAAACGTCGCGGAGTGTGTGGGGATGATGAATTGTGCACCCCGGCGCTGTCAACTTGCAGGAACCTAACAGCGGTCTACCAGTTGCGGATGCTGTCAGCACTTGGCAGAACCGGGGTGCACAATTCATCACCCCGGCCACCCGCCTTTCTTGATTCCTTTCGCCATCACACTAACTTTGAGCCGCGCGAAGCGCAGCAAGGAGTTCTTGCTGGCTTTGAGTGAGCGTGATGTCGCTTCGAGTGCGCTCAATCACCGCTCTCAAGGCATCGCACGTTCGCCGCAGGCCCCCCGTCAGGGAGTCCGGATAGTCGAAGGTGATGAGATCGTCGTAGATCGTTTCCATCTGACCGAGGAGTCGCTCGGCTTCGTCGATGCGCCCCTTGCGCATCTCGTCGAGAACATAGCGTCGGGCCTCACTGGCCGCCTCGCCCATTCCGTTAAGGTAGCTCACCATCCCGACGCCAAGGTCTTCGGGAGAGGGATACGGCTCGCCATGGACCATGGCAAGCACGGCGGCTGCCTCCACCATCTCCTTTTCGGCATCCTGCAGATAACCAGCGTAGAAGAGTGCAGGGTGAGCTTTGAGGTCGTCGCGGGCGCGCTGGGCAATGGACTTCGCCTCGTCAAGAAGGCGAGCTGCCTCGTCGAACTGATGTCGATGGACGTGCCGAATGCACTTCGAGCAGGTCTGGATCAAGAGGCGGGTCAGACTGAGGGCGCGCTCACGGGTCTGGTGCATGGCATCCAGGTGCGGGCGGATTCCCGCAACGATCTGATCCCAGTTATCCGACGGCATGACATTCAGGATACCGGGCTATCCGATGATCCAAGTGATCTCGACGTCTTCGGCGGTGCCGAGCGCCTTTTCGAGAACGGCGAGGAGTTCCTCTTCTGCCCCGTTCGCGCGCATGACTTCGAGTTGCTCGCGGTGAAGCCAGTAGTCCACGTCATCCACGTTCTCCTCCTCCATTTGTCCGGTGAGGAACTTGAGCTGCTGTTCGGTGATGGTGCCAACCTCGGCATTGGTGTCCTTATTGAAAACGCGAATCATGGATGCAAGTGTGACCAACCTCAAGGTACTTTCGCCGTCCCTAATGTACTTTCGCCGTCCCGGCGATTCGCGAGAGTACGCTCTCCGACTCGGCGAATCCCGTGCTTGAGATCAGCGAGTACGGCGTCGTCCTACTGAGATTCTCATTCATGCGTAGAAGGCGGAGGCGGGGTACCGGAGTACCCAGGGAGATTCGCCGGGACGGCGAAACTACCGGTCCGGATTCGCCGAGACGGCGAAAGTTCACGCCGGGAATCGCCGGGACGGCGAAAGTATTCTTCCGGGAATCGCCGGGACGGCGAAAGTACTCTTCCGGGTTCGCCGGGACGGCGAAAGTACATTAGGGACGGCGAAAGGACGTTAGGGCTTTCGTTGCCGTTTGTTCTGATACAGCGAGTGATCGGCGCAGCGCATGAGGTTGTCGATTCCGACCTCACTATGCGCCCAGCCAACCGACGCTCCAAGGGTCACGGTGCCGGTGGGCAGTTCCAATTCCTGCTGCACGTCGCGGTGAAGGCGATTCGCGATTTCGGCAAGTATCGGCGATTCGACGCCGGGGACGAGAACGGCGAATTCGTCGCCGCCAAGCCGCGACACGCGGTCGTTGTCGCGGACCGAAGCAAGGAGCCGCTCGGAGAAGGCGGTAATGGCATGGTCACCGGCTTCATGTCCCAACCGGTCATTGATGTCTTTCAGGCCGTCGATATCCAGCATGATGAGGCCGAAGGGACGTGCGGTGGCCTCCGAGGCCAGATTCTGCATCGTGAGATCGAAGGCCCGGCGATTGAGCAGATTCGTCAGTGGATCGAGGCTGGCGAGTTGGGCCATGCGCTGGACTTCCTGTACCAAGCGCGACTGCACCGCGTGCTCGGCGGTGATGTCGGTAATGAGTTCGACCCGCCCCGTTTCGCGTCCCTTTGCGTCCTCGATTGGCGATGAGACCACGATGGAGCGGCGGTGAAGGCCGGATTCGGTGACGAATTCACTTTCGAATCGGTCGATGCCAGCCACGCGTTCGTGATCGAGCTTGCCGTCGGGCAGGAACTCGCGAATGTTGCGGCCAAGCACCCGTTCGGGCGTCGACTCGAGCCAGGTGGCGAGATAAGGGTTGACGAAGAGAATTCGTCCGGACCCGTCCAGGCGCCAGATGCCCTGACGAATGTTGCGTACGACGAACTCGTACTCGCGCAGCTGCTCTGCCGCGTTCCCGTCGCGGCGCGAACTGGCGGGTTCAAGGCAGATCGCGGCGCGGGCACCCAAGCTCACGATGCGCACCCTCTGGCGACGGACCTGGAGGAAGTCGGGGGCGGCGGGAACCGAGAGTTCGAGATCGACGCTGGTTCCATGATCGATGACGCTTGTCAGGAGTGATCGGAGCCCACTAAAGGCGGTTCGCTCGCTCAGGTTTTCGAAGTCGGGGATGCAGCCAATCGCGCCCGTCAGTCGACCGGTTTCGTCGACGATCAGGATCGCGTAGCCGAGCGCTTGCAGCACCCTCAAGGCATCATTTTCTTCGAGAACGTTCATGAGTTAGCGTGATGGGCCCGCCTGAATAGACGCTTCGCACCGTGCAAACGTCCTCCGAACCGGGCCTAACGTCCCCCTGGGTCAGTCGTCGCCGACCTGCCCAAAGGCACCGGAGAGGATCGCGTAATCGGCAATGTCGATCGACCCATCCTCGTTGAGATCGGCGGCTGGCTGCCAATTCACGTCACCGGGACCCGAGCCATAGGATGCCGAGAGGACCGCGTAGTCGCCAATGCCGACTTCGTTGTCGCCGTCGATATCGCCGTTTTGAAGCACGATCGAGATTCCCGCTGCATCACCGCCCGTCGTGTTAACCGAGACAGATCGCCGCAGCCAGTGAGTAGGCTTGACGGATAGGGTTAGGTTCCCAGGAGGTGCGCTCAGAACGAAATCGCCGTTCGGGGCGACCCCAGCAGTACGGGAAACGGTACCAATACTGAAGTCAACGGTGCTCGGCGGGGCTGCCGAACCGTCGAGATCCGAGAACTGGATGTTGCCGTGAATTCTCCGCACATTCGAAAGGAGCGCCTCGAAGATCACCTGATACCCGGGGTCTCGCGGGTGGACGTCGTCACTCCCGATCCACGTCAGTTCATTCTCGCGTCCCACGAACGCCGAATACGTCTCGGCAAACCGCCCATTGAACTGCGCCGCCTTCGCCGCGATGAGCGCATTGAGTCGAGGTATCGCGTATTGGGCGATCGGGTATTCGGGGCGGGTGAGTGGATAGGGGCTGTAGTAGCCGGGCATCATCAGAATCGCGTTGGGCAGTCGCGAACGCAAGTGAGTGAGAGCCGTCGTCAAACGGGCGTCGGCGGTGGTCAAGGCCGCGTCGGCCTGTTGCTCCTGAACGGAAATTGGCTGGGCCAGGAAGGCCGCATCGGTCAGTCCGAGCAAGTCATTGGCTCCGAGGGCGAACGTGACGTAAGGAATCTGACGTCCCCCATTGAGTTCAGAAGTGATGCTGGAATCCACTTTGTTCCGCTGCGACGGGCGGAAGAGGATGGGGTAGTTGGAATTCAGAAGTCCGCCGATCTCGCTCGTGTCGAAGTAGCTGACCGTCGTTTCCCCAGGGATCGCCAGATTGATAAGCCCTGGACGGGTGCCGTATTGGGTTCCGAGCCAATCGGCAAAGAGCTTCACGAACCCTTTGTCTCCGGCGGAGCGTGTCACGTTGTTCGGCTGATAACCCCACGAAACGGAATCGCCGATGGCGAGATAGGTTCGAGACTGGCCGAACGAGAAGGCCGCGATGGAAATGAGGCCAAAAACGAAAGTGCGGCGCATGTCCTCCTATGATATCAGCAACTGCTTTCGCCAGACTCTGGCAAGAACGCTGGTGGCCGTCATACCTTTAGGTACTTAACGCATTGCGTGATGGAAAGCGCGATCACCGCACCCACAGGGAGCCAGTAGACTATTTGGATGCCGCCCATGGGCAAAATCCACGACGCGCTGGCCGAAATCGTCGGCAAGGACGCCGTCCTGTCTGGGCCATCAGCAGAGAAGGCGTACGACGGCGATGCGTATCCCATCGACCGCCACCCTCCCGTCGCCATTGTCCTGCCGGGATCGACCCAGGAAGTCTCGGAGGTTATCCAGTGGTGCGTGCGGGAGCAGATTCCTTTCACGCCGCGCGGAGCCGGAACCGGGCTAAGTGGAGGCGCGATGCCCGCGATGGGCGGCGTCGTGATTTCGACCAAACGCCTGACTCGCATCCTCGAAATCGACATCCCGAATCGGATGATGAAGGCCGAGGCGGGAGTTCCGAACTTGGCCCTGTCGCGGGCCGCTGCTGAACATGGCCTGCATTTCGCGCCCGATCCGAGCAGCCAGAGTGTCAGCACCCTCGGCGGCAACATCGCCGAAAACTCGGGCGGGCCTCACACGCTGAAGTACGGCGTGACCGCACAACACATCCTCCAAGTTACGCTCGTCGATCCGGTTGGCGACGTGCTCGAAATCGGGTCGCTGGTCCCTGGTGCGCCTGGCCCGGACTTCGTGGGAATGATCGTTGGATCCGAAGGCACCTTTGGAATCGTGACGGAGGCATGGATCAAACTGACGCCGGTTCCGAAGGAAATCCAAACCGCGTTGGCGGCCTTCCCAAGCGTTCGCGATGCGACCGAAGCCGTCTCTGCGATCATCGCCAGCGGCGTGATCCCGGCCGCGCTTGAGTTCATGGATATCGGGATTCTGCGCGCGCTCAAGGCTGCGTTTGGTTTGGAGTATCCCGAGGGTACGCAAGCGCTTCTCCTAATCGAGTGCGATTCGGTTGAGGCAGATGGTCGGGCGGTGGCCGAAATGGCGCAGGTCGAGCAAATCTGTCTCAAGCAAAACGCACTCGATCTCCGCATTGCCGCCGATGCCGCCGAGCGGGCGAAACTGTGGACGGCGAGGAAGAAGGGAATTGGTGCAATGGGACGCCTGGCGCCGAGCATCGTGACCCACGACGGCGTCATCCCGCGCTCGAAATTGCCGGAGATGCTCGGCTTCGTGTACCAGGTGGCGGAGAAGTACAAGGTCGGAGTCGCGAATCTCTTCCACGCGGGCGACGGCAACCTCCACCCCTGCATGTACTTCGACGCCCGCGATCCGGCCCAAGTCGAAGCGGTCGTCGCGGCCGGCGAGGAGATCATCGGTCGTTGCATCAAACTCGGAGGCAGCGTGACCGGCGAGCACGGCATCGGCGTCGAGAAGTCTGACTTGCTCAAGCTCATGTTTTCCGAGGACGACATGCGGCTGCAAGCGATGGCCAAGGCGATTTTCAACGACGGCACCCTCTGCAACCCCTGCAAAGTTATCCCCGATCAGCGTGGGTGCGTCGAGCACATGCGCCGGTCGAAGGGGGTGGCGTGGTAGCTCGGCCTGCATCGATCGAGGAGTTGAGCGAGGTCGTTCGAGAGAGGGCGGCGATCAGGTTGTCGCTTGGTGGCTGGGACCTAGACTGTGTGCCCTCTGATTTGGAACTCTCTGGACTCACTGGAATCGTCGAACTGTCACCCGAAGACATGGTCGTGACGGTTCGGTCAGGGACGACCTTGGGCGAACTACAGACCACGCTGGCGGAACACGGGCTCTGCCTTCCGATGCCGATGCAGCATCCCTTTCTCACCCATCCTGGAATGACCCTCGCCGACCACCTCGCCCTCAACCTCCCGCATGGCCTCGACTCACAATGCGGGTCATGGCGAGATTGGGTGCTCGGGATGCGGCTGATGCTGGCGGACGGGATGATCTGCACATCGGGGTCGAAGGTGGTCAAGAGCGTGGCGGGCTATGATGTCCACAAACTGATGATCGGAGCGCGACACAGTCTGGCGATCGTCGCGGAGGTGACCCTGAAGGTGTTGCCCCTGGCGGCAATGCCCAAAAGTTCGGTTAAGCAGTTCGGCGAGCCCTCTTCGACAGGATACTGGGTCCACCGAGTCCTTCCCACCGACTATCAGGCTTGCGTCTCTTCGTATGGAGATCGGGTTCTTTTCGTCGATCCGGCTGCCTCGGTGGTGTGGGCGAAGGGTAGTGATGCACCAAAGAGGTTTCGTCATGACGTCGTCGTTGGCAACGGCTTTGGCTCGCTGAATTGCAGCCTCAGCGATCCCGTCGCTCGTCACCTTTTTTCGAGAGCGAAAGCGGTGCTCGACCCGACCAACAAATTCAATCCAGGAGCGATCGGTCCGCTATGAGCAGCACGTCGGATCTGACCGCGAAGTGCATCCAATGCGGGTTCTGCCTCGAATCCTGCCCGACCTTCACCGAAGCGGGCCTCGAAACCAAGTCACCGCGAGGACGGATCAGCCTCGTTCGCGCTGCTGAGGAAGGGAAGTTGCGATGGTCGGACTTGAAGGAGCCGTTGGATAGCTGCCTCGGATGCCGAGCCTGCGAGACCGCTTGCCCGAGCGGAGTGCCGTATGGTGAGATCCTGGAACGGGCACGCGAGCAACTGACTCCCGACCCGAGCGCGGATCGCTTGCTTGGTCTGCTCACTCGACCAAGCGTTCTGCGGTTCGCTTTGCTCGGTGCGGCGATTTCGCCAGAGCTGGCGAAATGGGCTTCCGGAGGATTCGAAGTTCCAACGCCTCAGCCCCGGGACAGTTGGCCGCCGCTTGAGAACATCCCTAATACTACAAAGACGGTCCGGCTTCTCGATGGATGTGTCATGCCCGTCATGTTCGCCCAGGCCCGGGAAGCGACAATCCGTCTCCTTCGTCGCTGCGGGGCGTCGGTTGAGGTGGTGCAGGGGTGCTGCGGCGCTCTCCACGCCCATCAGGGGCGCCTGGCGGAAGGGACGAAAATGCGCGACCGGCTCCCCCGTGACCTCGTGGCAGACGTCGCCGGTTGCGGAAGCTGGCTCCGCGACCAGCGGGCGGAGACACGAGACATCACCGAAGTCCTGTTCGACCTGGGCCTCGTCGATCAGCTTCGCCAGTGCGAGCCACTCCACCTGCGAGTCGCCTACCACGACGCGTGCCACCTTGCCCACGGTCAACACGTCCGCAACCCCCCGCGCGAGCTTCTCGCCGCGATTCCGGGAGTTGAGTTGGTGCCGTTGGCCGAATCAGACACCTGCTGCGGCAGCGCAGGCATTTACAACGTCCTGCAGCCCGAGATGGCGCATCGTTTGCTGGCCCGCAAGTGGGCAAACATTTTGGCCGCCGACGTCGACGCGGTCGTCATGGGCAACGCCGGTTGTCAAGCCTGGATCCGTACCGCTGGCAACCTGCCGACGATCCGGACGCGTACCGCTGGCGTCTCGCCGGCTCCGGGCGGGGAATACCGCCAAGTTGCGAGCGGTACTCGGGAAGGTTCGCCCCTGGTTCTGCACACGGTCGAACTCTTGGAGGCGGCGTTCTCGGGTATGCCGGAGTAACCCGGAGGGCTCAGAAGCCGTAGATGATGCCGTTCATGCCGCCCACATAGACGGTCGAACCGCCTTGCGAGCCAACTCCAACCGCTGGCGTGGAGACAAACCCGTCGGACGTCTGCCAGAAAGTCGTTGCCGTGCCGTTCGGGGAAACCCGATAGAACTTCTGGTTCTGCTGAATGGCCGAGTTCCACGTCCCCACATAGATGTCACCCTCTCCTCTCAGGACGGGCGAGGACCAAATCTGGTCGCCGAGATCGAGCTTCCATTTGATGGTTCCGCTTGGATTGAACGCGTAAAGGTTGTTGTCGAAGGAGCCGACATAAATGGTGCCGTCTTCGGCGATGGCGGCGGTCGTTGCGATGATGTTCTCGGAAGTGGCGGTTGCCCATTTGAGGGAGCCGTTGGGATTGAAGGCATAGAGCTTGCCATCGCCCGCACTGCCGATGTAGATCGTGCCATCAGAGCCAATCGCGGGAGAAGCGGCCAGGCTTGGGTTATCACCCCCGGTCTGGGCGGTCCATTTCAGGGTGCCGTTTGAAGTGAACGCGTAAAGTTGTCCGGATTCGGCACCCACGTAAAGCGTTCCGTCTTCCGCGATGGCAACACAGCCATTCGCATTGGGAGCCGGTGATGACCACTTGATCGAACCTTGCGGCGAGATCGCATTCAGGGTGCCGTTCAGTAGGTCGGCGACATAGATCGTGCCGTCGTGACCAAGGGCCGGCGAGCCGCTTGGGGCGATGGGGATCTTCCACTTGACTAGCCCGTAAAAGCCCACTGCCGCCAGGTGATTTTCAAGGGGCACATAGATCGTGCCGTCCGTTGCAAGGGCCAGGCCGAGTTCGCAGCCCTCGTTGAAACTGGTGTTCCACCAGGGTTCGTTCGTCGGGTATTGCGCATAGAGCACCCCGTCAAAGCCGCAAACAAACACCGTTCCGTCCGCGCCAATGACGGGGGACGACTTGATGTACTGACTGGGGGTTTGAAACTGGGACTCATAGTCAGGGGGTGAAGCGTTTACTCCGCGGCCGGTGTTGGCGCGATCCCCGTGAAACTTCGGCCAAGGCGAGGTGGTGCTCACGGCGTAGAGCCCCGCTGCGGGTGCTGTCCGGTTGCCACGCTCTTCGAGCCAGCCGACGCTTACGAACCGTTCGGCTGAACCATCATCAGCCATTTTGGTGCGTTCGTTCGTGATCTCCAGGCGATATCGGCCTTGGGGCAGGATGATGGATTGAATCGCGCCACCAGAACGGGCGCTGGCCAGTTCGTTGCCGCTCAGCGTGAGAATGCGCAGGCTGCAATCCGCCACATCGAGTACCCCGAAGCTGAATCGGAGTTGGGCGGCAACGCTGAACTCCCATCCGTCAATCCCCGGCACGTCGCTGTCTTCGGGATGTGCCTGAGCGTTCGCTGACTCCAAGTGGGTGATGACCGTGTCACCAAGAGTGACTTGCCTTCGGCCCAATTCACGCTCGAGGATCGGTCGATCTTGGGCGAAGGGCGGAGGATCAGTGTTCGGCGCGTTGCCTCCACATCCGGCAAGCAGCAAGAGTCCGAGGGTTGAGGCAGTGAGAACGATCTTCATGGGTTTAGCGCAGTGCATCAATCGGTGCGCTGATCATACTCGCCCTACGCTGGATCAACAAGGGGCATGGCGAAGTGTATCGGCCAAGAGCCTCGAAGTCGTCTATCGCCCGACCGTCTTCCAGTAGTATCCAAGTGCTTCCGCAAGACCGAAGATGTCCTTACCGCCAGTCACACCGCGAACTTCGTCGAGTGCCTGCCACATCTTGTATGGGTCACGCTCGCATTGGCTTGCCTTCTCAAGGGACTTGCGTATTCCCTCCCAGTAAGCGCGCGAAGCCTGCAACTCCTTTACCGCCGCCTTGTCGCCGCGCTTCGTTGCCTCGGCGAGTTGGGTGGCCAAGTCTGGGAGCACACGGTTGCGAAGTTCTTTCTCGGTCGCGCGAGCGGCTTCGATTGCTTTCGTCATTCCCGTCAAGGGCATGTCTCTCGTCTTGGCAAGCAAGACTTCGGCGGCCCTCGTCCGATCCAAGGCGGTCAGGGACTCGAACGGGATGGTTTCTTGGGCCATTCGCGAGGTGAACGCCTCGCGATGAGCCGAGGAAGTGACGTTAACGAGCGACTGCTCAGCGCTGTAGCCGGTATGCCTGAAGTACGCCTTGTTATAGGCCTTCTGTGCGTCTTTGCCAAACACGGCCATGCTGACGACCTTGCCGTCTTTCTTGATCACCAGCCCTGCCGATTCGATGAGGGCGAGGTCGAGGTCCATTCCGACGGAACCGGCACTCGACGCGTTCCGTATCGGGGCAAACTTGAGATTGGAAACGTCGTAACCCATGGACTTGAGGTTGGCCAGGAAGTCTGGTTGCACTCGTCCGTAAAGTGCTTCGACTTCGCGGATGAAGTCGCCGGCGGCGGCCCGATCACCCCCGTATTTGAGGAGCAGCTTTGCGTGGTACGAGCCGTTGACAGCGGCCGTTGCTTCGGCCAGTTCCCGCTCCGCTGCCCTCAGAGCGGTGCCGGTGACGCCCTTCGCTGTCGCTTCAGCCATTGCGGTCTGTGCTCGCTGGGAGCGTTGCAGAAGAGCCTGTCCCCATTCGAGTTCTTGCTGGAACTTGGCAATCGCAAACGACTCTTGCACCGAAGGTCGTCCACGGAAAAAGCCACCGACGAACTTGCCGCCGTACTCGAAAGCCTTGCCAAGAGCGACGGCGCGACCCGCCGCGATCACGATGTCGCCTTTGGACTCACCACCACCATAGGCGTCAAGCGCCTCAGTTGCTGCGAAACCGACCATGCCCGCCCATTGAAGGCTCTTACGGCAAGCCTCATCGGGGCCCCCCTCGACATAGCCGCTGACGCCACCGTAAACGGCGCCCATCAACGTGTCTGCGGCCCAAATCGTAACTGCGCTGACTCCATAACCTGCGACGTAGAGAGAGCCAGCGCCAAGAATGACGATCCCCGCTCCAATCTTCGTGCCTTCCTCGGCGACGCCGTAAAGAGTGGCGTTGAAGCTTTCTGCCTCGCCCTTCTTGGCCCAGTAGGCGGAAACATCATTGGCAATTCCATTCGCCAATGACCGCATCCCCGCAACGTCTTGCTTTCGGATCATCTCCGGCGTCAGTCCTTTTCGGAGGCGCTCCTTGAGTTCGTATCGCATGTGCTCGGGAGCGATTTGAATTTGAGCCTCTGCCGCCTTGAGGACCTTCATCGGCGTGGCGACCCGCTGGGCTTCTTGACGAGAGATTTCCATCATACGGTGGAGATCATATTCGTCGTACAGGGTGCGAGTTCGTCGCCACTGGCCGGTCTCGGCGTAGAAAAGCGAATCGTCGGCCGCGTGCATCATCGCATCGGCATACATCATCTGCAGAGCGAGTTCCTTTCTGCTCGATGGGTCAGCAGTGCCCAAGTTCGCGAGCAGCCGGGCGCGGTCATCAGAAAAGGCCTTTCGGGTTTCCTTGAGATAGGCGACGCGGTCCATTTTCGCGGCATTTTCGGCTCCCAGGCGTGCCGCTTCAGCCTGCTCCTTTTCGAGTTCGGGCTTATCTTTGGCCACCTCCGCCTTGATCTTGTTCACTTGATCAGGGGTGAGAGATGCGAGTCGGTAAGAATAGGCAAACGTCACCGAGCCCGCATCGCTCTCCACTTGGATAATGGCGACCGCCTTGGCGCCTAGCTCAGGATCCTTGAGACCCAGGGCATTGTCGACGCTTTGGTAGAGCAGTTCACCCAGTCTGCCCGTGCCCACGCGGCCCGGCACCTCGCCATTGACCCGGGAACTGCCGAACGAAAACTCTACGTTCGTGCCTTTCAGGTCGATCTCGATGCCGTGGCTCCGGCGCATGTCCATGTCCTTGATGGTCTGCTCGTCTACTCCTTTGATCGTCACGTTTCCCGATGTGGAGAGCTTGATGGTGTTCTTTTCCGAGGAGCGGTCGTAGGGCACGACACGAGGCATAGCTTCCCAACGCGCCTCACCTTGGACGACAATGCTCCAATTCTCGTCGCCATGTCGTGCCGAGACCGAAACTAGTCCTTCCGCATAGGTCAGGCTCTGCTTTTCGGTGGGTCGGGCCGATGCTTCGACCTTTTCCAAGACGAAGTAACGGTCAATCGCCTTTTGGGGCGTCACCGCTGGCTTCGCCGCTTTCTTCTCAACGCGTTTGAGTTCGTCTTGGAGCTCCTTTGCACGTTTCCGGCGCGCCTCGAAGGGATTCGGCATGGGGCCGAGAGCTTCGATCTCGACAACGGCTGAGCGCATCGCGGCTTCATAACCGGCCATCAGCGATTTGTAGTAGCGGGCGGCATCGATCGAAACCGCAGCAGGGCCGCCAAACCGAGATTCCGCCAATAGACCAGCTTCGTCGAGCGAGCGGCCAAGCTGTTGTGCACTGAGCGTGAAACCGGATCTCGCTTCGAGGAACTTGGCGAGGAGCGGGTTGAGACGGTTGACGTAGTCCACAACCTCTGCGACGGGACTGTCGTAATACACGGCCCACTTCGATTCGAACTTCTGCTCTTCGACCGCGGACATCGGCCCGATCACCGCTCTCATACCTTCTTTCGCGGTCGTGATCGCCCAGTTGTACAGAGCCAAGGGAAGCTTCCCGAATTCCATTTGAGGAGGAATCTCGACCGGAGGAATGGCTGGGGGTGTCAACCGAGCAGTGACGGGAGGCTTCCACAGTTGATCTCCCTTGGGCCACTGACTTTCATCTGTCACGTCCTTCGGCAGCGAGGCGACTCCTGGCGTGGGTAAGCCAAACGCCTCTGCGACCTGCTCGGGGATCCCGGAATACCCTTCGGTTGGTACTCCCAAACGACGCGCAATCTCTGCCGCACGCTCATCGCGCGGATCGTTGCTCAAAGTGCGACGAATATCGGTGGCGGCTCCAACCAGATCGCCCTTTTTCTCCCTGAGTTCGGCCCGGTACCGATACATCCCCGCATTCTCGGGCTCCATCTCGATCGCAGCATCGATGTCTTGCGCGGCTCGTTCAAGATTGTCGAGGTAGAAGAAGCACCGCCCACGGTTTCCCAGGATCGTCGCGCTGTTTGGAGACAATTTGAGGGCCGTCTCCAGTTCGATGAGCGCATCCTGATAGCGCTTGGCCGACATCAGCGTGAGCCCACGCTCGTTGTGAACGCTTCCACTTTTGTAGCCCAGGCGCATCGCCTCATCCAGAGTCTTGAGCGCATCTTCGAGACGGTTGACACGGCGAAGGGCGATCGCGCGATGATAGTGATATTCACCCACTTTCGGGTCGAGCGCGATCGCCCGCTCTACCGCCGCCAACGACTCTGGGTATCGCCTCAGATCCAGCAGGGCTTGGTTCCGATAGTCATGACCTCGGGCCAGTTTGGGATCAAGCTGCACGGCCTCATCGAAGTCCTTCAATGCGCCAGCCGGGTCGCGCGTAAGAAGTCGGTTGATCCCACGGCCGACGTAGTGTTCGGCGTACTTGGAATCAAGTTCTATCGCCCGACAGAAAGCGGCAATAGCCTCCCCATACTGTTTGAGCACCCGATAGGATCGGCCCAAGTTGGCATGAACGACGGCGCGCTTGTCATCCACAGCCAAGGACGCCAAGAAGTCCTCGATGGCGGATTGATACTGCCCGAGTTCATGTTTGGCACAACCTCGCGTATTGAGGGCACCGGCATGATGGGGCTCCTTCGCCAGTATCTGATCGCAGGCTGCCTTGGCCTCGGCAAACTTACCTTGGCTATAAAGCGTTCGTGCGCGCTCGAAATCGCTCTGAGGACGGGCTCCGCTCCACCCGACGAGTCCCAAGATCAAGGCTATCGTAAGGGCGATAACTCCCGCGGGGAACTTGGATCGATGGTACATTTTCTACCCCTCGGCGCATGACCACGATGATCCTGCCTCCGACGAGTTCTGCCCCTCGGGGCAGCCACCGTACAGCGTCAAGACAAGGCTACCACATCCACGCAGGGTGGCAAAAGCCGACCCGGGATGAGGTTCATAAGAACGCCTCCTACCGGCGGTCGGCAGGAGGGCGTGCAGGGAATCCGTTGCTAGGCCGCGAGAGCCAGCGTCTCCGATGACGACTCCCCGGGCCAAACCACGACGGGGTTGGTGGGGGTCGCGTACTGACCGCCGCGAATCGCGACCACACGCAGGTACCAAGTCGTGCCCGGCGCACCGGCCAGCGGGATCTTCGACTTCGTCGTCGTGCCCACCACTGTCCATCCACTCGTCCCGTTTGCCGAGCCTTCGACGTTGAACACGGTGCTGGAGTTGTTGCCGTTTCGCTTCCATTTCAACTGAACCACGCCCTCCGGCGTGATCGTGAAAGTGAGATCGGTCGGCGTCGTTGGCGGGGTTTTGGTGCCGGGCGTCGAATGCGGCGGGAGCATGAGGTCGGCCAGAACGCTGTCCGGGATCGACTGATTCGCGCGCCACACCTTCGCCCACTTGACGACCTCGTCGCGAGCGGCCTCTTTGGCGGCATTTTTCGACGCCACGGCGGCTCGTGCGGCAGCCTTGGCCTCGCTCGCAGCGGTGAGCGCATCCGAGTACGTGGTGAAGATCGCCGCCATCGCTTCGAGCTGCTCGGTCGTAATGCCCAGCGTGGTCTTGTTGGCGGTCGCGTTGGCAACGTAAGTCGCGCAATCCGTGTTGAAAACAGTATCGGTTCGTTCTTCAGTAATGTAAGGCATATCTGAAGTTTCGGATCCGCCTCCGCGAAACTTTAGGGCAGCATTAGAAATTTCTTGGATAACGACGCGGCATCCTTCCGCAAGAATGCGCTTTCCCTTCGACGGAATGCCGCTTTCCGGTTCAAAACCACGGCGTTTTGGTGCAGGGAGATCACGTTCCTCCGGAAGAATGGATCTTTCTTCCGGAGGAATACGCCTTTCTTGTCCCAGGATGCGGCGTCCTTTCGCAAGGGCGGGCTCCTTTTTTGGGCTATTTCGAAGTGTCGTCCAGTAAGAACTTACGAATCTCCCCGTGCATGCCAGCCGTGATTGCCTAGGTGTTTTGCCCCGCGACATTTTTGAGGGCTGCCAGGGTCTTCTCCCCCGCCGCCGCCCAGGTGAATTCCTTCGCCTGCTCCAATCCCGCCACTACCACTGCTTCGCGATCCCTGTCCTCTTGGATCACTCGCGCCATATTGCTCGGCGACTCCGGATCGAAGTACTGCGCCGCTGGACCACCAACTTCGTGCATGGCGGGCCGATCACTCGCCAGGACGGGAGCGCCCGCGAGCATGGCTTCCAAGACCGGCATCCCGAAACCTTCATAAAGAGAAGGAAAAACGAAGGACTCGCATCGGGCGAAGAGCTTGGGCAGGTCGGCATCGGCAACATAGCCGAGGAACGCAACACGATCCTCAACCCCGAGTTCGGCTAGCCGCGCCATGATCGGCGATTCCTTCCACCCTTTCCCCCCCGCCACCGCCAAACCTAGCTCGGGCGGCAGAAGTGCGAGTGCCTCGAAGAGCCGAGCCAGGTTCTTGCGTGGCTCAAGTGTCCCGAGCGCGAAGAGATACCGGTCGAATGAGACACCCATCCTCCGGAGCTCATCATCGGAAACGGAAGCCGGAGGGACCCGATGGATGACGTTTCCTGGCCCCAATGGTGTTACGCTGATTCGGTTCGGCGGGACTCCGAAAGTACTTTGGATGTCGGTTTTCGTCGCTTCGGAATTGGTCAGCACATGCTCGGTCTTGCATGACGCGTAGCGCAATGCGAAGCGAAGATAGGCAGCTTGCTTTCGACCGAAAAGCTCCGGATAACGGATCGCGATGAGATCGTGGACGAAGGGAACGCGCGGCAGCTTGCGCTGGAACGGGATCATGTGGCTGGTCGAGAACCAGACATCGCAGCCGAGGCGCCTCGCGATCCCCGCCGCGCGGAAGTGCTCCCAGATGCCACGCTTCTCCCGCTGTTCGGGAACGACCGGGTGAAACCGCACGCCGGGCAAGGCCTGCCACTGCGGCTCGAGCGCATATCCCTCGTGAAGGAAAACCTCGAACTCGACCTCGGGCGCGTAGGTCAAAAGCGCGTCAAGGATGCACCGGCTATAGCGCGAGATACCCGCGTTGCGCGCACTTTGTTCGCCGCGCATGTACGAGGCACTGATCCCGACCTTCATCAGTATTCGATGAGGGAGCAGATCGGATAGCCGAGCAGGTTTTGGCGGCCTCCGAGGAAGGACAGTTCAACCAAGAAACCCATTCCGCACACACTGCCGTTCAGTCGTTCGACGAGCCGAGCCGCCGCCGCCGCCGTTCCGCCCGTGGCGAGGAGGTCGTCAACGACATAAGCGCGCTGCCCCGGATCGATCGCGTCGGTGTGCATCTCGACCGTGTTGGTGCCGTACTCCAGCGCGTATTCCTCGGCGATCCGGTGGTGGGGAAGTTTGCCGAGTTTGCGTGCCATGGCGAAGGGAAGTCCGAGGGTTAGCGCGACCGGTGTCCCGAAAATGAACCCACGACTCTCGATGCCGACGATAGTCTCTGCACCCTTCTCGCGCGCATCTTGGGCCAGCAAGTCGATGACCTCCGCCATCGCGGCGGGATGCTGAAGCACAGGAGCGATGTCCTTGAACATGATTCCCGGCTTCGGGAAGTCGGGAACGTCGCGGATGACCGATTCGGCAAGCAAGCGTGGCACGAGGGGAGGATACCGCTTTGGGTGTCCCGACGTACCGCTGGCAACCTGCCGGTGAACCGCCCACGTACCGCTGGCGTCCCGCCGGCATCCCGCATCCCGAAAGACCTCACGCTTCACCTCTCCCCCAACCCCTCTCCTCCGCCGCCAGGGCAACCGTGGGTGATAGGAGGAGGGCGCAGGAGAGGGGAGCCGGCCTACAGAGTGGCCCGTTCGAGTCGGACGCGTCCGATATCCAGGCGGATCGGCCAGCCCTTATCGTCCAAGTACGCCTCGCTCGGCGGTGCGCTGACGCGATGAGCTTTGACTTTCTTGCCCCCTACTTCAATCTCGGTTTCCCCGGCGTAAATGGCCTCGGTCAGCTTCCACCGCTCCTCGCCGAGGTCGAAGGAATAGAAGGTCGCCTTGTCGCCTTTCTTCGGTGTGTCGCGGATGAACCAGAACTCGCTCTTGGCGGTCCGTGGTGCGCCTTTGACCAACTCGACGGCTTTGTCGGTGCTCTTCCCACCCTTCTCGATCGTTAGGGTTGCACCCGTCTCGTCGAAGGTCGCCACGCGAAGTTCGGTGCGCTTGCCTTCAGCGGTGAGTGACTCCTGAATTCGCCGAGACGGATAGCCGAGAGCATCGTAAACCGACTCCTGCCGAATCTCGATCATCGGTCCAGATGCTGGTTTGAGCTTGAGGGTGATTGCGACTTGCTTGCCCCCATCGGTCAGCAACTTCTGTAGGTACGTGGCCGAACCGGCTTCTTGGTCACCGATGAAAACGCGCATCGAGATCGGCTTGATCTCGACCTGGCTAAGCAATGAAGGTAGGGCTGTCAACATCTACTTGAGGGTCTCCATAAGGCTCTTGGCCGCCATCACGCCGACCTCGTAGGCGAGTTCGACGCGACCACCGAGCACTCCGTCGCTGGCGACGAGCACCCTACTTCCTGGACGATTGACCGTCTCGAAGGTTGCCGTGGTTTCCGGCTGACTGTAGCGCCAGCGTTTGACTTGGGCTATCTCAGGCTGCTTGAAATTCGGTCCGTACAGTCGCTCGATGTGCGACACCGTGTCCTCGATAATCGCCGCATCCGGGCTCTCATAGAACTGTGCGCTGTACGCAGGACTCAACTGAGCGACCATCGCCGTGTGACCCTCGGGTGCGCGATCCGGGCACTTGATCGATTCCAAGCTGACCCACGTCAGCGGATGACGCTGCTCGGTGTCGATGATCGCGTGATAGCCGAGCGGGCCAATGTCGGTGGCGTAGCCGAGCAGGATGCTGAGGCATGCTCGATACCGGACGTTGGCGAACTTGCGGGTCTCGCCAAGGGTGGTCAGCAGCTCTTCGCTTTGTGGCACGGGTGGCGTGAGGATTACGCCATCGAAGGCCTCCTCAAGGATCTCGAACTTCCCGCCCACTGCCCGAATCCGGTCGATCGTCTGTTCAAGACGGACGTCTAGATCCTTGGCGATGAGCTTGGCGAAGCGGGTATTGCCCGTCCGATAGGCGTACCGCGGTACCTTGTTTCGACTCACGTCGCCGGGTGCGATGCGCCCGTACTGGTGAACATAAATCGGCTTGTTAATCTGGACAAGATCGGTGGTGTCCAGTTCGTGGAGCATGACCTTCTCGATCGCCTTTCCGCGCGGTGCGATGCTCGTGGCTCCCGTGTCGAACGTGTACCCCTCGACCCGTCGGGTGGCGATGCGGCCGCCGTAGCCTTTCGATTTCTCGAAGATCACGACGTCGAGGCCTTGCTGTCGGAGCTCGCGACCCGCGGCCAAGCCCGCCGCCCCCGCCCCCACGATTCCGACCCTCAACCGACCGCCTCCGCCGCCCTCAATCCCGACTGAACCGCCCCCTCGATGCTGCTCATCGACACCGCTTCGCCCGCCACGATAACGCCGCCGATTTCGGTGATCGGTGCTTCCGGCATGAAGCCGGGGTCTTGCCTTAACTGCGCGTGCCTGATTCGGTAGACCTTGAGGAGTCGCCAGGCAGGGACGTGGGCCTTCGGGAACCAAGCCTGGAGTTCGTACTTCACATCCTCGGAAAGGAACTTGTCATCGTGATTCGGGTCGCCGAGGACGGTGACGCTGACCAAGTGCTTACCCTCCGGCGCGAGTTGGGGTGAGACAACGCTACACGGCACGACCTCGGCGACCTGCCCACGATCAGTTCCGTTCAACACGAGAATCGGGCGGTCAACTGGCGGCGAATCGGCTTCGAAGTAGATGCAGGTGCTCGCGCGGAAGGTCGGTTTTGGCGCATTCGGCAAAAGTCCGGCCAAGTTTCCGGGATCGACAGCGACGACCACACGTTCGGCCCCGATAGTTTCGCCTGTTTGAAGGGTGACCGAGTCGGGCGTCGCACGACTCACCCTATGGCCGAATCGGAGATCAGCTATCTCGGCCGCGATTTGGTTCGGGATTTCGCCGATGCCGAGCTCGGGAATCCCCGTCTTGCCTGCATCGAGCATCTTCCAAACGAACCGGAACATGTTTGCCGAAACACCGAGTGAGCGATCGAGGAAGATGCCGCCGAAGAAGGGGCGCGCGAAGTCGTCGAGAAATGCCTGCGTGAATCCTCGTTGCACTAAAAATGCCTCGGCGGATTGGTCTTCGTCGTGGAAGATGCCGGTTGAGCCGGTTCGCTTGAGGTCGCGCTTAAGGCCCAGAATCCGGAGTTTGTCGCCCATCGAGAGGTAGTTCGACAGGGCCATCGCGAGCGGTTTGTCGCGGTGCACCTCGTTCATCTGCCCGTTCTTCCAAACCAGGGTGCCGGACTCGAACGGTTTGAAATCCAGTGCAGATTCATTAAGTTGGGCATTTGCGCTCTGGTAAGCGGTGAAATGAACCTGGAAGCCCCGATCCAGGCGGAACCCTCGCACGACATCCGTGCGCATCTGCCCACCCGGGGCGTCGCTTGCTTCGAGGACCGTCACCGCGTGCCCTTTGCGTTGGAGGGCACGCGCACAGACGAGGCCAGCGAGGCCTGCCCCCACGACTACGATTGGCTTCGCCATGGAGGCAGTTGTACCCGCCTATTCTTTGAGCAGTTTTTCGATGTCTTCTTTGAACGCCTTGAAACTGGCCGGTGAGTAGCCGACTTTTACCTTGTGAACGCGTCCGTCGCGTGCGATCACAACCACGTGCGGAATGACGGAAACACCGAACGGCGCATAGCTTTCGCGGGCCGTGTAAACCACCGGCCAATTCATGCTGTGCTCTTTCATGAAGTCCGCCATTTTGGCAAACTCGGCGTCCTTTGGCATGTCGCGCTTTTCACGATTCTCGTCTTTGTAGTAACCGTAGTAAGTCGTGACACCGATCATCTCCAAGCCCTTATCTTTGTTGGCATCGTACAATGCCTTCATATCGGGGAAGGAGCGGATGCACGGGCCACACCAGTGAGCGAAAAAGTCGAGGATAACGACTTTTCCCTTTAGCGATTCAATGCCCTTGTACTCTCCGTACATCTTCTCGGCATCGAGAGCTGGGCTCATGCTGTCGATGAGCGCATACTGAGTCTTGCTCGACGCAATCCGCTTCGCCATCGGGCCATCGGCGGTGAGTTCTTTCAGTGCAGCATCGAGAGTAGCGATGGCTTGGTCCTTCTTCTTCTGCTCCATGAAGAACTGAGCTTTAGCCGAAGCAACCGAGCCGCGGGCATTTTCAGCGAGGGATTTCTCTTCCGGCGTCGTAAACTCTGCGTAGTTGATCTTCTTCTCAACCGCGTCGAGAACCTTGATTGCTTCGTCCACGCCCTTCTTGCTGCTGATCGTATCGGAGTACGTATTGGCAGTGAGAATCGCGATGGTTGCAGCGGCTTGCTTCGTGTCCGGCTCGACTGTGGGCAGCATCATGGCGAGCATGTCGCCCTCACCCATGCGCTCACAAGCGGTCAGCATGAGGTTCTGAGCCGCGAATTTCATCTTCGGATCGGGGTTCGAGGTGAGGAATTTCTGGCAAAGGTCGCAAGTGTCCTTATCGCGATTGGCCAACACCGTAACCCGAGCCCAATCGAGAGCCTTGGCGGGCTCGATCTTGGTCAAATCGATCCCCTTAAGCGCTTCCTCTGCTTTGGCAGCGCACTCTTTGCTCAGCTTCTCCGCATCGAGAGGAGTCTTGGCATCGCGAGCTTCCTTCACCTTCTGAGCGCGATAGGTGCTGATGTCCTTGACCACCTGAATGGGGTCTATCGTTTGCGCGAATGCCATGAAGCTGAATGCAGCCAAGGAGAGAATGAGACAGAAACGTTTCATGTTGTGTAACCTCGCTATTTCGCCGCCATGAGCGACTCTATGGTCTTTCGAAACTCCGGGAATCCTGCTTTAGAATAGTCGATCTTCACTCGAACGACATTACCTTTCTTGTCAAGAACGAAGAATGTGGGAATACTGATGACTCCGAAAGACGGATAGTTCGTCCGTTCCGTGAGTACGATCGGCCAAGCCAGATCGTGCTCTTTGGTGAAGTCCTTGAGATTGGGAAGCTCGGTTTCTTTCGGCATGTCGCGTTTGTCATAGCCGACACCCTTGTAAAAGCCATAGTACGCCGTTACCCCGACCATCTCCAAGCCCTGCGGATGCAGTTCCTTGTACATCTTGGCCAGATCGGGATAAGAAACCATGCACGAGCCGCACCAATGGGCGAAGAAGTTAACAAGAACGACTTTGCCCTTAAGTGAGGCAAAGTCCTTGAAGGAGCCGAGAGTCTCCACGACGGGAAGGGCAGGTAAGGGAGAGCCAAGCAGCTCGGCCTGAACACGGGCTGCCTTAAGCCCGCGAACGCCGGGCGAGGCGGGGTCAACCTTGGCCAGCGCTTCGTCAATGACTTCCAGCGCTTCCGTGCGCTTTCCCAGATCCAAGAGCAAGTGGGCCCGTGCATCGGCAATTGCCGCCCGCGCTTCGTCACCAACCATTTTCGAGGGTCCACTCGAAGGCTCGGCGAACGGCACCTTTTTCTCGACATCGGCCAGGAACTTCAGCGTCTTTTCGGTTCCGGTACGGTCCTGCATCGGCATGATGATGCTCCCGGCGACCAAGATCGCGAGCGAAGCTGCCTCGGCCGGAGTCGGCTTCATCGCGGCCACGGTTTTCACGATCGCATCGGTGTCCCCGAGCTCGGCATAGGCGTTCAGCAACATGCTCTGCGCCATGAACTTGGTCTTCTCGCTCGGCGACCCGTCAACGTACTTGAGGCAAAGATCGCGAATGAGGTCCGGCCGCTCCGCAAGCATGGCCAGCCGGGCCCAGTCCAGCGCCTTTGCGGGGTCAACCTTGGCTACGTCAAGCGTCTTGATTGCTTCTCGGGCCTTCGAAACCAGCTCTTTGTTCAGCGCTTCGCTGTCGAGAGGTTTGCCTGCGTCTCGAGCCTCCTTAACCTTCTGAGTTCGATAGGAGGTGATTTCACGCGCGGTTTTGACGGGGTCGATGTCCTGTGACCAGGCCATCGAAAGCACTATTCCGGCAAGCAGGAAAAGCCGATTCATGAACTCATACGTTACCCCGGAACCGTCGAATTCTGACCAAATTCGAGTAAGAATGCGAGCCCGTGACACAATGAAACGTGCCGTTCGAACGCTACTTCGATCACGCCGCAACGACGCCCCCGATTCCGGAGGTCCAGCAGTTTGTGGCCGAGCACTGGGAGAGGCTCTACGCCAATGCCAACTCGATCCACTCTCCGGGGCAACGCGCTGGGGCAGAGATTGAGCGGGCAAGGGAACGAGTTGCGGCTTTAATCGGTGCGGACGACCCGAGCGAGATCGTCTTCACGTCGGGAGCGACGGAGTCGAACAACTGGGTCTTGTCGAACTTCGATGAGATTTTCGTCAGCCCGTTCGAGCACTCGTCGGTCCGGGAGCCTGCGCTCTCTCGGGGCGGAATTGTGCTTGGGGGTTTTGCCGCGTCACCTCTCCCCCATCCCCTCTCCTCCGCCACCAAGTCCTCCGTTGACGAGTTCGGGAGGGCGCAGGAGAGGGGGGACCGGACCGGAGCGTTGGTCAGCGTGATGTCGGTGAATAACGAGACCGGGAGCCGGGTTGATGTTCCCTTGGACAGCTACGCAGGCTTTCATCCGGAGACTGGAGGCATGGGTCCGGGTACTCCCTCTCCCACTCTGGTGGGGGAGGGTTGGGGAGGGGGTCCGGGTGTTCCGCGTCCGACCAAACTTCACCGCGACATTACCCAGCAGGTCGGCAAACTGCCCGTCGATCTAACTGGAGTGCACTACGCGTCATTCAGTGCCCACAAGTTCGGCGGCCTCAAAGGCGTTGGCGCGCTTTACCTCCGGGATGGTGTAACTCTTGAGCCGCTCCTCAGAGGTGGTGGCCAAGAACGGGGGCTGCGCGCCGGAACCCTCAATGTCCCGGGCATCATCGCCATGGGGATCGCGGCCGAGGTCGCGATGGACCGGTTGGATCAGAGGAGATTGAACGTTGAAGACTGCCGCGCGGCCGTTCTCGAACACGTAGAGACCTACCTCGCTCGACCCGCGCCAACGGGCTCGCCTTACATCCTTAGTCTTACTTTCGATGACTTCGAAGCCCAGGCACTCGTCACCGTCCTGGACCGCATGGGCTTCGCCGTCAGCAGCGGCGCCGCCTGCTCCGCCGCCTCCACCGAAACGAGCCCCGTGCTGCTCGCCATGGGCTACCCCGAATCGCAAGCGCGGGCGACGATCCGGGTTAGCTTCGGGTGGTCGAGCGAAGTGGAGCAGTCGGAAGCGCTGGGCAAAGCGATCGTCCGCGCCCTCGACGAGGTCGGGGATTTGGGCTGACGTCGACCCGCTAACCCAGCAGTTCCCGCACAATCGCCTCGTCCATCGGTACGAGTTTCACCGACCGCTTTGCCGCCTTCTCGATCTCAGCCTGCAAGAATCCGTCGCGGGCATTCGGCGTGCCGACTTGAATCGTGTTACTATCCAAGTGCAACGGCACCACACCCCACGCCCGCCACTGCTCGACCGGAATGACCGCAAGCGCACTGCGATCAATATGATCCGCGACCGGTCGGGCGGCGGCGGGCATTGAGACCCTGAATTCTTCCGCCACGAGGAACTTCTCCTCTTCGAACGAAGAATACGCGCGGGCCCGGTCTCGCATGTTGTGGCTGGACTGAAGACTCCGCTTGCGGTGCATGGTCGCTTCCGCTTCGTCATAGCGATGCTGCAGTCGCTCAAGGCGATCGCGCGAGGCGTTCAGGCGGGCGAGCACGGGGCGAGCCAAGTCCGAATCGGCCAAAGGATGGGCAAGAAGCTTGAGAATCAGTTCGCGAATCTCGACGCCAAGCTGAGCCGCTGAGCCCGGGTTTCGAACCTCGATGGACCGGTATTCGAGGTCGGCCGCCATGGCGATCAGTCGCTCCAGCGTCGCCTCGTCCGAGTAGCCAAATTGTCGAGGCAGGTCAAGCTCAATCGTGGTCGGGTGGTCGTTGCCGGCCATCTGGTAACGAAGGGTAAGCGGTCCGGCGAGGTCCGTCACCGGTACAACGACGCGCTTGACTTCCCCCGGCCAGAACTGCCCGACCTGGAAGGTCTCGCCGCGAAGCCGAATGCTCGCCGCGCCGATGACCGTGGCACCCAGCGAAAACCGCTCTTGCCCAAATGCCTCGCGAATCGCCTCCGCAGTATGAGCATAGTAGTGCGCCCCGCCTCCCATTCGCGCCATGCCGGCCATCAGGGCTTCGTCGTAGTCGTTGCCGACTCCAATGGTGGTCGTGGCGATTCGGAATCGCTCCAGCGAAATCGAGGCGTGCGTGCCCAGCGAAGTCGCGTCACGGTACGCGCCTTCGTTGGCGAGACCGTCGGAGAGCAGCATCACACGGCCGCCTGGGTGGAGCAGCTTTGCCCCCGTGAGCCATCCCTCGTACAAATTGGTGTTGCCTCCCGGTTCGATTTGGGCGACTCGGTTCGCAAGCTCTTCGCTGGGATGGGATCGAGCCGCGACGATGTCAATGCGCGAGTCATAAGTCACGACCGAAATCGTGTCGCGCGGATCGAGCGATCGAATGAACTCGGCGGTCGCGCGTCGAGCGATGTCCAGCTTTTGGCCCGACATGCTGCCGCTGCGGTCAAGGACGAGCGCGATGTCGAGCGGGGAAGGGGTGTGGTCGACCTCACCGCAGGAGATCGTGAACAGGAGGAGCCGCTCCGAGGAGTCTTCGTGGGCCGTGAGAGAGATGCTGAGAGGTCCGGATGAGGTGTTGATTTGGCTCGACATGACACCATGATACACCAAAGTGTCTAGAAGTGTCTAAAAATACCTAGGACTTTGCCTGGACCGCCTCATGCAGCGCCGAAACAAGGTTGTCCAGTTCTGCCTCGAGGTCCACCCCTTCGGTGACTTCGAGGGTGATCCCAGGTCTTAATGGGATTCTCCGGACGGTCATGGCGGGTTGAGAGCGGTTTATGGGAGCAGCCTGCTCACGTATCACCGAGGCCATTTGCATCATCGCGGGTCGGGGCGGGGCAAAGTCCTGCGGAGTCGAGAGTTCGCTGACCATCGTCTGCACCGCATTGATCGCTGTTCCCATGTCGAGCGCCAGGAGTCGATCCATCTCCTCGCGCGCTTCCTCCAGACTTCGGCCACGTTGGGGAAAGCACCGATTGGCGACGACCCGAAGCACATGCTCCATCGAATACCGCGCGCCCCTCGGCCCCCCCACTGGCCCTGGGACGAGGCCCTTGGCGATATAGAATTTCACCGTCCGGGCGGTCATATGAAGTTTCGGGAGGCCACGTAGCACGCTATTCACCGCATCCACGAGTTCGTCGAGGGTGAACGGGGAAAGCCGGACGTAATCAGTCAGCGCGGGCACGTGAGGAGTGTACAACGACCGGAACCAAAGCTCAATTGAGAGAAGCACGCTCCCCTTGGCGTTTGTCTCTATTTGTGCGGTGCTCAGGGGAGAATGTACCGCTTTCATCCGCGTGGAATCGATCAAGTTAAGCCAACTTAAGGACTTTCTCGGCCCTTCTGCAGCCTAAATCCGGGAGTCGCCCAATTCGGCCTGGTGTAAGATATCTGCAGGGACTATGGAGTTGGGAAAGAGCCGCAGACAGCGGGCTGTTCGATTGACTGACGAAGCGTTGCGGCTGCTGCAGGGACGCATTACAGAGGAATGGCAGCGTTCGGGTGCAGGTGATCGCCTCACGTGGGCGGTGCGCGCCGGGTTGCTTCAAGTCTCCATAGGCACCGCCAAGCGAATCCTCGGTCAGATGGGCAACGACAAGGTCGTTTTGGAGCAGGCCTTTGCGGTCCTTGGCCTGGTTTGGAACGACGACTACTGCGAGCCCGTCAGCGGCTCCGTCGAAACACGACAACCCGAAGATACCAGGCAAGATCCTGCCGGTCCAGTGCTCCTGCCGACATCGACGGAGGACCCTGCGAATCGTCCTACGAAGTGGGTTTTCGCCGCCGGCATGTCTTTGGCGGCTGTGATCTTAGTTGGTCTGCTTGCCTTCAGATCACAGAAGGTCGAGTTGCCCTACGACGAACGGCCGCAGGCCAAGGAACTTGCCATCGCGCGCATCGCCTACCACAACGCGAAGTATGCAGACGCGAGCTACCACGCCAAGAAGGCGTATCAGCTCGCCTATGACACCGGCGATACGAACGCCCTGTCCGAGGCCATTCGCTTTGAGGGCGAAATCTGCGCTGCCCAGGGAGATCTTGAGAAGGCGATCGAGAGATTTCGGACGGCGCTGACCTTTCGAACCGAGTTCAATGCCTATTGGGGCCGCTCTTCCGTTCTAATCGCCTTGGCTATCGTGGAGCGCAAACTCAATCGGATCGATGAAGCCGAAGCACACCTGCGCGAGGCCCTGCAGGGCATGCGCAAAGCCGGCGATCAAGCTGGTTTTGCCGAAGCCTGCCGCGAACTTGGCTCAGTTGCTGCCACTCGGGGTGACCGAGCATCCGCCCGGCGCTTCTTTGATGCCGCTGCCGCAGCTATCGCCGACCGGCCCGAAGAGCCGATGCACACCGACATCAAGGCGAGAAAGGCCATGCTGCTCAGCGACGAAGGTGCCCATTTGGCGGCCCTGAAAACTCTGGAGGAGTGCCTGCAAGACTGGACCCGTCGCGATCACCCACGCTGGCGCGCAACCACGCTGCAGCAAATAGGTACGGTTCAGTGGGAGACTGGCCAGCGTGAAGCCGCCCGACAGTCGTTCAATGAGGCCCGTAACGAATTCCTGTCGGTTGGTGATCGTTTCGGAGTCGAAGAGTGCGAAGACTGGCTCGCGTCAAAGTCGCGCCTGGTTTCCGTTCAGCCGCCCCAGCCACGGTGAACATCCCTCGGGGCCTCAAACCGACCTCGCGAGCGGCGCCAGCACCTGCTCGGTATGCATAGACGAGAACTTGACGGGGCGGTGCGTCTTGGAAACGCGAGCGCATGTGGACGAAGTCGCTGGATCAGCCAGGGGTGGTCTGTTTGAAGTCGCAGTCTCTTGCCGACGTTCGGACCTCGAATTGCCCGCAACACTCTCACTGACGCGATTCAGCAATGTGCCCACAGCAAATGTCTATTCCCAAGACATCGTTCTCCGCCCAAGCCGCGGTTACCCCTTTGTCTGGGCGGGTGCCGGAGTCGCCGCCGTCGCCCTGCTCGTTTGGCGCCGGCACACGAAGCGATCTGCGAAGGAGTCCCCGCCAGGCTCTTAAGATGCGGTGCCCTCTAATCTCGCCAAGGTGTGGCAGACCAAGCATTGAGTGTGAAGCCCGTGGGGCCAGCCTTGACCCGTGGGAGCGGGCGGATGGCATAAAGACGCCGCGTCGGATCTTTTCCCTGCTCGGACCCAGACGCTTGCCGAGATCGACCAGCAGCGCGTGCTAAATGGTCGGAGCTTGTGGCAATGCAGCTTCCGCTCGTTCGTATTGACTTCGGAGGCAGGATTCTTGCGGAAGGTGCAGTACATTCACGACAATCCGGTACGGGCGGGACTTGTGGAGTCATCCTTGGAGTATCGTTGGTCAAGCGCGCGTTTGTATGAGGAGGGGTTGTGGAGTGAGGAGGTTGGAATACTCGTGGAGGCTTCGGAGTTCGCCATCTTGCCACGTTGGGACAGGTTTGCCACGAGAAGATTGGAAGCGGGGGGTCGAATCCCTCACTACTACAGTGTGAAGGTTGCTCGCGGGCTGAGGCATTAATTAATGTGATCTTCCTCTCACGTCGGCACCTACGTCTACTTGTTTGCTGGCCGGATCTCCTATACAATCTGTTTCTATGAGGAGCCCAGTGAATCAAGACGCCCCATCGCGAAACCACCGAAAGGCACTCAGACTCCTTATGGGACTGATACCACTCATGCTTGGGATCGGTTTTGCCAGTGCGCAAGACACGCCCGAGTGGCGTTGGCAGATCCCGGAACACACCGACGGCGTTACAGATGTAGCATTTTCGCCGGACGGGCTGACCTGCGTCTCCGGATCAACGGATCACACGGTCCGAATTTGGGACACACAAACTGGTGCGTTGCTAAGGTCGCTCTCCGCGGGCTACACCACGTCTGTAGGTTACAGCCCGATTGGAGGGAGGGTCGCTTCAGGGCGGTCCGATGGTATTGTTCAGATATGGGATGTACCCACGGGTTTATCTCTCCAGACCTTCGCGGCCCACACCGCCAGTGTGACCTCGGTTGCAATTTCACCTGATGGTTCAAAGCTTGCCACAGCATCGGCCGACGGCACGGTGCGCATTTGGAATGCCAGTACGGGAGCGCTTCAGTCAACATTTGCTGGTGTAGGCGGGGCTCGTTGCGTTGCGTTTTCGCCGGACGGTAGCAAGATCGCCACGGCGTGGGAAGACCGAGCGATCCGGATTTGGAACGTACAAACAAGCGTCTTGAACTTCACAATGACAGCGCACACCAGTGGCGTCACTGGGGTGGCATATTCGCCAGATGGCGGAAGGCTCGTGTCAGGTTCCGGCGATCGAACGGTCCGGATTTGGGATGCCCAACTCGGTCTGTGGCTTCGTACCCTCTCGGGGCACACTGGTGGAATCCGCTCTGTGGCTTACTCCCCGGTTGGAGGAACAGTGGCATCGGCCTCAAGTGATGCAACGATCCGAATATGGAACTCCGAAACCGGGAATTTGCAGCGCAGCCTACCTATGTCGGAAGTTAGGTCAGTAGCGTTCTCGCCGAATGGAATCAAGTTGCTCTCAGGCTCGGGCGACCTCGGGGGAGGCGGCGACATTGCCATGCGTATATGGGAAGTGAGTTCCGGGGCACCCATCCTCACAATAAAACGCCAGCCGATGGCGGCATCGTCAATAGCCTTTGCGCCCGACGGACTTTCCGTCGCCATTGCCTCGTACTACACGGTCCGAACGTATGACTCTCAGGCTGGCGTTTTCATTCGCGAGTTTTCATGTCCTAACAGGGTTTATTCAGTGGCTTACTCCGCCGACGGCAGCAAACTAGTTTTCGGCATACTTTACTCGGTCTTGGTTTACAATGCTCAGAACGGTGTGTTTCTGCGACAGCTCTTCCCCCAGGACGCTGCATTCTCGGTTGCCGTCTCACCAGATTCAACGAAGATCGCATCAGCTGCTGCGGCAGATTCCGTCCGCATCTGGGACTCCCAAAGTGGGGCGCTGTTACGGACCCTGTCGGGTCACACAGCCGACGTCACGTGTGTCGCATTTTCACCAGATGGATCTAAGATTGCTTCGGGTTCGCTTGACAACACGGTCCGTATTTGGAATTGCCAAACTGGGGCCCTTTTGCATACCTTAGCTGGCCACGCGGACACGGTATATTCTGTCGCGTTTTCAAAAGATAGTAGCGTCGTCGCCTCAGGATCCTACGATCAAACTGTTCGGCTATGGGAAACCCAGACTGGAGTGCCTATTCAAATTCTCAGCGGGCATACAGGCTCCGTCAATAGCGTGGCGTTCTCGCCTGCTGGGGACACGATAGCTTCCGGGTCAACCGACAAAACGGTTCGAATTTGGGACGCTCAAACAGGGACCTCACGACTGGTCTTTGACAAGCAGGTCGCGCTCACAAATTCCGTAGCTTTTAGTCCTACCGGCCATTGGCTCTCAATTGCTGGCACGATCACCGGCGTTACCCGCAACCCGACTATGAACCTAATCACCGGCACGATTTCCCTTGACGGCTACATTGGTATCGTTGATGGTGAGGCAGCTGAGGTCCAAGTCTGGCAAGATGGCTCGATCGTTGAGACGCTCAGTTTAACACTTGGGCCAAACGGCGACTTTGCATTTTCCCCAAGCGTTGATGGGCAGATAACCCTGAAGTTCCGATTCCACACTGGACTTTACAAAGCAATCGGAATCAATCTAGTCGCAACACCCATTGAGAACCTGATGGTAACACTGATCAATGGAGATTGCGACCGCGATAACGAGGTGGCTATTAGCGATTACGCTATCCTTTCGAACTCATACGGTCTTAGCAATACTGATCCAGGATTTGAAGCCGCTGCAGACCTCACAGGCGACTTTACGGTCGACATCGCCGATTACTCAGTACTGAGCCAGAGTTATGGACTAATTGGGGACTAATGGCTCTAGGCATAGACGGGCCGCTACAAGCTTTTTTGTATCCCTAAGTGGCTACCGTATTCCTGCGTGTGCCGGAGCACTACCGGTTACGGAGGCGGATGCCCTTCGTCGCCGAACATCAAGTGGGCTCCAGCGAGCCGAGGGAACGCGCGGCGGCCTTAGGAGATTGATCTTGCCACCAGCGATGCTGATGGCTCTTAGCTTCTGAGACATGCGAGGTATGGATGCAACGAGATACAGGCAGTTTTCGACGCTTACGTGAGCCTATCGCACCGACCGCGCCAGCATCGCCAGCACCTGCTCGGTCTGCTCGATCGAGATGCACGAGTCGGTGATGCTCTGGCCGAACACCATCGGTTGGCCGGGCGTGATGTCTTGCCGACCCTCCACCAAATGGCTCTCGATCATCACCCCAAAGACGTGGCCGTCGCTCATCTGCGCGGCAATCGCCTCCGCAACCGACGCCTGCAGCCGATGATCCTTTTTGCTGTTGCCGTGGCTGCAGTCGATCATCACGCGGGGCGGCAGGTCGCGCTGCTCCAGGCGCTGGGCGACTTTGGTCACGCTCTCGCGGTCGAAGTTCGGCCCCGTCCGCGACCCGCCGCGCAGGATGACGTGGCAGTCCGGGTTGCCGGTCGTCTGGAAGATCGCGGAGACGGCTTGCTTGGTGACGGAGGGGAACCAGTGCTGGGCGTGCGCGGTCACCACTGCGTCGATCGCGGGCTGGATGCTGCCTTCGGTCGTGTTCTTAAACCCGACCGGCATCGACAGCCCCGACGCGAGTTCCCGGTGAATCTGGCTCTCCGTCGTCCGCGCGCCAATCGCGACCCACGATGCCACATCGGCGATGTGCTGCGGAATCTGGGTGTCCAAGAACTCGTGCCCGGTCGGCAGGCCCATCTCGTTGATGTCCACGAGCAAACGCCGCGCCAGCCGGAGGCCCTTGTTGATGTGGTACGTCTCGTCGAGGTCAGGATCGTTGATAAACCCCTTCCACCCCACACTCGTGCGCGGCTTCTCGAAATACGCCCGCATGACAATGATCAGCTTGTCTTCGAAGGTCTTCGCGAGGCCGAGCAGTTTCTCCGCATAGCCCAACGCGCAGTCTACCGCGTGGATGGAGCACGGCCCAACCACGCACACCAGCCGAGGGTCTTTGCCGTGAATCGAGTTCGCAACTTCGCGCCGAGTCTTGGCCACCAGCGCGGCCACCGACTCCGTAATCGGAATCTCCTCATGCAGAATCGCCGGCGGAATCATCGGCCGGGCGTCACAGATGCGTAAGTCGTCGGTGCGTTCAAACATGGTCAGCAATCTCCGCCATGCCACGCTGCATGCAGGGTTCTATTATGGAATATTGGTTTCAGTTGCTGAACGACCCCGGCGACCTAGGGAAGCTGGCAAGAATCGGACGATGGGGAAGAGAGTTTGCCGTAGTCAGGCGCTTCGAACGCGATGAACCGCAGACCCCAAACTCAGTTTCAATGAGGTTGAGATGAGCCTGATCGGGCAAGGGTTGGATCGTCGACCGGGAATTCGAGAATGAACTCCACCCCATTTTCTGTGTTCCTAGCCACTATGGTCCCCCCGTGGGCGACCATTACCGCGCGGCAAATCGCCAGGCCAAGCCCGAAGCCGCCTCCGCCTTGCTTACGGAACTTCTCGAAAAGGAGCTCTTCTTCCCCCGGAGGGATCCTTGGTCCATTGTTACTAACCGATACAACAACCTTCTGCTCTCCCTTTGTGGCGATGAATTCGACAGATGCATCCCTTCCCGCATGGCGCGCAGCATTCTCTAAGAGGTTGATAAACACCTGCTCAACAAGTACCCCGTCGAGTTTCAAAAGAGGTAAGTCAGGAGAGATCATCGCGTACACGGGCGAGGAAAACATGTTCTCGGTTCGAAGGATTGCGGAACCGACCAGTTCCTCGAGAGATTGCCAATCGAGGCTAAGCTCGACCCCGCCACCCTCAAACCGCGACATATCTAATAGATCGCGGATGAGACGAGCCATGCGCTTCGACTCATCGTATACGGTAGTAGCAAGTGTCCGAGCCCGATCGGAAAGGTCAGGCTCGAGGACAAGAATGCTTGCTGCACCTTCGATTGAGGCGAGCGGTGTTCGAAGGTCGTGAGATACGCTGCTCAGCAAGCTACTCCGAAGTCTCTCGCTCTCTACACGAAGGCTTGCCTCATGGGATTCCTTAGCAAGTATGGTCCGATCAAGAGCCAACGCGAGCTGGCTTGCAATCGACTCTACCATATGCCGAACCGACGAGTCCATCGTTTCAACAGAGTGTGGGCGTATCCCAAGAACTCCAATACATTCCGTTGACCCTTTGAGAGGTAGATACATCGCTTCAGCTCCGGACAGAGTATCCGTGCCGCGCCCAGCTGGCCGGACATTGTCAAAAACCCAGGTGACGACTCCGAGCTCTTTCTCGGCTACCTCAAATCCCGATTTCGATTCGGCGAGTATTAGGGGCGTGCTATCGGTGCCCATCACCAACACGGCCACATCGGATCCGGACACTTCGGCGGCCTTTTGAGCAGCAACGCTTGCCATCACGTCACGCTTTCGAGTAGATGCTAGCTGACGGCTGACTTCAAATAATGCTGCCGTCTCCCGTTCGCGTTTCGAAGATGCCATAGTCTGTTCTTTAAGTCTCAGAGTCAGCGAGCTAATGAGGATGGAGACGACCAACATGACTCCGAACGTGACGACATATTGGGCATCGCTCACTGCAAACGTACCTCTTGGAGGCACAAAACAGACATCGAACAAGGCGACACCAAGTACAGCAGCGAGCAGCGATTCACTTCGACCGTACCGGACTGCAATGACGGCAACTCCAAGCAGGTATACCATCACGATGTTCGCCAGGTCGAAACGATGCACCATGAGGTAGCCGATACCTGTGCAGAGTCCGAGAACGCCAAAAGTTGCTGCGTAACTGTGCCAAGTTGGCGCTTCCGGTCGGCGGCGTACGATGAGTTCCGTACCCTGGTCTTCGGCACCCGTGATCACCAGCACATCAATCTCTCCGCTGGTCCGGATCATCTGATCGACAACGGAACCAAAGACGAGTTCACGCCAGCGCTTTCGCACGGGCTTACCCACCACGATTGTTGTAATATTCTCGGATTGTGCAAATCGAATAACCTCTGCAACAATGTCTTCACCTGCGAGGGCGACTGTCTGTGCGCCGAGGCTCTCAGCTAGAGCAAGAGCGGCTTCTAGTTGCTCCCTTGCCTGATCTGAGGCACCGCTTTGGCGCGGACTTTCGACGCTTACCGCAATCAGATCAGCGTGGAGGTTGGTCGCCAATCTTCGGGCCGCCCGTACCACTCTCGGTGCCATCCTATTAGGGGCGACGCACACGAGTATGCGCTCTCTCGCACTCCACGGTTCGCGAACATCTTGGAGGGACCGACTATGACGCATCTCCTCGTCAACTCGCTCGGCCGTGTGGCGAAGCGCAAGTTCGCGCAGCGCGAGAAGGTTGCTCTTCTTAAAGAATCCCGTGATGGCCTGGTCGACCTTCTCGGGAATGTAGACTTTGCCTTCTTCCAGTCTCTTATGGAGTTCCTCAGGAGGGAGGTCGACTAGCTCTACTTCAGCCGCAAGGTCGAAGAAAGAGTCGGGTACGGTTTCCTGGACAAAGACGCCCGTAATCTGCGCCACCACGTCGCGCAGGCTCTCAATGTGCTGGATGTTAACGGTCGTGCGGACATCGACTCCCAGTTCGAGAAGCTCGGCAATATCCTGCCAGCGCTTGACGTGACGACTGCCCGGAGCATTGGTATGGGCAAGTTCGTCAATGAGGATGATTTGAGGACTCCGCGCAACCGCGGCATCGAGGTCGAACTCTCGCACCTTGACCCCTCGATGCTCTCCCGTCCGCAATGGAAGCTGTTCGATTCCATTCGCCAGTTCCTCGGTCTCCTTTCGGCCATGAGCCTCAAGATAACCGATGACGATGTCGTGTCCCCGCTCCATATCGGCGCGGGCATCGCTCAGCATGGAGTAGGTCTTGCCGACACCGGCAGCCATTCCCAAATAGATTTTGAGGCGGCCCGGCTTTTGAGAGCGTTCGGTGCGAATTTCAGGCATGTTGGCTCACGATCTGCTTGAGGCTACCGGATGCGAGGCGGGTGCGTGGCCCAGCTTGACGTGTATTCGAAAACTTGTACGTCGAGCAGCGACTTGGATAACGCCTTTGCAAACCTGCGATTCCAGCCATTCCTGCCGCTTTCTCGAAAACCAAGCGCTTCCGGACCGTCGGCCACCAGAACACTCACGGGTCGTTTCGGATTGCGCCCAGCTATCTCCCGGACGGCTTCGGCAGCTCGACACGCTGATACCTCTGCCTGGCAACGCAGGACCAATAGTGGAGGATCATCCTTGCCCTTCCAATGTTCGCGATAGCGATTCGACTGAGCCACGCTATCAGCCAACGCCACCGCGTGATCAACAGCCAACTTGCTCACGACAGTAACCGCGTCCGACCACCGCGGTATGACTGCAATGAGGACAGGTTCGAGAAGTGGATTACGCATGATCAGAACTTCGCAACTGCTGCAACAGTTAAGGTGACCCGATTGCTGCTCACGCCGTTCCGATCATTGAAGAAGGGCTTGTTTGCAAAGTCGCGACGCAACTCGAACCGTAGGGTTCCGTTCTTATGCACTGCCCAATCATAGCCCAGTGTGATAGAGTGGAGCAACATGGGCATTCCTACTCGCAAACCATCAAGGTCTTCGACCCGCTCCAGTCGCAGGGAGAGAGCCTGCGCGTGGTTCAACTGGTGTTTAAGATAGAGCACCTCGCCGTTCCACTTACCGGTGTTCGCGCCACCGCGTGAAGTACCATAGTCGACATTGAACGCAAGCTTGGTTGACGGCGTGAGCTGGTGCGTGACGATCGCGTCAATCAAGTGCACCTGCGCTGTCCCCGCGTTGGGAAAGCCGATTCCGCCGAATGATCCAGCTTCGTTTGCGTCGTCGGAGCCCTCCGTTCCAAAATAGTTTTGTAGGATAACACTCGTTTTGGGATCAAGGGTAACTGTCAATTGTGCACCTGCGGACGGGCTTCCGTTCGCATCTTCAACCTCGTTCCAGCCATTGACCAAGAACAAAGCCAGGCCAACCTCTGGCGACAGCTTTCCACTCGCTCTGAGGCCGGCGGCGTAAGATGGCTCACTGTAGGTCCAGTTGAAAGATCGTCCGTATTGGTCCTGAAAGCGGTTATCAATGCCTTCATAACCGATCCAGGTGTCGAACTTGCCAAGGTCTACTGTCCATCCGCTCTTCGGTTCGGCATAGGTTACGTAAGCCTGGCGGATCCACTTGTACTTGTTCTTTCCACCCGGTTCCGTCAAACTGATCAGGTCCGCGTTCTTGCCTGCAAAGAGCTGGATATTTACGCCGAAGGGGCGTTTGGCTGTCGGTGCGTAAAGCGCATCGAACTCACCAACAGCAAGTGTGAATCGTTGGTGCGCGATATCGAGGCCACGCCCATTCACGGTATTACCCGCGGCGGGTCGACCGAAGTCGACTTGGTAGTAGCCGTCAAGATAACCTCCGACCGCCCACTCAGACTGGGACCAGGCCACACTCGCAACGGTCAACGAGAAGAACGCGATAGAAATGTGCTTCATTATTGTGAGGCTCCGTCCAGAGCTAAGTTGAGTTCCAGAACATTGACGATGGGCTCACCGAAGATCCCGAATTGTCTAGATTCGGTGTGGCTCTTGACAAGGGTCATTACCGCCTGTTCGGTCATGCCTCTGGCCTGTGCGACCCGCGCAACTTGATACTCAGCCGCAGCAGGGCTGATGTGGGGGTCAAGGCCGCTGCTGCTTGCCGTAACGAGATCGGTTGGCACGCTTTCTCCGGCCGAACCCGCTGCTTTCAGAGCATCAACCCGGCCGGCAAGGGCCCCGGCGACACCCTTGCCGTCAGCATCCTTACCCCCAACGAGAGCCGGATTTAGGGGGCCTTGATTTGACCCGCTGGATGCCGCTGCGTTATATGGGAATGGCGCCGTTGCAGAGGGTCGGCTCCAGAAGTACTTCGGATCGTCGAATGGCTGCCCAATCAGACGTGAACCGACGACTGTACCTCCTTGAGTTAGAAGCGAGCCGTTCGCTTTGTCCCTAAAGGCAGTCTGGGCAATACCGGTCACGATCACCGGATAGACTACGCCGGTCAGAACCGTGAGCACCAGGAACATGCGAATGGCGATAATGAGTTCTCTCATTTGAAAAACACTCCGATTCCGAGATCGATCAGTTTAATGCCGATGAACGGGACGATGAGACCACCAAAGCCATAGATCCATAGGTTTCTTTTGAGGATGGCGTCAGCTCCGAGTGGGACATACTTCACGCCCCTGAGAGCCAGTGGAATTAGCGCTACGATCACGAGCGCGTTAAAGACGACTGCACTCAGTATCGCGCTTTCGGGTGTCTTGAGGCCCATGACATTCAATGCACCCAGCTCGGGATAGGTCACGACAAACGCAGCCGGGAGAATGGCGAAGTACTTCGCCACGTCATTTGCGATGCTAAACGTCGTAAGCGCACCACGGGTCATCAACAGTTGCTTACCCGTTTCGACAACCTCAATGAGCTTGGTCGGGTTGCTTTCCAGGTCCACCATATTGCCTGCTTCCTTAGCAGCTTGGGTGCCGGAATTCATGGCGACGGCAACGTCGGCTTGGGCTAGGGCCGGTGCATCGTTGGTGCCGTCACCCGTCATCGCAACCAGCCGACCTCCTTGTTGATACTCGCGAATAAGTTTGAGCTTCGCTTCCGGCGTCGCCTCGGCAAGGAAGTCATCGACTCCGGACTCGGCGGCAATGGCAGCGGCAGTTAGCGGGTTGTCACCCGTGATCATTACAGTCTTGATACCCATCTTGCGCAGCTCTCCAAAGCGCTCCTTGATGCCACCCTTTACGATGTCCTTGAGGTAGATACAGCCCAAGACCCTCCCATTTTCGGCAACCACGAGGGGTGTTCCGCCCGCCTTGCCGATTTCGTCGACTTTGGCTTGGACTTCTGCAGGGAAAGTGCCGCCCTGGCCCTCGACCCACTTTCGAATGGCATCTTGTGCGCCCTTGCGCAGACTCACACCCTCAACGTCGACGCCTGACATGCGCGTCTGGGCGGTGAACGGAACGAAGTGCTCCCCTTGCACTTCCCGTCCGCGCAACGCATAGCGCTCCTTGGTAAGCACCACGATGCTGCGGCCCTCAGGCGTCTCGTCAGCGAGACTCGAAAGCTGAGCGCGGTCAGCCATTTCCTCGGCAGAGACTCCGCGGGCCGGGAAGAACTCGACCGCTTGTCGATTGCCGAGAGTTATCGTGCCCGTCTTATCAAGCAGGAGAACATCGACATCTCCCGCCGCCTCGACAGCTCGTCCGCTGGTGGCGATCACGTTCTTTCGGAGTAACCGATCCATACCGGCGATACCAATAGCGCTTAACAGACCACCAATAGTCGTCGGAATGAGGCACACGAGCAGAGCAACAAGTACCGTCACTGTGATCGGACTGCCTTTGCCAGAACTGGAGACCGCGTAAAGCGAAAACGGTAGCAGCGTGGCGCATGCGAGCAGGAAGATGATCGTCATTGCCGCCAATAGGATATTAAGCGCGATCTCGTTCGGCGTCTTCTGGCGCTTTGCACCTTCGACCATCGAAATCATTCTGTCCAAGAAGCTCTCGCCCGGGTTAGCGGAGATTTGTACGACGATCCAGTCGCTCAAGACACGTGTTCCGCCTGTGACCGAACTTCGGTCACCACCCGACTCACGGATGACCGGCGCAGACTCTCCGGTGATCGCGCTTTCGTCCACGGTCGCGACGCCTTCAATCACGTCACCGTCGCCAGGAATGAAATCACCGGCTTCGACGAGGACCAAATCGCCCTTTCGCAGTTGGGCGGCTGAGATCGACTCGAACGGCGATCGCTCGGTCTGGCTCTTGAGTTTCTTGGCGGGCACGTCTTTCTTCGCCGCCTTCAGCGAATCGGCCTGTGCCTTTCCGCGGCCTTCGGCCATCGCCTCCGCGAAGTTGGCGAAGAGCACCGTGAACCAAAGCCAGATCGAGATCATCAAAATGAACCCTGGGGACGCCTCGCCGTGCCCTGTCAGGGCTTGGATCCACAATCCGGTCGTCATGATCGAGCCGATAAAGACCACGAACATGACCGGATTGCGAACTTGGACCCTTGGATCGAGTTTGCGGAACGAGTCACCGATTGCTCGAACCACCAGCGACTTGTCAAACAGGGGCCGTGTGTTCTCAGACATTAGTGTGCACCTCCTGCCATTCTCAGTGCCTCGATTCCAGGGCCGAGGGCGAGGGCAGGGATAAAGGTTAGGCCTGCAACGATCAGCACGATCGCGCAGAGCATCCCGATGAAGAGTGGTGTATGTGTCGGCAAGGTGCCTGGTCCAGCTGGCACGACTTTCTTACGCGCTAATGATCCCGCAATGGCCAAGACAGGGATCATGAGCCAGAAACGCGAGAGCCACATGGCGATACCACCTAGGTAGTTATGAAATGGGACATTGGCCGAGTATCCCGCGAATGCCGAGCCGTTATTGTTGGCCATGGACGAGTAGTTATAAAGGACCTCGCTGAATCCATGCGGTCCCGGGTTTGCCATACCCTTCACGGCTTGGCTCACTCCCGCGTCAACAGAGGGCCAGACAAAGGCCAGTGCGGTACAAAGCAACACCAACGCGCACGGGATGAGAATCACGAGGGACGCCATCTTCATCTCGTAAGCCTGGATCTTCTTTCCCAGATACTCGGGCGTCCGCCCAACCATGAGCCCGGCGACGAAGACCGTGACAATCGCGAAAACAAGCATTCCGTACAGCCCGGAGCCCACACCACCGAAGACGACTTCGCCGAGCTGCATCAAGACCATCGGCATCAGGCCGCCGATTGGTGTGTACGAATCGTGCATCGAGTTCACCGAGCCGTTGCTCGCTGCAGTGGTCGCCGTAGCCCAAAGGGCAGAGTTCGCGATGCCAAACCGCGCTTCCTTGCCCTCCCAATTCGCATTCGTCGTCAAGGCATGCTGCGTGAATGCGGGGTTGCCCGACTGCTCCGCAAGTACACAAGGCAGTAGAAACGCCGCGAAGAGAATCGTCATCGTTGCGAGAATCGCCCAACCTTGTTTGCGGTCTTTCACCATCTCGCCGAATGTCACGCACAGCGCGGCAGGGATAAGGAGAATGGCCAACACGGATAGGAAATTGGTCAAAGGAGTTGGGTTTTCGAGCGGGTGAGCCGAGTTAACGCTGAAGAACCCGCCGCCATTCGTGCCAAGTTGCTTGATCGCGATTTGTGATGCGGCCGGGCCAAGCGCGATCACTTGTTCCGTTACCGTATTACCGTCAGCGTCCTTGGTTGGTTGGACGAACTGGGCCTTTGCATACGGTTGGAAGGTTTGCACGACGCCCTGGCTCACGAAAACTAGGCTGAACACGATCGATAGCGGCACAAGGATATACAGCGTTGAGCGAGTGAGGTCCACCCAGAAATTGCCGATCGTGTTCGTTTCTCGAGCTCGAATCCCGCGAATGAGAGCGGCAAGTACCGCGATGCCGGTCGCGGCGCTAACGAAGTTTTGCACTCCGAGCGCGAGCATCTGAGTCAGGTAGCTCATGGTCGACTCGCCGCCATATCCCTGCCAGTTCGTGTTAGTCGCGAAACTGGAAGCGGTGTTGAAGGACGAGTCCGGCGATACTCCCGCCATGCCTGCGGGGTTCAGTGGCAGGGCCCCTTGGAGCCGTTGGAGCCCATACACCACCAGCATGCCAACAAGATTGAAGAGGATCGCCGCGAAGGCGTACGTCTTCCAGCTTTGTTCGGTCTCAGGTTTGATTCCCGAGAGGCGATAGACAAACTTCTCAATGGGAGAAAGGACCCGGGAAAGCAAGGTCGATTGCCCTTCGAGCACGCGGGCCATGTACAAGCCAAGCGGCTTGGTACAGAGCAGAAGGACGGCGAAATAGAGGACGATTTGCAGCCAACCCATTAGAACTTCTCCGGTTTGAGCAGGGCCATGAACAGATAGACCAGAAGCATCAACGTAACCACGCAGACAATAAGGTAGAGGCTCATTCCCCCTCCCCCTTCTCAAGGTGATCGCATGCCCGAATCAGCCACAACGTGGCGATTCCCAAGACCAGCATCGTGAAAACAGCGATTAGATCCACGAATCGATGCTACTGGAGACAGGGGTCAGGACCGCAGCAAGGATGGCCGGTCGGGGGTCAAGATTTCGTCAAGAAGTGAGAGCTTCTCAAAAGGACGCACGGCTGCATCATGAATCACCGTGCCGTCGGGGGAGCCTCCCGCGGAGCTGAGTCGCAGGGTTTCGCCGAGGCCAAACAGGGCGGGACCCTGCGTGTGGCAGTTCCCTTATCTGCGCCAGCGCAGCCGTATCGCCGCCAAGCCCGCGAGCATCATGCAAACCGTCGTCGGCTCGGGCACCGGCTGACCGTTCGCACGCACCATAAAGTCGCCCGGGATCCAGTTCTCGATGAACCCGCGCTGACCAGAGGGCACGGCCTCGATGTTGTTGAGGTCGATCAGCCCGCCAAGCGAATAGGCTGCATAGCTTCGCCCGATGCTGTTGCTTGAGCCGTAGTCCATTCGCGCCGGATACGCCTCTGGCGTCATGCCCGGAACGCGGTTGTAAAGCGCACCGACGAAGAACCTCGTCCCCGGCGTCAAGACCACATCGGGCGTGTCGAACACACTCGGAATGTCTGTCGCCCAATCTTGGATCGATCCCGTAACCGAAGCAAGAATTCCCCCTTGCGCCAGCGTGCCATCTGCGTTCGTATAGGCTACGAACGCGGTCACGGAGTCACCATTGAGGCTCGGATTGCTGAGCGCTGGCGATCCGTTGCCAAAGCACACCTCGACCGACGTGATCACATTCGCGCCATCAAGCGCCACATAGTTGACTCCCCAAAGGTAGCTCCACGGGGTCGCCTCAAAGCGCCCTGCCGCTAGCTCCCCGCTTCCATCGTCGACCATGTATTGCGCGTGCGTCGGTACGACGCCCAGCGCGAGGACCGCCGCGAGGGCGAATAGCTTCGTTTTCATGTTCCTTTCTCCTTAATGAACGACAAGTTGGCCGTAGGGGCTCACGCTCTTATTATACGGGTGTTCAGTGTGAGATCACCCGCTGCCCGGTTTGAGAATACGACGCCCGAATCGGACAGCGAATGCGTGAGCAAGGCGAAGGCTCCGGCGAGAGTGGTCTAGACTCTTGCCATGACGAAGGTAGGGTGGCTCATTCCTCTCGGCCTGATTGTCGGGTCCGGTTGCCGGCCATCGGGTGGCAGCCGGACTGTCACTGGACTTAGTGCCTACGTCAATCGGGATCTCACGAAACTCAACGAGGCGGAGGAATTGGAGTTCGAACGCAAGCTTCAGGCAATCATCAAAGAGAAGCCCGATCCCGAGGCTTGGCAGATTCCGACCCCACGCTGGATCAAGCCCTATCGAAATGGAACGACCGAATGGATCCTCCTCAAGCTCGCTAAGGCGTCCAGTGTCCCTGGCTCAGGAACCGTAGAAGTCTACGGTTTTACAAGCGATTGGCAGTTAACCTTCAGGTCCGACTTCGCAACGGGCTATCGTCTTTCGCCCACGAAGTATGACCTGATCCAGCCCGATGGATTCTCTTACCCCGTGCTGAAGATTCACGTCGAGTCGTTGGGGCCATTTGTAGTCGTAGACGGCGTCAAGAGACCAGCCTTCCACCCTGAGAGTGGCTTAGACTTGTACCTAGCATTTGGCAAGGAGGGTGGATTCCTGATTCGATTGACTACGGGGGATGGCAAGCTTACTGGCAACTCATTCCACGGAGGATTTCCCTCACTTGGTGGTCCGCAGGTTCCGATCAGAACAGCCAAAGCCTGGAAAGCCGACCTGGACTCCATGGATACGATTCGACAGCTTGCGGCGATCATGTGGCTATCTTCCTACCACCTTAACAGCATGGATTGGCGAAAAGAAGGCCATGCGAGAGAGTCGGTCTTATCGTCGCACTCCTTTGAGGATCTGCGCGCGGATCCCGCAGTGGCCAAGCGGCTTAGGGAACTCAGGAAGTCGTCAAACCCTTGGGTGAGAGAGCAGTCTGTGCTGGCATTGAAGAAGCTCGACCAGCCACTTGCTCCGCTTGAAGAGTCGCCAGGCTAAACTAAGCCATCTCACATGCAACAAGGACCAGCAATGTCTTCAACTTGAGCGACTGAGCCTTTTGCATGACTCGTCAACAAGACGGGTTAAGGAAGAAGTGCGATCAGTGATTGGATCGAGTACAACCGACTATCGCAGAACAAGCTCAACGTCGCGCCTGTCATCTGTCCCAGACTGGACGGTCAACCGCACTTTCGTCCCGGCCGGCTGCCGAAGCGCGGCCCAGACATCCATGGCCTTCATCTGCTCGACCGGCTTGCCATCCACCGCGAGGATGCGGTCGCCGATCTTGACACCGGCATCAAAAGCGGCCGAGTCTTTGGAGACCATGCGTACGCGGTGCTCTTTGCCATCGAACAAGACGGCGGCGCCGGAACGGTTGGTGGCAAAGGGCTGCTCGAAGTGGGCGTTCTTTCTAAAGTAGGCCTTCTCGCCCTTGTAATCGAGGATGACCGTAAAGCGGCGCAGGATGTCGGCTCCCAAATTGCCCGAGGCGTCCTTGTCGGCAAACGCTCCCTTCTGCTGTCTTGAGAGGGTGACGGTGAAGCTGGGCAGCTTGTGGCCCGCCAGTTCGATGCCGCTCATTTCCGCAGTTTCTCCGGTCGAGATGCCGCCTACGCCCATGCCGCCGAGCGAGGGCTTGGTCTTGAGTTTCGTCCGAAGTCCGCGACTTTCGACGAACGTGCTAAATAGGGTTAAGGCGTCGCTTGCCCCGCTGTCGACCTTGCACCAGGTCTCCACGCCATCGATCTTCATCGGTACCTCCGGAATGTTGCTGCGCACGCGGAGAGGAATCGCGGTGAAGCCTGCTGGTGCCTTCCATCCTGCGATCGGCTCGAATCGAAGGGTGGCCTTCTCATAGTCAATGGTGGTGATGGCCGAACTGAGCACGCCATGCCCAATCAAGCCGTCGGATTCCAGAATCGCAGGAAGATCGACCACCACGGCAGAACTCGGCTTGCCGGTCTCGTTGCCGAAGGCGAGGCTCGTGAGCGAAACAATCCGCGCCGTGACCGTCGCATCCCCCACTCCCGAAGCCTGAACCGGCGTCCCGCCTTCGATGCCCAAGCGCTTGGCCGATGCGTTCGTCAGGACGTTCATCCCCGCGCCGGAGTCAAGGAGCAGTCGGACGGGCGAACCGTTGATCACGGCGGGGGCCACCAAGTAAGGCCCAACTCGTTCAGCCTGAATCTCGATAGGGAAGAGAAGGAGCGAAAGCACAGCCGTCATCATGCCCGTAGTACGCACGTTCGGTCTGATCAGGTTTCTCCGTCCCGGGACCGGGTCGTGCGCGCTCTTCACCCCTTCAATCAAGCCGGACCAACTTTCCGGACTTCCAGCCGCCGAGGGCCAGCCACTGGCCGTCGGGAGAATATGCCGCCTCGCAGGGGTATTCGACTTCATACGACTGGATCTCTTCCAAACTCGGGATGCGGAGTCGAGTAATTTGCCATCTTCGAATGACACACGTCATTTCACGAAAGTCCGGATGAAAGGCAACGGCGTAGCCGCTACCGGCTCCGTCTGAAGCCCATGTCGCAATCAGGTGAAGTTCGGAATCCGCCAGCTCAAACACTTCCCCGGGACGCACCGACCAAACGAACCGACCCAGGGGTGAGATACCTTCGGTGTGGCGGTATCCGTCGAAGAACACCTGGTAGCTCGGCGTTAGGTCGCTGGCATTACGAACCGCCAGGAAGCTCCGCGCGTGATCGCCAACGATAGTCTGAATCGTCGCCAAGCGACCTTGAGGCAACAGTTCCAGGTAACCAACGTGGTGCGATGCAATCTCCATGACGATCTCACCAGTCTCTGCGTTGCGCTGCCGAATTGCGCCCTTCCAAGAGCCGTCAATCAGGAACTGACCGTCCTCGGTCCAGACAAGGTTGCAGCCTTCACCTTCACGTTGGTTCTTACAGTCCAGCAGGCACGTTCCTTCGAGGTCGAAAACCAGGATCCGACCCGAAGTAGATTTGACAGCAATTCTGCTTCCGTCGGGGGAAATCGAAGCCTTGCTCAAATGTGAAACTGCCTCAAATTGGTGCTCGAAAGCCCCCGTCACCACATCGAAACGGAGCACGCCGTTACTGCTCGAAGTGATCAGCTTTGTCGAATCTGGCGTAAAGCATGGCGTCCCGCTCCTCTTGAGCCTATGCATAGGTTGTGAGATTGTGGCCGATCACGTAAAGGTCAAGCGATCGGGCGTGACCTGATTCGTCCTGCGGTAGATTTAGGGGCATGGTTGCCGCATTCATCCTTGCCGCCGCTCTTTCGTCGCCCCAGAGCCAGATTAAGATCGACATTCCCGTCGACCTCGCCGAGGCCAACGTGGTCTTCAACATCATGGACCGAGGCCCGCTCCCCGGTCGGCAGGAGAGCTTGTTCCTCTGCGCCACGATGACGGGCGTGCTGGCGTCGAAGAACGTCCCGCGCAAAGTGATCGCCGTTTTCCACTCCGCTGCGGCTGCCTTGGCGTGCAATGACCAAGCGTTCAATCGCCTCACCGGCACAAGAGTGGGGAACCCGTACACGAAGAGAATCGCGGAGTTACAGGCGGCTGGCGTTCAGACGGAGATTTGTGTCAAGTCGATGGAGTTTCAGAACATCAAGAACTCCGAACTGCTGCCCGGCATTAAGGTCAATGGCGGCGCGCTGCTGCGCATCGTTGAGCTGACCCAGAAAGGCTACACCCAACTCGCGTTCTGATCGGGGAAACTGGCGGGGTGGCATTCGTCGTCCTATTGCTTCTGTTTTGGCTCCTCGCCATGCTCACCGCGATGGAGATGGCGACCTTCTCCGCCCGCAAGGAGCGGATGGTGCAAGCCAGCGCGGCCAGCGATCGTCGCGGCACGATGGTCAACGCGTTCCAGCGATCACCCGCCGATTACCTTTCGGCGATCCAGCTTGTCGCGACGGCAGCGAACTTCGTCATCGGTGCGATGATCGGGGCGAACCTCGAAGCCCCGCTCCGGTCGGCGGTCCAGCAGTGGTTTTCCGATCTCCGCTATGCCGCTGAAGTCAGTTGGACGCTCGCAGTGGGGGGAACAACGATCCTGGCGCTCATTTTCACGAACGTTTTGCCCAAACACGCGGGCTTCGTTCGCGCCAACGAGATCGCCCTGCGCACCGCACCGATCATGCGGTTTTGGATCAAGGCGACCTGGCCGATCACGCTCTTGGTTCGCAAGACGACGAAGATCCTGGCCCAAGCCTTCCGCATCGCCCCCGACGAGAAGTTCCGCGTCACCGAGCGCGATATCGACGCGCTCTTGCTCGAAGGGGCTCGGGCCGGCAGCCTCGACCGATCCGAGCAAGCGATCATGCGGCGGGCTCTAACTTTGAGCGACGTTTGCGTTCGTACCGCGATGGTGCCCGCCGAGAAAGTGCTCTGGCTCGACCCCGATTGGCCGCCGCAACGGACCGAAAAGTTCTTTCGGGAGCACGGGCGGTCGAACTACCCGGTGGGCGATGCAAAGGTCAGTCGGGTTCGGGGGGTGGTTCGGGTTCAAGAATGGTTCCTGAGTCGCGATTTGGTCCAAGCCACCCGCCCTGCCATCTTCGCCGATGCCGAAGACAGTCTGTTGCGGGCCATGGACCTTCTGCGTCCCTCGGAGTCGCGGCTGCTTCTGGTGAGGCGGGGTGCGAGTGTGATCGGAGTCCTGACCCTTAATGACATCATGGCCACGCTGGTGGGGCCGATTCAGCAGACGTGATTTGACGGCCAGAATTCTCGTCACGGTTTCGTCACGGTTGGCCTCGTATCATTGAGGGCATGAGAATTCGCTCATTCACATTGCCATTGGGTCGTCGACCACTGGGTCGGCTGTCGACCGTGATTGTCGCACAAGCCTTGCTTTCATCCGTTGCATCCGCGCAAATTATTTTCTACTTTTCGGACAAAGGGGGCACCAACGCCCCCTTGGTATCCGATATTGTTACGTCGGCAACCTGGGTCCGTGAATACGATATCATCGCCGAGAACACGGGTTCGACGCCCGTGAGCTTCAATCAAGGCAACCTACTTGTCGCCTATGCCCAGGCAACAAGCCAAACAGTAGGTGCCGCCCCTCTTGCCGGGACCGACAAGATCACGGTCTTCGCCCCGGGCAACACGGCGATCGTCAGTGCCAATCCCAATATCACAAATAGGGCACCGTGGTTTCTTGGAGGTGCACTGACCCCCTGTTCATATCGTGGGGGCAGTGGGGTGGCGAATGGGGTGGTGCGGCCTTACGGAATCGGTATTCCTATCGATATGGGTCTAGGGTCATCGCAAACCATTACACCCGGTGGAGCAGTTTACATTTGCACCATCAAGGTAAAGGACAATGGCTGTTACGGGAACGCCCCGTATCATGATCTGTTTCTATACTCAGCCTCAACCGGCCAAGTCGGCGGTCAGACGGCGCTCCTCGACGGTTCAACACTGTACAAGGATGGGAATTGGCAAGTTAACAGTAAGCTCCGAGTCATGTGTGGCCTGATGCTGCCGCCTAGTGTCTGGCGTGTTGCCACCGTTGGCGATTCCGCTCCCGGCATTGGTCAGACCATTACGGCCCTTCATCCACCTGTTTCGAGCCACGACGGAAAGTTCAACTTTGTCATGCGAGTAACGGGCTCGAACACCTGGGCTACGTGGCGAAACGGCAACTCGTGGCAGCCAGTGTGCGGCCCAGGGCCTTACGACACCAAGGCTGCGATCAACGGACTGGGTCGGGTCGCGACGACGCGGGTCGCCGGGCTAAGTGACTTCGTGACCACGGACTGGAATAACTGGTGTCTGGGAGCTGGCGGAACAGGTTCACCCCCGCCTCTCGATACGATCACGGGATTTGAGCAGCCTTTGCTGCCGAGCCACCTGCCCAGTACAGTAGCGTTCTTGGCAAGTTTCGGATTCAACCAAGGTGTAGCCCTGATCAACTCGGGCACGAACTTGCCAACGCCGTACTTCATGGGTCGATTCGTGGCGCCGGTTGGGATTGTTTCTTTGGTACAGGAATACGACCTTTCTGACAGCGCCCATCGCGGTCTCTTTCATTCCGTCCTCCTCGGGGGCCAGCGCGCGATGATCAGCGACGACGCGGTCCCGGGTGGCGAGGTTGCACTGGCGACTCAGGGAGGGAGTACCGGAATTGGAGCGAGTACTTGGACTTCGTTCTGGAGCCCAGCTATCAACACCTTAGGTGATACAGCGTTCTGCGCCGCGAGCAACGGCTCGGTAGGTCAAGACAGATTCATCGTTATCAATGGGACCATCGCGATTCAGGAAGGCGATATTATCGATGGTGTCAGTCTCGCTGGCTTCGAGCCCATTGGATTAGACATCAGTAACGATGGATACATGATTCACACCTGGCAATCAGCTGCTCGAAAGGTCACCTTCGTTGGAGGTCTTTACGCCCCGCTGAATTCGCGAGTCCTTCTTGATACGGCAGGCTTCATAAACCTGGAATGCACCGCAACAACGCTAGCCAACATCAAGGGTCGCCCGACGATAGGAGGCAACCTCGATCTCGCCGTTCTCTGTACCCTTACGGGAGGGACCGATGTGATCGTGCGCTCCACCCTGAACTGCCTTGCCGACTTCAACGGCGACTGCTCTATCGACATTGCCGACTTCGCCATGTTCTCGGCGGCCTATGGCAGCGTTCAAGGTGGGTCAGGCTGGGAGAGCCTATACGACCTCAACACAGACGGTGCCATCGACATTGCTGACTTCGCGATCTTCAGCAGCGTCTACGGCACCAACGTTCCGTGAAGTGACGCGGGGTTCTGGTGCAACTGTGCTCCGGGACCCCGCAACAGAGGGCCGAGGCAGGTCGTTATACTGATCGTTATGGATGCCGATCAGATTCACGACGAAGTCCTCGATCAATACACCAACCACGTCAATCCCTACCTTGCCCGGCTGATGAACTTCGCCGGATTCCCAGTCGAGGCACGGGCCGAAGGGTGCTATCTGTTTGACCATGAAGGTCGCCGTTTTCTCGATTGCCTCGGCGGGTATGGGGTGTACAGCTTGGGTCACCGGCATCCGAAGGTGATCGAAGCGGTCAAGCGCCAACTGGACATCATGCCGATGAGCGGGAAGGCCTTTTTCAGCGCCGGCCAAGCCAAACTCGCCACCAAACTCGCCGCGATCAGCCCTATGGGCCTTGAGTTCACCTTCTTCTCCAACAGCGGCACGGAGGCGGTCGAGGCGGCCCTCAAGTTCGCGAAAGCCACCACCAAGCGCAGCAAGATCGTCGCGACTGACGGCGGCTATCACGGCAAGACGATCGGGGCGCTGTCCGTGACCGGGCGCGAGAAGTACCGCAAGCCGTTCGAGCCGCTCATGCCAGGCCCCGAATTCGTCGATTTCGGCGACTCCGAAGCCATGCGAAACGCGATCGACGACACCACGGCGGCGGTGATCATCGAGGTTATCCAAGGCGAGGGCGGCATCCACATCGCCCCCGACGGCTACTTGACCATGATTCGTGAGCGATGCACCGCGACCGGGGCGCTCATGATCGTTGACGAGGTCCAGACCGGCCTCGCCCGCACCGGCAAGATGTTCGCGTGCGAATGGGAAGGGATCGAGCCGGACATCATGACGCTCGCCAAGTGCCTCAGCGGCGGCGTGATTCCGATTGGCGTGACAATGGGCACGCCAAGGGTCTGGGAAGCGGTGTTCGGCGAAAATCCGCTCGCCCACACGAGTACCTTCGGGGGCAATCCCCTCGCCTGTGCCGCAGGACTGGCCGCGCTGGAGGTTGTCGAAGAGGAAGATCTCGTGAACCGCTCGCTCGAAGTAGGCGGAGTGCTCAAGCAAGGTCTTGAGAAGTCGAGGGAGCGCTTCCCAGAACTGATCAAGGAAGTCCGCGGGCGAGGTCTCATGATCGGAGTCGAGTTCACGATGGACGATGTTGGCGAACTGACCATCGCGCAAATGCTCAAGCGAGGACTGGTCGCCGCTTACACGCTGAACAACCGCCGCGTAATCCGCTTCGAGCCGCCTCTGATCATGACGCTGGACGAAGCGGGTTGGGCGGCGGACACGTTCCAAGATGCGCTAGCGGAGACGGCGGAGCTTTTGGCCGCGCTGGTCTGAGACTTACTGCGCGTGCAGTGGGATCGACCAGAGGAAGTCAGTCTTCGTCATCTTCGAAAAGTACGGATCGTTGGGAGCGCGGAAGCCGTCGTTAGCGACTTGGCCCATGTTCGCCGAGCCAGGGGCGGACGAAAAAGCGGGGTACCCTGCGCGATTGTGACAGTTCATGCAGTTGCTTCGCGTCCCCGCCATCGGATCAGCTGGGTAGCTCTTTCCGTCCATGACGTACGGTTTGGTCGGACCGAGGTCGGTCTCGAGGTAGGGGTTGAAGCAGACGTGCAGTCCTCCATTCGGCAATCGAGGTGACTCGGTGCTCCAGGCGTTGCACATCACGTAGTTGCGCCAAACACCTTTCACGGTCGCGGGGCGGTCTTTGCCGAAGTTCGGATCGTTGGCATTTGGAATCCACCAGAAGGTCTGGAAGGTCCAGTTGTCGATCTCTTTCGTCGTCACGTGCATCGCGAGCAAGATAATCGAATCGCCTATTTCGGGGGTATTGCTCGCATTCGTGATCATTCGCTCTTGCTCTCCTCCCGCGCTGGAAAGCGAGAGCGACATCATCTTTACCGCTGCGACTTCTACCGCATCGCGAAGGGGCACAGAATAGAAGCGATCCAAGTGCACCACTCTTGCGGTGGTCTTCTTGCCATTCAGCACAACCTCCTGCTCCGAGCCCGCGGGATACCGGCGACCTGGGTCGATGGCGACGCATCTCGACCACGTGCGGTGGTCCGGAGTGGCCCCGTCGACTGGCGGCGGGTAGGACGGATCCCAGTAAGGAAGAACCGTGAGACCTCGTTGCGTTTGCGGACTCTTGGGGTTCTTCACCAGCCAAAAAACGGGCTTGGTGGCGATGGCCTCGCGTGGAAACGGCTTGATCGTGCGCTCATCGACCGGTCGGTTCTCGGCCTGGAACTTCGCCTGAAGTGCGTCGAGCGTCTTCCTCTGGTGGTATTTGTTCTGCCAGACGAAATCTGCCGCTGCCCGGTTGTACTTCACGAACGCGAAAAGGCTGGCCGACGGACTGTGCCCTTCCGGGTTCTTGAGGATCAGCTGAGTCGGTCGGTGCAAGTAGAAGTTTAGGCTGCGGTCTTGGGGTGGTTTCGGTCCCTTTTCATACACCTCGGTAGCCGAATACCATGTCGCCCAGATAGGCAGGACTTGGCCATTCCAAACTGACTTCGATGGCGCGGTCATGGCCGCCCAGAGGTTCCACGAATGGCGCCGCGTGCCCGCCCAATCACCGGTTGCCACGAGCCCGAGCAACACATTCTCCGGTGCCAGATAGCCGTACTGGGTCGAGATGTCCTGAATCTTGAAGACATTCTTAGGCCCCGAATCCGCTTTGGGCGCCGTCCACAATCCGAGTCCCAAAATCGCCAAGGCAGGTACGGTCGCAAGGAGCCGAATCAGCTTCATCGGTTGACGATACCCGGGCTTCTGCGATGGCTATCGCCCTTCATGCTGACCTGTGGCCGCGAACTCGCCGAGGCCTTGTCCAAATGCGTATCCACTGGCTCTCCGTTTAAGGGATGATGTCGTAGTTGCGCATCATCCCCATGTCCTCATGTTCGAGATTATGGCAATGATAGATGAATCGACCCGTATACGTCTGGGGCTTGGTTAGGATTTTGACACGCTCGCCGGGCATGAGGATAAATGTATCCTTCCAACCTGAGTCGATAAAGCCTTCTCGAACGAGATTGTAAGACGATTGATAGGACGAAATTGTTCGCTCAACAACTTGGAATGGTGAACCGTGAAGATGCATGGGATGGGGAATGAGATTCGATCCGACATCATTGCGAAATTCCCATACTTCGAGTTGTCCTCGACGTGTGACTTCATACGGTTCCACCGAGTTCATGTCGAACGTGCGATCGTTGAGGCGCCACTCCGTCCCCACCCGTGAAACCGTGATAACGCGCGGATTGTCGACATTTGCAGCCTGTGAGAGCTGATAGGTCGGAAATTGGGAGAGCGTTTGTGGCAGTTGAATTGGATCGTTAACGCTGGCGGTCACACGGAACTCCAGGAGATCAGTACCACCGACCGTCATTGTATTGCGAAGCTTGATGGTAGACCCGACTGACGCACTTCGGAAATCGACCCACAACTCCACCCGCTCGGCAGGGGCCAGCATGACGTAAGGCTTTGTTTCCGGAGCACGCAGAAGGCCATGGTCGCAACCGATGATGACCATTTGGTCGCCTGTTGACCACTCTAGTTTGTACATACGGGCATTACTGCCATTGAGGAGTCTAATGCGATAAACACCGGTCACGACTTCCTGGATGGCATCGACTTGACCATTCACCACCATGCGATTGCCCAAGTACCCAGTCGCTGGGCCAATAGTGTAGACAATCTGGTTATTGCTGTCGAAGTTCCGATCTTGCAGTATGAAAATCAGGTCACGATCACCACGGGGCAGCGTAAGCGCCTGTTCCTCTGGGTCAGTGACGATCAATACTCCCGCCAAGCCCTGACAGACCTGGTAACCCGTGCGCATGTGGGGATGAGGATGGAACCAGTAAGTGCCCGCCCGATTGAGGATGCGGTATGCGTAGTTGTAGCGTCCACCCGGTTGCACAGCCATCATTGGGTGACCGTCCATGATTGCGGGAACGTCGAGGCCGTGCCAATGCACGGTCGTATCTTCGGGAAGCGCGTTGAGGAAATCGACACTCAAGTAGCTGCCCTGCGGCAATCGCAGAATTGGACCAAGGTAGCCAGCCCTCGGCAGAGCCGGACCTCCCTTAATGAAGCCCTCGTAGCTCCAAGTGTTGGTTGGTGCACCGGGCAAGATGGAGAACGACATGGGCTTCGCCGTCAGCTTCAAACTGGTGAAGGGACCCTTGTCTCGGATGATTTGAGCCAAGGCGGCGGAGCCACCTAGGGCGAGACTCCCGCCCAAGGCCAGTCCTCCCTGGAGAAATTGACGACGAGACATGGCTCCGCTACACCTTTCAAAACGAAACATATACAGATTGTATCAGGCGGGGACTTCGCACGCGGTCGGTAGGGTGCTGGATCGCCAGCAATCAGGTACTTGCCTGAGGCTGACCCTAGTCGCTCCCTATACGATGGGGACGCAGCCTTCCTGAATTGCTCAACTGAAGCCAAGAGTGGTGGGGGATCGAAGGAAAAATGGTGAGCGCCTCCAGACGCTTCCGCCAGAGACCGATAAACCTACCAGAGTCTACGGACGGGACGAAACCATGCGAGTTGGATATATCATCTTAAGCCTCGGCCTCGCCTCCGGGCAAGCGGCTTTGGCAAGCGAATCGCTTTTGCCCCAGCAACCTGCTGATCAGGGACCGAAGCAAGACCTCGGCAGCCTCGGTATCGAGGACCTCATGAATATCGAGGTCACGACGGCATCGAAGAAGGCGCAGTCGCTCACCGAAGTGGCAGCGGCGATCTTCGTCGTGACGGCCGCCGATATTCAGGAGAGCGGAGCGACGAGCGTGCCCGATGCCTTGCGGATGGTGCCTGGTGTCCAAGTGGCGCAGATGAACGCCAGTATGTGGGCGATCAGTATTCGGGGTTTCAACAGTCGCTATGCGAACAAACTCCTCGTCCTCATCGATGGACGGAGTGTTTACACTCCGCTGTTCTCGGGCGTGTATTGGGATGCCCTGGAAGTCAACATGGACGATATTGATCGCATCGAGGTTATCCGCGGACCCGGAGGAGCCCTTTGGGGTGCCAATGCCGTCAACGGTATTATCAATATCATTACAAAGAATGCTGCCGAGACACAGGGCGGCCAAATCAGCCAATCCACCAGCACGACCAGCCCGAGTGACACGCAAGTGCGCTATGGTGGAAAGCTCGGCGAAAACGGCTTCTTTCGCGTCTATGCGCGCCACTTCAAGGTTGACAACCTGCAACTCGACATGGGTGGCAAGGCTGATGATGGATGGCAATCGTTGAGAGCCGGATTTCGAGCGGATTGGAAGACAGACAAGGATACCTTTATGGTTACTGCGGGTGGAAATTCCTCCCATCTCGGCCAGACGTCTGGATTTCCTGTCTTCGTCGAACCGTTCGTCTCGCTAACGGACAGCCGTTTCCCTGTCTCGAACTACAACGTCGTCGGTAAGTGGGATCATCGAGCTGGAGCTGATTCGAGCCAAACGCTCCAGCTTTACTATGATCACAGCGAGCGTCAGATGCCTGAAGTCCACGAGAAGCGTCGGACCTTCGACGCCGATTTCCAGAGCGAACACCGACTGAGTGCACGCAATCGTTTGGTCTGGGGCTTAGGTTATCGACATACCGAGGATGAGACAAGCTGGAGGGATGGAGTGTCCTTCAATCCCGCAGGTCGTTCGACGAGTCTCTATAGCATCTTCCTGAGTGATGAACACGCTTTGTCGGACCGACTGCGCCTCACCTTGGACGCGAAGATCGAGCACAACGACTACACCGGGTGGGAATTGCAGCCCAGTGCAAGACTACTGTGGACGCCGTCAAAATCCCAAACCGTATGGGCGTCTGCGTCACGAGCCGTCCGAACTCCCAGCCGAGCCGATAGTGATTCGGTCATCGGGGTGAGCACGATGCCGACCGACGCCGGCATCCCCGGAATTATCACCTTGCTGGGCAATTCCAATTTTGAATCGGAAGAAGTTACGGCGTACGAACTTGGTTGGCGGACCCAGGCTTCTGAAAATCTCTTCATCGATGTAGCAGCCTTCTATAACAGCTACCGAAATCTACGGACTTTCGAACCTGAAACCCCGTTCCCGGTGATGTCTCCGACTCCGCATCTGGTCCTGCCGTATCGCTATTCGAATCGGATGACCGCAGAGACCGCCGGGCTTGAGGTGGCCGCATTTTGGAATCCTCGAAGCAACTGGAACTTAAACGCATCCTACTCACTATTCAGCGACCATTACTCACTGGACGGGAGCGGCGATCCGTTTGGCCTTACGGGTTCTGAGAGATTGGGAAGTACGCCAAGGCACCAGTTCTCCATTAAATCTTCGATGAATTTCAAATACGGCCTGCAGTTCGACACGCTTATGTATTATGTCGATAAACTGTCGGGCCAGAGTATCCCCGCCTATGCACGCGTTGACCTTCGTTTGATGTGGAAGCCTCACGCCTCCTGCGACATCAGCTTGGGAGTTCAGAATCTCTTCAATCAGCGACACCGGGAAATGTCCAGCACACTGTTCGAGAGGACTTCTGAAGTTGAGCGGAACTTCTATTTGAAGGCAACCTGGCGATTCTGATATGAGTACTCTGGCCACACTCCTTGTTGGGTATCTAGCGACCGGCACCGTGTTCTTCAACGGTGCCCGATCCGCGGCACCCCGGCTGCAGTCGGAGTACGAAGTCAAGGCGGCCTTTCTTTTCAATTTTACGAAGTTCATCGAATGGCCAGCATCGCGTCTCGGGCGAGGAGATTCCATTGTGATCGGCATCGTAGGGCAGGATCCATTCGGCAAGGTGATCGACGACATCGTCCAGGGAAAGTCAGTCAATGGCCACTCCCTGGTCGTGAAGCGATTCAAATGGTCGGACGATCTCGGAATCTGCCACATGCTCTTCGTTCCTGAAGGGGAACAAGCAAGCGGGCGACTGGACAGACTTGCAAGCCGCGCCGTTGTCGTCATTGGAGAAACACCCGGCTTCAACCGGAAGGGAGGAGTTATCAACTTCGTGATCGAAAGTGGTCGTGTTCGTTTCGAGATCAATGGCAACACGGCTAAGACTGCCGGTGTAACGATTAGCTCGAAACTCCTCAGTCTAGCCAAGCAATAAGATGAAGTTGGTCTCTATCAAGGCAAAGGTCACGCTCCTCTCGTCTATCGCGAGTACTGTTGCAATTATCGTTGCAATGACCGCATTCTTCTACTTCGACTTGGCACAATATCGCGACCTGATGGTGCGCGACATGCGAACCCAAGCCGAGATAATCGGCGCGAACAGCGGTGCAGCCGTCACCTTTGGGGATGCGGCGGCAGCCACTGAAGTCTTGCGGGCTTTGCGGGCGAAGGCCGTGGTCAATCGCGCTGTGATTTACACGCCCGATGGGAAGGTCCTTGCCGACTACCACCGAGGTGAAGCAAAGGGTGATGCGCCCGTGGTCAACCCATTGGGCACCTCGGAGTTTCGAGCGAAATCTCTTGAGACATGGCAGCAAATCGTTGTCGAGAAGGACCCTGTTGGAACACTTCTCATAGAGTCGAGCCTTCAAGGATGGGTTGCTCGGCGAAACCAATACGCGTTGATCCTCTTGTTCATGGTGATAGGCGCAGGTCTTGTCGCCGGCTTGATTTCGTCACGGCTGCAGCGATACATTTCAAAGCCAATTCTCGATCTTTCGAATTCGATGGAATTCGTTAGGAATCATCAAGACTACTCGATCCGAGTGACAGGCACATCTCATGATGAAGTGGGCCGACTCGCAGAGGGTTTTAACCAAATGCTTTGCGAAGTACAGGCGCGTGACCAAGCCCTTCAGGCGGCAAACGACGATCTTGAGTCAAAAATCGAGGCGAGGACACATCAGCTCAAGGCGGAGGTCGAAGAGCGCCAGCGAGCCGAAACGGAGTTGGAAAGGGCAAATGCGGAACTTGAGGATGCAGTTCTCCAGGCGAACAAACTCGCTGAAGACGCCCAGGCAGCCAGCCGAGCCAAGTCAGAATTTTTGGCGAACATGAGTCACGAGATACGGACTCCAATGAACGGTGTTATCGGCATGACTGATCTCTTGCTCGACACTGAAATGTCGAAGGAGCAGCGGCGATTTGCGGAGACGATTCGATACAGCGCTGACTCGTTGCTTTCGATTCTCAATGACATCCTCGATGTGTCAAAGATCGAGGCTGGGAAGATTACTATTGAACAGATCCCGTTCGATCTGCATGAACAGGTCGAGTCTTCGGCGTCGTTGCTCGCCAAGGAAGCAGACCAAAAGGGAATTGAGATCATTCTTGACGTTCCGCCATCGCTTCCGCCAGCATTCATCGGCGATCCTGGAAGAATTGGGCAAGTGCTGATCAATCTGATCGGCAACGCCGTAAAGTTCACGGAAACCGGCCAGATCGTTATCCGAGTTGCCTACACGAACGGCGAATTGCGCATAGAAGTCAGCGATACGGGAATCGGTATCCCGGCGGAACGGCTTGACGCTATCTTTGAGAGCTTTACGCAAGCTGATGGGTCGACGACAAGAAAGTACGGCGGAACCGGATTGGGTCTGACCATTAGTCGTCAACTCGTAGAACTCATGGGTGGCGTGTTCGGTGTCGAAAGTACGCTGGGTGTAGGCAGTTCCTTCTGGTTTACGCTTCCAATCCCATCTGCCGAAGCCCTGGAGGCGTCAACGGAAGGAGCGATTGAAATCAGGGGCCACAAGGTGCTGGTTGTCGATGATAATGGGATCAATCGGCAAGTGTTGCGCGAGCAGCTCACCGCCTGGGGAATGGTGGTGGCAGAGGCGCAAAGTGCATTCGATGCGCTTGAATATCTCGAGAAAGGACACTGTGCCGACGTCTTGCTTCTCGACCAAATGATGCCGGGCATGAGTGGGCTCGAAATGGCTTCGAAACTCCAAGACCGTCGGGATAATTCAACTCCACCGGTCATCCTGCTCTCGTCGGCTTCCGATTGCCTCACTAAGGCCGAACAGACTGCGGCTGGGCTTGTCGCCTGCATCATGAAACCCATTCGACGTGAGCAGTTGCTCCGCAGTTTGAAGGAAGCCCTACGAGACGCTGCGCCGACTGAATCCCCTGGTTCTCCCGCGCAATTGCCCGATTCGAAAGGCCTCAAGGTGCTTCTGGCCGAAGACAACAAAGTGAATCAGATGGTCGCCGTCGCCCTTCTCAAGCGCCTCGGATGCGAGGTTGACGTTGCGGAAAATGGAGCCCAGGCCGTCTCTATGAGCGAATCGGCCACGTACGACCTGATCCTGATGGACGTGCAAATGCCCGAAATGAGCGGACTCGAAGCCACGCATGCCATTCGCGAACGGGAGCGGGGAAGCGGTCGCCACCAACTCATCGTCGCCCTCACTGCCCATGCGCTCGAAGGTGATCGCGAGATCTGTACCAACGCCGGCATGGACGATTACCTGACCAAACCCATCAAGGGAGAACACCTCCAAGAACTGATCGAACGTTGGTCCACCCGATCGCTCGCTGCCTAATCAAGTTGCGTTCACAAGGCCCTCGCCTGATATAATCCAGGGAAGCTCTTCGTTGCTCGAACGACCGTATTCCCGACCGGGAAATTGGGGCGCGCAACCTGAAGAACGGAGGAACCAACGTTGAGCACCGATACTTTTCCCATTCGCAAGGTGGACCATGTCCGCCACTTCGTAAACAACGCTCGCCAGGCGAGCTATTTCTACCAGCACACCTTTGGCTTTGACATTCGGGCCTACACGGGCCTCGAAACGGGGTCAACCAGCGAGGTCGGCTATGTCCTGAAGCAGAACGACGTCACCGTCTGGTTCTCGGCCCCCGTCCGGCCCGGCCACCCGATGGCCGAGAAGATCGCCTATCATGGCGACTTCGTGCAGGACATCGCGTTCGAGGTTGATGACGTCGATTGGGCATTCAAGGCGGCAACCGACCGCGGAGCAAATGCTTGGCGACAGCCCGAGACCTTGGAAGACGACTACGGCAAGGTCCGCATCGCGAGCATCTGCACCTACGGCGACACCGTTCACACGCTGCTGAATCGGGACAACTACAAAGGGCCGTTCCTGCCCGGATTCCGCGCTGAGAATCAACCCGGCGACAGCATCGGCATTCAAGAGATCGACCACTGTGTTGGCAACGTCGAACTGGGCAAGATGAACGTCTGGGTCAAGTGGTACGAGGACGTACTCGGCTTCGCCAACCTGATCAGCTTCGACGACAAGGACATCTCAACCGACTTCACGTCGCTCATGTCCAAGGTCATGTCGAACGGCAACGGCCGCGTCAAATTCCCGATCAACGAGCCCGCCGCAGGCAAGAAGAAGTCGCAAATCGACGAGTACCTGGAGTTCTTCGGCGGCGCGGGCGTCCAGCACGTGGCCTTGCGAACCGACGACATCGTCTACACCGTCTCGCGACTGCGGGCACGCGGCGTGGACTTCCTGTCCGTGCCGAAGACGTACTACGACATGCTGCCCGACCGGGTGGGAGCGATCGAGGAGGACATCGACGTGCTCGCCGACCTGGGAATCTTGGTCGACCGTGACGACGAAGGCTACCTGCTCCAGATCTTCACCAAGCCCGTCACCGACCGCCCGACCCTCTTCTACGAAATCATCCACCGCAAGGGCGCGAAGAGCTTCGGCAAGGGCAATTTCAAGGCCCTGTTCGAGAGCATCGAGCGCGAGCAAGCCCTCCGCGGCACGCTCTAGTTGCGCAAACCTCTCCTCTCCCCGATGAAGGGCGGGGAGAGGGGGCAGGGGGTGAGGGGTCAGTCGCCCGCCAATCCGTAGTTCGCCGACAGGATCGCGTAGTCGCCGATGGAGACTTCGAGATCGCCGTCGAGGTCCGCACTGGCGAGCCAGTTTGGATCTCCGACCGTGCTTCCGTACGCTGCACTGATGACGGCGAAGTCACCGATCGCGACTTCGTTGTCTCCGTCGGCATCGCCATTGATCAGCGAGAGGGCACCGACGAAGTCGATGCCGCTCCGACCATTGGCCGCGATGGCGACGCTCGGCATCAGCCTCTTGAGCCAGTGCGAGCCCTTCACCGCGATGTCGTAGACCCCAGCGGGAACGGCATTCGAGGTCGTGGTGAATTGGAACGAACCCGTCGCGGTGAGATTCACCGTCCGAACGAACAGCGCAACCGGTTGGCCCGGAATCCGCAGCTCGATCGTGATCGGCTGGCCCGTGATGTCGCCTAAGTAGTCCTGGAGTTCGATCCGCCCGGAGATCGTCTTGACGACCTCTCGAACCGTGATCTGGAAGGACTTTTCGTCGACCCCGCCGAGTCCGTCTTGAACGCCTACGGTCACCGAATAGGTGCCCACACCCTGAGACTCGGTTGGAGTCCAGGAGAGCACCCCCGACTGTGGATCGACGGTCAATCCGGCCGGTGCACCCGGGGCGACATAGTAGGTGAGCGTCTGGCCGGGCAGGTCAGGATCGCTGGCGACGATTTGATAAGAGAACGCAGCCTCCTCATCGATCGTCTGGTTCGGAATCGCGACGATGGCCGGGGGCAGGTTCGCCTCGGTGACCGTCACCTGGAAGGTGCGGGTGTCGGTGAGGATGGGGTTGCCGTTGTCCAGGACTCGCACCATCACCGGCACGGTGGCGGGGCCGTCGCTCTCGGTCGGTGACCACTGGACGAGTCCCGATGCCGACACGGTCAAAGAGGCTGGGCCGGAGACCTTCTCGAAGGTGAGGCCGTTGGCGGGCAGGTCGGGATCGGTCGCGGCAAGCTGCACTGACAGCGTGGCCGTTTCCGCCAGCGTCTGATCGCCCGGATGGGTGAGAACCGGCGGACGGTTGACCTCGGCAACCGTCACCACGAACGACTCCGTGTCGGTCGCAGTGCCGTCGCTCACGATCACCTCGAACGTGAACGGGTTCGGGCCGTCGGCTTCGGACGGCGTCCAGGTGATCACACCGGTTGTCGGGTTGATTGACGCGCCGGAGGGCGCTGTACCCAGGCTGAAGGTGAGTGCCTGCCCCGGCAGATCGGGGTCGCTCGCGGTCGCGGTGACGGACATGAGCGTCATCTCGTCGACCGTCTGGTTCCCGATCGCGTTCAGCACCGGCGGCTCGTTGACCTCGTTCACCGTTACCGTGATCTCCTCTTCGTCGAAGAGGGACGGGCTGCCGCTGTCGGTCACGCGGACCTTGAAGGTGAACGCGCCCGGTCCCTGCGCCTCGGTGGGTGTCCAGTTGAAGACGCCGGAGGTCGGGTGAATCGCGACCCCAGTGGGGGCACCGACCAGGCTGAAGGTCAGCGACTGGGCGGGCAGGTCGGGATCGGTGGCGATGGCCGTGAACGTCAGGCCGCTCCCCTCGTCGGCCGTCTTGTTCCCGATCCCCTGCAGGGTCGGCGCGATATTCGCTTCATCGACGTGGACGCTGATCGTCTCCTCGTCGGACAGATTCGGGTTGCCGTTGTCGGTGACCCGGACCGTAAACGTGTAATCTCCCGGCCCCTGGGCTTCGGTCGGTGTCCATTGGAAGACCCCGCTGAAGATTCCGACCGACGCGCCGGGAGGGGCGTTTTCGAGGGTGTATACGAGGGTGTTGGTGGGCAGGTCGGGGTCGGCGGCAGACGCAGTGAAGGTGAGAAGCGTTTGCTCATTGACCGTCCGGTCGCCGATCGGATTGAGGATCGGTGCATCGTTGACGCTGGTCACCTGAATTGTAACGACCGCCGCCCCGCTCAGCGCCCCCCAGTTGTCCTGGGCGCGATAGGTGAAGGTGTCTTGGCCGTGGAAGTTCGGGGCGGGAAGGTAGTGGAACGACCCGTCAGAGTTCAGCGAGAACTCGGCGGCGTGCTGGGGTCCGGTTTCGAGGCTTGCGGTTAGTATCGCCCCGGCGTCGGGATCGATGTCGTTGTTCAAGACACTCGATCCCGTTAAGGAAGTGTCTTCATCTGTGGCGTAGGAATCTGGGACTGCCTGGGGAGGGCCGTTGGAGGGCAGTGGCCCCATGACTGGTGTTTGGACGATGCCCATGGTACTGACCTGAATCTGTGACCCACCCAATCGGTCCATTTGCCAAATGGTGCCACCAGATCGGGTGTACAAGATGTCACCGTAGGGGGTCCAGGAAGGAGCTTGGTTGGGCGCGAAACTGGTGGTAAGCTGCCTAGGAGTACCGCCAGCGCTCGGGCATACCCAGATGTGCCAGGCCCCGCTAGAATTATTATGAAACGCAATTTCGGATCCATCTGGCGACCAGTTTAGTGCCCATTCCTCTCCCGGCAGGCTGGTGAGCCTGAACTCATTTGTTCCATCAGCATTCGCGACATAGATATCGTTACTTCCGGTGTAGGCGAGTTTTGTACCATCCGGACTCCATACCGGATAACCTTCGATGCGAGTGGTACTTGTTACCTGGACGAGATTCGTTCCATCAATATTAATCTTGTAGATGTCGCCGTTATGAATGATTGCAAGGTGGGTGCCATCTGGACTCCAGTCAGGTTCACCTCCAACAGGAGAAACCTGTCGGACGTTCGAGCCATCTACGTCCATAATCATCAAACCGCCGTTCTGACGATTTGAGGTGAACGCCAAATATCGCCCGTCTCGACTTGCCTTCACGGTTAGGTCGGCACTGCTGTTTTGCGTTAGATTCGTGTAGGTACTCCCGTCCTGAGAGAGGCGAACTATCTCATAGTTGCCATTCGTGCTAACCGCTGCAAAGATCGGGTACTGAATCTTTGGAACGACGGTGATGTTATCGAGTGGACGGGGCGCGACGGAGCTGGAGTTTCCAGTCCAAGGCAAAAATCGATAAACGCCGAGCGTACCAAAGTCTGGATTGCCGCTTGAGAAGAACATTGAGCCATCTGAAGCGTAATCCCATCCAGCAAAATAGTAGTTCGTGCCACCACTCAACGCGCCGGTGGCAAAGGACATGGTTTCCACGCTCCACCCGAAGTCATTCCCCAGAAAGCCAAGCTGGGTCCCGTTCGGCGACACCCGAAGCTGAGGGCCTCCAAGTAGCATGTCACCGATCGTGGTCGTGACGCCGCTTGCAGAAACCCACTTGACGACATTGCGACCGGGAATCGCGGTTGGAGTTACGTAGACGTAGCCGTTGCCATTTGGCATCCAGTCACAGCCATTCGCCTCCTCTGCCGAATTACCCATGAGGTTCGTAATTAGGTCGGTGGCCAAGTCGTACTGCTGGACGATCCGGCTGGAAGATGATGGGGTCGGGGCGTGCAGGAAGATGAGGCGACTTCCGTCTGGCGAGAACTTGGACGAACTGTTGAACCCAACGTAGGTCAGCTGACGCTGGAAGCTGCCGTTGATATCGGTCAACCAGATCTGGTTGTCGGGCGTTGTGTAGGTGATCAGGGTATCAGAGCGTGGGTACAGAAAGAACGGAGATTGGCCAGTTTGTCGAACGTAGGCGTCGCAGTAGTTGAAGGGAGTGTTGAAGATCGCCTTCTCGGTTAACGTTGCAAGATCCAGACGAACCATCTGACCGGAACTCTGAGCCACGACGTATTGCTGGGCGAGGACCAGTGGGCGGGTGGTCAGGATCGTGTTTGCCGATGGGCCATTGCTGGGGTCGGTCGCAACGACCGTGCTCAGTGTCTCGGAGCCGACCGCTGTTGTGGTGGCGAAGAAGGTTGCTTTCGACTGGCCACTTGGTACGGTGACGGACGAGGGGACACTGACGCTAGGATGGCTGCTGGAGAGGTTGACTTGCTTTCCCCCGTTTGGTGCGGGAGCCGAAAGCGCCACGACACACTTAGCCAGAGACCCACCCGTAATCGTTGAAGACACGACCGTGAGGGACGCAACCTGTTGAGCGGTGGCCAAGGCGGCAAGGAACCAACTGGAAACCAAGAGAAGGAGGAATTTCATCATGTGCCTCTGCGCGAAACTTTGGTTTCAGCATATATGTGCCGTGGGCCAAAAACAGGGCCATTTGAGGTGAAATCGACTCCCGCCGGACCGATGTAACGGTGCTGTAATGGTGATTGTCGTCTGAAACGCCAACGCTGGCGTTGTGGAACGCCCGATTGCTTCGGCTATATTGGAAGCATGAGAGAGGTGGCGCTGAGGCTGTTTGGCACTCCGTGCCTGCTCATTGACGGGCGGGAGGAGGTGGTTTCGCCGCGCAAGGCATTCGAGTTGCTCGCCCTGCTAGCCCTTGCGCCGGACGGGCGGCTGCTTCGCACTCAGGTGGCGGAGACCCTCTGGCCGAACGTGGAACAGTCGGCCCAGTTCGAGCGCCTGCGCCCCTGCCTCAGCCGACTCAAGAAGGAAATCGAAAGGCTTGAACTTGGCCCGCTGATCGCCGCCGACTCCCACGCGATCATGCTCCCGACGACGCTGGCCTCCGATGTCGGCCAGTTCCTCGCCTCCGATCAGAGGGCGCTTTGTCCCAGCGTGCTCCAGCCGGTGATGGTGGGTTGGAACGGGGACGTGGCTCGGCCCGTGCGGCGAGCCGTCGAGACGCATTTGGCGAGCGGGCTAACGTGCGACAACCGGCCCTGGACCCCCGACGACGTAGCGATCGCCCGCAGTTTCCTCGACCTCTATCCGGCCAATCCCCAGGTCGCGGGGCGTCTTTATGGCTGGTTGCAGCAGACCGGCGACCTCGCGGCGGCGTCCGACTTGGTGACGCACTTCGAGGAAGCCTGGATCGACGAATACGGCTATGTCGATACGCCCGATCTGACCGCGCTGACCGGATCCTTGTTCATCCCGCCTGACCAGCCCTCGAAGGTGAAAGGCACATTGACCCGGCGGGCACTGTTGGTGGGCGGCTTGTCCGCCGCCGCTCTCGGCACGTTCGCCTTTCTGAATAAGGTCGACGTTGATGGGCCGCTTCGTCTAACGGTGCGCGAACGCTTGAACATCGGCGGAACGATCATCGAGGTGATCGACGTGGCCCAGTCGCGCACCACCACCTACGACAGCTTCCACCTCGCCTACGATGGAAGCCTGATCGCATCGTCCGCCGATAACTCGGGTCAGAAGGCGATTGTTCTGTGGCAAGGCGTGACTCCGACCACCCGCCCCATAGGGACCCCGAACTACCTGGGACTAAACGACAAGGACGGAAGAGCTGAGTTGACGGGCCGTTGGGTTCGCGACCGCATCATGACCGTCTATTCGAAAGGAACGGATGAAGTCGTGCTGGCAGGAGAGAACCTGCAAGGCAAAGTCATTCCCGCAACGCGCAAAGACGATCACGCGATGACGGACGCCCGACCCGGTTTCTTCCTCACTGACGAGGTCTTCACGTTTCAGCACTACTGCCAAGACTCGGACTCCTGTCATCGACGGACCTTTGTATACGACCACGGGAAAATCCGCCCCCTCTTCGAACTCGACAAGACCCCACAAGTCGATGTCGTGATGTTCCAGCGCGGCGATGCCCTGTATGGGGTTTTGACCTACGGGTTTGCCAGCAATTGGGCCAATGAGGTGTTCCGCACGCGTGGCAACCAGGTCGAACTGCTCGGCCCTGGCAATCCGGTCGGACTAGTCGAAGAAGATCGGGTACTCGTCCACTTCACCGACAAGGACGACCTTTTTTCCTGCTTCTGGAACTACCCTGCTGAGGGGGGTAGGTTGGAGCCTTGGGGCGGTCCGCGCCTTCGAGAGATCCGAACACTCGGACCGTTCATCATTGCGCGACGGTACTCGGTCACGGACAAATACGTCGCCTTCGACGCTACCGGCACTGAGGTTCCCGCCCTCGCTCCTTTCCTGAGAGGCGTCAACCAAGTAACCGAGACCCGTGATCGGTCGGCGGTTTTTTGTCGGCGCAAGGAAGGCGGCTGGGTGATCTGGACGATGCTCCGGGTCGTCGGCTAGCGGTGCCGCGCCGGGTATACCGTCTGCATGACGCTCTTCCTGCCGCTGCTCCTCACCTTGACACAACCTGAGGATCTGCCTTATGCGAAGGAGATTGCGGAGTTCAAGAGGCAGGACGCGGCGGCGCCTCCCGCCAAGGGACAGATCGTGTTCATTGGCAGTTCGTCCTTCACCAATTGGACGAAAGTCGGCGATGCATTTCCAGGCCGCAAGATCCTTAATCGGGCGTTTGGAGGCTCACGGCTTTTGGACGTCACTGCGCGTTTGAACGACGTGGTATTTACCTATGAACCGGCGCAAGTCGTCCTCTATTGCGGCGAAAATGATTTCGCTTCTGAGGAGAGTTTGGAGCCTTCGGTTTTCGTGGAACGATTCAAAGATCTCTATGGAAAGATCCGTAAGCGATTGCCGAATTCTGGGTTCGTTTACGTGTCGATGAAACCGAGTCCGAGTCGTTGGCATCTAGCCCCTAAGTTCCGAACAGCCAATCGCTCGATCCAGTCGTTGTTGGCCAAGGAGAAGCGCACTGCCTTCGTGGATGTGTGGCCAGCCATGCTTGGTGCTGACGGCAAGCCGAAGAAGGAAATCTTCGTCGAAGATATGCTGCATATGAATGACGAAGGATACAAGTTGTGGATTCCTTTGTTGGACAAGGTGCTAATGCAGAGAGTGAAAGGCAAGTAACGTCTGGGCTTCTCACGGAACTCATCGGATCGACGAGTGAAGTCTTTGCGTGTGTCGTCCCATGCCACCCAAAAACAAAGCCCCTCGCGAAAATCGCGAGGGGCTTTGCACTAAGGACTAGATCAATAGTCCATGTCGCCCATGCCGCCACCGGGCATGGCGGGAGCCTTCTTCGGCTCGGGCTTCTCGACCACGAGGGCTTCCGTCGTCAGCACGAGGCCGGCGATGGAGGCGGCGTTCTGGATCGTGGACCGGGTCACCTTGGCCGGATCGACGATGCCGGCCTTGACGAGATCGACGATCTCGCCGGTGGCGGCGTTGAGGCCGAAACCGGGCTTCGAGTCGCGAACTCGCTCGACGATGACGCTGCCTTCGAGGCCCGCGTTCTCAGCGATCGTGCGCAGGGGCTCTTCGAGGGCGCGTCGCACGATATTGATGCCGGTCAGCTCGTCGCCTTCCGACTTGATCTTCTCAAGAGCGCCAGCAGCGGCGAGCAGGGTCACTCCGCCGCCTGCGACGATGCCCTCTTCAACCGCAGCGCGAGTCGCGGAAAGAGCGTCCTCGTAGCGGTGCTTCTTTTCCTTGAGCTCGGTCTCCGTCGAAGCGCCGACCTTGATGACGGCGACGCCGCCGCTGAGCTTGGCCAGGCGCTCCTGGAGCTTCTCGCGGTCGTAGTTGCTGTCCGTCTTCTCAATCTGGCTCTTGATGAGCGCGATTCGGCCCATGACCTCAGCCTTGGTACCGGCGCCTTCGATAATCGTGGTCTCTTCCTTCGTGATCACGATCTTCTTGGCCGTGCCGAGCATGTCCACGCTCACGTTCTCGAGCTTGGTGCCGAGATCCTCGGAAATGAACTTGCCCTTAGTGAGGATCGCGATGTCCTCGAGCATGGCCTTGCGGCGATCGCCGAAGCCCGGTGCCTTGACTGCGCAGATCTGGAGCACGCCGCGAATCTTGTTGAGAACGACGGTCGCAAGAGCGTCGGCCTCAATGTCCTCGGCGATGATCAGGATCGGGCGGCGAGTGGCGGCCACGCGCTCCAGGAACGGCAAGAGGTCCTGCGCGCTGCTGATCTTCTTCTCGTGGAGGAGGATCAGCGGGTTCTCGAGAACGGCTTCCATTCGCTCGGGGTCGGTGACGAAATACGGGCTGATGTAGCCTCGGTCGAACTGCATACCCTCGACAATTTCGAGCGTGGTCTCGCGGCCTCGGCTCTCTTCGACGGTGATGACGCCGTCCTTGCCGACCTTGTCCATCGCCTCAGCGACCTGCTTGCCGATCTCGTTGTCGTTGCCTGCGATAGTGGCAACGAACTCGACCTGTTCCTTGTCCTTGATCGGCTTGCTGGCCTTCTTGATCTCGGCGATCACAGCCTCAACGGCCTTGTCGATGCCGCGCTTGACCGCAATCGGGTTGCCGCCAGCGGCGACGTAGCGCAAGCCCTCGTTGACGATCGCCTGGGCGAGAACGGTGGCGGTGGTGGTGCCGTCGCCAGCGACGTCGTTGGTCTTGCTCGCAACTTCCTTGCAGAGCTGTGCGCCCATGTTCTCGTACGGGTCTTCGAGCTCGATCTCCTTGGCGACGGTGACGCCGTCCTTGGTGATCGTGGGGCTGCCCCATTTCTTGTCGAGGACCACGTTGCGGCCCTTCGGTCCGAGGGTCACTTTGACCGCATCAGCGACCTTGTTGACGCCGCGCTCCAGCGCTCGTCGTGCATTCTCATCATAAAGCAGGGTTTTTGCTGCCATGTTAGTTCTCCTTGAGTTGGCGTGGCGGGATTAGCACTCCCACCCCTTGTCTGCTAATTATACGACGCCGTAGAGGTCGGTGTCAACGGTTGGATAGCGGTCGGGGCCGAAGAGTGCCAATCGTACCGCTGGCAACCTGCCAGAGAACCGAGCGTAACGCTGGCGTCTCGCCGGCTCCGGGGGACTCCAGCTAGCCGATCTCACGTTAGAGGGCTGGGAATGCCGGCAAGGTGCCAGCGGGTACGTACGCATGCCGGCGGGACGCCAGCGGTACTTTCGGTTCGCCGGCAGGTTGCGAGGCGGTACGGGGCGATCCTTGCTTTTCTGACGTCTTGCTTCGACATAATGGGCCATGAACGCCATTGGGTTAGTTGTCATGGTGCTGGCGAGTCAGGGAGCGACCCAGCGAAGCCAACTTCCGGCACTGGAGGCGCCGACGGCGGTTGACCTGCGTGTCGAGAGCTACCAGTGGCACCCCCACGGCGAGGGCGCGCTCTACGCGCGCAAAGACGACAACGGTACCGGAATCGGGATCTATCGCTTGGGAGACCTCCAGGGCAATGTCCTCCTCCACCTCCGGCCGGACGAGACGTATGAGATGCAGTGGTTCGAGAGTGCAGCCGCCGCCCTCGTCATCGCCTATCGCAAGCCGGAAGGGAAGACCGAAATCTCAATCCACGTCATCGATGCTCGGACCAAGAAGTCGAAGAAGCTGTTTGGGCAGCTCTTTGAAGGCAACGCGGATGTCGATGTCGATCCCTCGCCGTCCCTCATCCACGCCATCTTTCGACTCAAAACGGGAGAGAAGACGCAGCACCTCGTCCTGACCCAGGGCGGAGGCACTCTCGTTTATTCCCGCGACCTTGACCGCGCGGTTCAGGAGGGGTTTTCGGGTCCGGTTTGGGCGAATTCGGGCAGCGCCGTCTATCAGAAGGGCGGCGGGCAGCCGGTTGAGATTGCGCTCAACGATGGGGACAGCCAGATCAGGGGCACAGCCAAATTCCAAGTAGTGCTTGAGGTCACCGAGATCAAACTCAGCAGCCGCTTCTGGGTCGCGTCTCGCCCTGCGCCCCCGCTCGGCACGCCGGTTCTCGAAGTGATTCCCGCCAACGGGGCGGTCCGCGAGATACGTTTCCCAGGCCCTTGGGAATGGGATCGTCCAACGGTTATGCCGCTGGATGTCGAGCTGACGCCCCAGCGCCTCGAACTGCGTGGCGAAGTCGGTCACTCTCAATCGCTGTGGCTGGTTCCGGGGGATGATAAGGGAGAAAAGGGCGTCTTCGTCGCCGCTCACGCTGACAAACCCTCGATTGCGCCTGAGAACCGCGCGATTGGATACCTGACCGATGGAGTCTTGTTCGTGCGGAAGATGTCGGCGAACAGAGGCTAGACCGTTCGCCACTCCGCGATCTGACCCGGAGTAAGGCTGCCCATCAACTTCTCGTCGCCATTCGCCATCGCCGCCAACTCAGTCGTTGCCCGAAGCGCTTCCGTAAACGAGACGTTCTCGCCAGGGTCAAATCCGGCCGGGCGGTTGGTGGCCATCCGAATGCCGTCCTGAGGATCACCGGCGACAATGGGTCGGTCCGAGCTGAAACTCAGCGGAATCCCGGCATCGAGAACACTGCGGAATCGCTTGAGCTTGGCTGCCCGGTCCGGTCCAAGCTGTTTGCGATAGGCGTGGCCGAAGCGGAGCAGAAACTCGGGCTGCATCGAGACATGACAGCCGAGATGAGCTAAACGGTCAATCTGGGCATCACTGAGCAGCATCGCGTGCTCGATTCGATGACGCTTCGGATCCGCCGTCTCTGCGTACGTAGCCATCACAAGGTCGGTCGAGTAGTCGCCAATGGAGTGTATGGCGAGACGCCAACCCGCGTCATCGGCTTTTAGAATCATCTCTCGAAGGCGTTCTGGGGAGTAGATCAGTTGACCGGAGGTTTTCGCGTCGGGGTCGGGGGCGCTGGTGTACGAACCGTAGATCGCGGCCGTGGACGAGCCGATGGCACCGTCGGCAAAGATCTTCAATCCACAGATCCTGCAGCGCTCCTCATCCATTGCCTGTCGATGTGACTCCAGCAGGGCCGGGTCGATGCCACGCGGCCCGAGGACGGTCCCCCACTGCAAGAACAGCCGCAGCCGAACACGGCAGCCTTGCTCGGAGGCCATCCGGTAGGCGGTCAGTTCCTTGTCCAGGTTCCAGCGCCCGGTCATCATGTCGGTTGCGGCGATGATCCCGACCTCGGACATCTTGTCGCCAGCTTTCAGGATCGCGTCGACCATCTCATCGAGCGTCGGTTCGGGAGACGCCGCCGTCACGACTTCGTGGGCCCTTTCGAGGAGGACACCGCTGAGTTCGCCTTTCTCGTCACGAACGAACGTGCCTCCATTGGGATCAGCAACATCGGGCGCGATCTTGGCGGCAGTCAGAGCGGCCGTGTTGGCGATGCTCGCATGTCCGTTGACATGGCGAAGCAGGATCGGACGCTCGGTGCTGATCGGGTCGAGGTCGTGCCGCGTGAGATGCTGGGCGTTTTCGAACCGCGTCTGATCATAATGCACCGCGTGCAGCCAGGCTCCCGGCTCCATTTCGGCGTGACGGGCGGCGACTTTCGCCAGCACCGCTTCGGGGCTGTCGCAATCGCCGAGGTGGAGCTTTTGGAGATCAAGTCCGGTCGGGAGGATGTGGCAGTGCGGATCGATGAAGGCAGGTGCGAGCATGGCACCGCCCAGGTCGTGAACCTCGGCACCGGCGGGGCGATCACTGCTCGGCTCACCACGGAAAACGACCCGGCCATCCTCAATGAGAATCTCCTGGCTCGAACCATCGAACGCCCAGACGAAGTTGGTGATCAGTTCTCGCATAGCCGGATTTCTTCTACGCAGCGCTCCGCGCTTTCGAGCGCCCCCTCGATGAACCCGGTCCAGAGGCTCGTGTGCTCGCCCGCAAAATGGACCCGCTCAAACGGCTCGTGCATGTGGCGCATCGGACCGAGCACGTACCCGGGAGCGAGATGCGAGAACCCGCCGAGGGAGAACGGATCGCCGATCCAGTCGTGCATTTGGCCGGAAATGAAGTGGTCGATTCCGCCCGGAACATGCTCCTCGAGCATCTGGGCCGCGGCCTGAACGGGGTCAGGCTGATCGAGCCAGTAGAGCGCATCGTCGCCTCCGATGTACGCGCAAAGCGTGGGCGAAGGTTCGAGCGTCGGCCATACCTGCTGCAAGGGTCGGTCGCTGAACAGATGGCCGCTCCAGCCGAGCGGCTCCCACCACCGACAGCTGTAAATGAGCCCGATCTTGATCGTCCGTCCCATCTCGCACTGCGCAAGGGCCTCGGCTTTCCCGGTCGGCAGCCCGGGATCAAAGAAGACGTGATCGTAGCATCGTGGCGGCAGCGTGAGAACGACGCGATCGAAGGGAAGTGCTTCGCCGCCGAAATCCAGCCAGACCGAATCGCCACTCTGGACAACCGCTTGGAGCACATGCTTGAATTGCGTCGGCTTCTTGAGGTTGCGCGCGAGTTCACCGATCCAAGCCGTCATTCCACCGGGCACCCGAAATGCGCTAGCTGCCCCTTCCTCGCGGTCCAGGTAGTTCCGGAATCCCGCTAGCCAGCCCAGCGCCCCGATCCGAGATAAATCCTCACCTTCGTCCGACCGATAGTAGGCGTTTGGCCAATAGACGTCAACACCCGGAGCGCTTTGGGACACGAAATCCAGGACGGTCAACTTGTCGAGAGCGGCTTGGTCGCGATTCTCCCACGGTGTGGCAAGGAGTGGTCTCGATGCGATTTCGGCGGCCTTGTCGACCTTGGCCTTTGCGGCCCGCATCGCCGCATCGGGGCCGTTGAAACTCTGGCCATCACGGAAGATCCGGTAGTCGCCCTCTGACGCAACCGGTTCGATTCCGCAGGAACGCAGGGAAAGCAAACAGCGGTCGTGATCGGCATCGATCCACTCGCCTCCAGCCTCGTAGCCACTGGGATGGGTGATTAAACGGCCTCCGACTCGATCACGGGCTTCGAAGACCTCCACCGAGTGTTCACGCTGGAGTCTTAGTGCCGCATGGAGGCCGGCTGGTCCCGCGCCAACCACCGCGATCTTCATCGCGAGTTCTCCTTGGCTTGCCTTCCAAGTTTGATCACGAAGTCCGCGACCAGGCACCCAAAAACCAGGACGCCCAGTGACCAGAGCAAGACAGGTGAGAGACCTTGTTTGAGCGCCAAGATGAGGCCGCCCATACAGGCGAACGCGCTCGCCATCACGTAGGCCCGCGCCCCCTGCGACTTGAGCCGCGCCAGCCAAACGAGGATCATCAGCGCGCTGAGGAACACCCCTCCGGTCAGCATCGCATCGACGAGTTCCATGGCCTATTTTGGACGAGGATCAGACCAGCCGGCTTGCTTGGCGAAGTCCTCTAAATCCTTCCAGTTATTCCCCCACGTCGTGTACATGACGCCAAGCGGACCGCCGGGCACATCGGCCGACCAAGCTGGGATCGGGGCGCCGCCGCCGTCGTAGTAGCCCGCCAGGATTTGCCGGTGGCCGCGGCCGGCGAAGAACTCTGCCGCCTTCTTGCGCGAGGCACCCATGTTCCAGTTCAGGATAACGATGTCTTTGTCAAGTCCGAGCCACGAGTTCTTCCATGGTCCATCGCCTTTCACCAGGTAGTAAGGCCCCTTATCCAGAGCGTTGTGGAAGGGGTCGAACATGTCGGACCAGGTGTAAACCGTCTTGCCCGGATCGGCCTTGCGACAGATCGCGGCGCATTTGCGCACGTTGTCGGCGAGCATCTCGCCCGGTGCCTTCTTGGTCGCGAGGCAACTGGCGTCCCACCCGCCCATGCGGATTTCATCGTGGCTAAGCATGTATCCGTCGGGGCTGAGGTGCTTCTTGACTTGCTCGACCTGCCACTTCACGATCTCATCAACCTTGGGCTCGGCAAAGCACACGCTGGCTTGGCCGTCGTAGATGAGGGCGGTGTGGAAGTAGCTGACAAGGACCTCGTCACCGGGCTTCAGGCTCGATCCCGTCGGGACGGTCCACGTCGGAGGCGTGTGCCAGACATCGTAGTCGCCGGACCACTGCACGTTGCCCATCTTCGGGTCGCGGGCTTCGTCGAAATCGGTGCCTTCCTTGAGAGGCATGCCGTCCTTGGTGGTCACTTTCAACGGCGCGCCCGAACGTCGGACGAGATTGACCAGACCAGCGGGTTCGAGTCGAACGTTGTCCCACCAGATGCTCCCGTTCTTCCCGCCCCAAACGCCCAGATACAGGAGGACTTCCGTGTTGTCGAGGGTGTTGAACGTCACGTCAATCGTCTTCCACGCCATCGTACGCTCAACCGGCAGTGAGCGGTGCTGCAACGACCGCCCGTCCTTCCCAAGGATCGTGATGTTGACGTTGCCCGGAGTTTCGAATCCCTGCGTCTTGACATCGACGGCAAGGTGGAGGTTGCGGAACGGCTTGACCTTCAGCTTCTGGTTCGCGCGCGCGTTCCCGCTCTCCGGGTTGGTCCGACCTGGCGAATCCATGCGCAGGCTGCACTGGCCCTCCGAGTTCTGCGAACGGTCGATGAAGCACGTCTTGCCAGGCTGGTCCACCCAATCCCAACCCGGAGGCGAATCGCCCGTCGCGGCCTCGAATCCGCCGTTCTTGAGGGTCGTACTATCGCTGATCGGCACCAATTTGCGGTCGTCGGTGACTCGGAATGGCGCATTCTCAACCGGCAGTCCCTCCGCCAAGTTCGGATCGCGGCTAAGGAGGTCGTTCGAATAGCCGATCGGGGCGACGCAGACGACCAGTTCGAACTTGGCATCCCGCACCCCCTTCCGGAATCGCTCCACATTCCGCGCATACCGCTCATCCAGCATGTCCCAGCGCATGAACTTGCTGTCGGAGAGGAGCACGCCGTTGTATCCCGCCTTCCTCGCCCGCGCGATGAGAGCGAGGCCGTCGTCGACGTTCTTGTCGACGAGCAAGTTGGTGGAAAGGTAGATCCAGCGCTTCGTGAAATCGATCTCGGGGTTTCGAGCCAGAAGCAAGGCAAGCAAAGCAGCCACCATGCCTCATTCTAGACGAAGCTCAAGATCGGATCGCGGCCGTCGTGAAAGGGCCTCATACCTGTTGCAAGCCCGGGCCGTGCGAGGGTATCCTTTGGGATCGGCGTGCCTCGTGTGCGCCAACCCCACAACTTAGCCACGGGTGAGGTGCGGCGCTGCCGCAAACCGGCCCGGGAACGGCGGGAGAATGAATGGCAAAACAGTGTCTGATCGTAAAACAAAAGCGCACGCCTAAGTTTAAGGTGCGCAGCTACAATCGCTGCAGTCTGTGCGGCCGGGCCAGGGGCTATAACCGCTTCTTCGGCATCTGTCGTATCTGTCTCCGGGAAAGCGCCCACCGAGGCCTCCTCCCAGGTGTGACCAAGTCGAGCTGGTAGGGCTCAGGGAGGACTCAGTATGCATAGCGACCCCATCGCTGATCTGCTCACGCGTATTCGCAACGGTGCCCGAGCCGGGCTCCCGTCGGTGGAAATCCCGATGAGCAAGATCAAAATCGACATTATCAAGATCCTCGAAGCCGAGGGCTACTTGAAGTCGCATGAGATCACGACGGAAAGCAAGTTCCCGATGATCCGTGTGCACATCCGCTACGACGCCAAGCGCAAGCCGATCCTGAAGAAGCTGAATCGTGTCAGCAAGCCAGGCCTGCGTGTTTACAAGGCATCGGATGAGTTGAAGCCGATCCGAAGTGGCCTCGCCACTCGAATCCTCTCAACCAGCAGCGGTGTGATGACCGATCGCGAGGCCCGCAAGCGCCATGTTGGCGGCGAGATCCTCTGCGAGGTTTGGTAAGGAGAGAAAACGATGTCAAGAATCGGAAAACTTCCCATCACCGTACCGAACGGAGTCAACGTCAGCGTGGACGCGAGCAACGTAGTTACCGTCAAGGGACCGAAAGGCGAACTGAACCAGCCAATCGCACGCGAGTTGACGATCAAGCAGGACAACGGTACGATCGAGGTCGATCGACCCAACAACTTGTACCGGACTCGGAGCCAGCACGGACTTGCTCGCACGCTGATCAACAACATGATCGTTGGTGTGACGCAAGGTCACAAGAAGATGCTTCAGGTCCAGGGCGTCGGCTACCGTGTTCAGCTTGAAGGAAAGAACCTGCTGCTGAACATGGGCTATTCGCACCCTGTCAAGGTTGAAGCGCTGCCCGGCATCTCGTTCGAGGTGACCGCAGACGAAAAGACGCGTGCCCAGAGCATTACCATTAACGGCATCGACAAGGCTCAGGTGGGTCAAGTCGCCGCCGACATTCGAAAGATCCGCAAGCCGGACCCGTACAAGGGCAAGGGCATTCGCTACGCAGGCGAAGTCGTCAAGCTCAAGGCCGGAAAGCGCGCGGCGAAGAAGAAGTAAGGAGATTTGAGCAATGCCAACTAAAAACAGATCAGAGCTCAGAATCGTCCGCCACGCGCGGGTCCGCAAGAAAGTCGACGGCACCGCCGAGCGGCCGAGGCTGGCCGTCTTTCGCAGCCTGAAGCACATTTCGGCTCAGGTGATCGACGATCGCACCGGCACCACGCTGGTCGCGGCAAGCAGTTTGGAGAAAGACCTCAAGGTCGGCGGCAATGCCGAAGGCGCGAAGAAGGTCGGCGAGGCTTTGGCCAAGCGCTGCAAAGAGAAGGGAGTGGCCAAGGTCGTCTTCGACCGGGGTGGCTTCCGATATCATGGCCGCGTTGCCAACCTCGCTGAAGGTGCCCGAGAAGGCGGGTTGGAGTTCTAAGCATGAAAATGGCAAACAGAATGACGGGCCGCCGCGAGTCGCGAACCCCTACCGAAGGACCGCAGTACGACGTTCGCGTCGTGCGTTCCAACAAGGTGTTCAAGACACACAAGGGTGGCAAGACCGCGTCCTGGTCGATCTTGGTCGTTGTGGGTGACAACAAGGGCCTCGTCGGCGTCGGGCTCGGCAAGGCGCGCGGTATCCCCGATGCGATCCGAAAGGCTGAGGAAGCCGCTCGCAAGGCGATGTTCAAGGTCCCGATGATCGGCGACACGATTCCACACGCCGTGACCGCGAAGTGCGGAACCGCTCAGGTCGTCCTGCGACCGGCAAGCCCGGGAACGGGCGTCAAGGCGGGCAGCGCGGTTCGCGCATGCCTCGAAGCAGCGGGAATCCACAACGTCCTTGCGAAGAGCCTTGGCAGCCGGAACTCGGTGAATATGGCCTACGCGACGATCGAAGCGTTCAAGTCGTTGAGCATCCCCGAAGCGACCGCCGAGTCGCGAGGTCTGGACGTGAACGAACTGGTCCCGTGGCTGGCCAAGGCACGAAAGGAGGAAGCGGATGCTGCGCATTAAGCTCGTTCGAAGCATCATTGGCAACACCCCCCGCAACCGTGCGACCGTCAAGGCGCTCGGATTGCGAAAGATGCAACAGACCGTCGTGCATAAGGACTGCCCGCAGATTCGGGGCATGATTCACCATGTCAAGCATCTGCTCCAGGTCGAAGAGGTCAAGGAGTAGTCAGATGAGTCTCCACATTTTGCGCCCCGCAAAAGGGGCAACCAAGCGACGCCGACGCGTGGCGCGCGGGATCGGTAGCGGCCTCGGCAAGACGGCTGGACGCGGCACCAAGGGCCAGAAGGCTCGACGCCAAATCCATCCCCGCTTCGAGGGCGGCCAAACCCCGATTCAACGCCGACTTCCGGTGAAGAAGGGCTTCCGCAACATCAACCACAAGGAGTATGCGATCGTCAACCTCGACGATCTGCAGAAGCTGTTCAATGCGGGCGACGAGGTCACGCCGGAGAAGCTTTTGGCGACCGGCATCATACCGGGCATGAAGGACGGCATCAAGATTCTCGGCTTCGGCGAACTCGAGAAGAAGCTGAAGGTATCGGCCCATCGCTTCAGCAAGAGCGCTGAAGAGAAGATCAAATCCCTGGGCGGCGAGGTTACAAAGCTGTGAGTGCGATCGGCGCAGGCGTAGGCGGTTACGGCGGTGGACGCGGAGACAAGAGTCTTCGCATGCCTCTTCTGGAAACACTCAGGCTCGCCTGGGCCGATCCAGAAATTCGTCAGCGCCTCCTGTTCGTGCTGCTCGTGTTCGGAATCTACGCGCTCGGAACGCACGTTCCGGTCCCGATCCCGAACGTGAACGCAGCGACCTTCGAGGAGCTGATTTCCAAGAATGCGTTCTTCTCGCTGATGAACACCATTGGCGGAGGGAGCCTCAAGCGAATCTCCATCTTTGCCCTGGGTCTGAACCCATACATCACGTCGTCGATCATCATGCAGATCCTGACCTCGGCTCTTCCCCAATGGAAGAAGGAGATGCAGGAAGGCGGAGAATACGCGCGACGTCAGCAGAATCGGCGCACACGTGCCCTCACCCTCGCGCTTTGCGGATTCCAGGGCTGGGGACTCCTCCAAATGATGGGATCAGCCATCGGTGCCCAGACCCCCTGGACACTCGTGACCGTCATCATCTTCTGGACGGCAGGCGCGATGTTCATGCTTTGGCTGGGTGAGCAGGTGAGCGAGAAGGGTATCGGCAACGGTATCTCGCTTATGATCTTCGCCGGAATCGTTATCTCGATTCCCAACATGATCAGCCAAATCATGACGGCTATCGGCAATCAGGCCGTCCAATGGTGGCAAGGCATTATCCTCGCGATGCTGTTCCTCGCCACGACGTGGCTCATCGTGCTGTTCACCATCGCGCAGCGCCGAATTCCGATTCAGCATATGCGGCGTCAAGTTGGTACGCGCGCTGTAGGTGGTTCGACAAGCTACCTGCCGCTCTCGATCAACCTTGCCGGTGTTATCCCGATCATCTTCGCGATCTCGCTCATCTACATGCCAGCGCAGTTCGCGACGATGTTCGGGCCGGACAACGGCGTAGGGCGTGTGTTTGCAACCATCGCCGACTTCATGAGGATCGATCTCCATCGGTGGCAGGGATGGGTGGGTGCCCTGATCTACACCTTCATGATCTTCTTCTTCACCTACTTCTACACGGCCATTCAGTACAACGTCGAGGATATTGCGAACAACCTTAAGCGGGGCGGTTCGTTTATCCCTGGCGTACGGCCTGGAAAGCAGACGAAGGAGTTCTTGGACGGCGTCATTTCGCGCATCACGATCGTGGGAGCCTTCTTCCTCTCGATCATCGCCTTGACCCAGTTCTTCGTTCCGCTGATCGCGCCGGGAATTGGCTCGCTCAACGTGAGCATGCTCTTCGGCACTTCCTTGCTCATCATGGTAAGCGTCGCGCTGGAAACGATGCGGCAGATCGAGGCCAACTTGCTGATGAAGCAGTACGGCCAGTAGTCTAGCCTTCTTAATCGGACGGATCCGACCGATCCGTCCGATCATTAAGAACCATGCGACTCATTCTCATTGGACCACCGGGCGTCGGCAAGGGCACCCAGGCCGCGTTGCTCGAACAGCGGCTGGGACTCAAGCCGCTCTCCTCGGGCGTCATCTTCCGATCCGAAATCGAAGCCGAAACCGATCTCGGCAGATTGGCCAAGCGCTACATCGATCACGGCGAACTCGTCCCGAATGGGGTGACCATCGAGATGATGGCCAAACGGATCAGGACCGACGAGGTGCGCAAGCACGGCTTCATCCTGGACGGTTTCCCGCGCACCGTTCGACAAGCCGAAGCCCTGGACGAAATGCTCGCCGATATGGGGATGGACATCGATGAAGTTGTTTCCATCGAAGTGAACGACGATTTGGTCGTCGGACGGCTTTCGGGACGGATGGGTTGCACCAAATGTGGCGAGATCTACCACGCCCAAACGAAACCGCCCAAGCGCGAAGGGCTTTGCGACAAGTGCAACGGCCCGCTCTTCGTCCGCACCGACGACCAGCCGGAGACGATTCGCGAGCGCCTCAAGATTTTTCACGAGAACACGCGACCGGTCATCGAGTATTACGCGGCCAAGGGCAAATTGCTGCGGATCGACGGAAGCAACGAACCGGAGCAGGTCTATTCCGCGATTGTCGAAGGCCTTAAGCGATGATCGTCTACAAGAAGCCCCATGAAATCGAGAAGATGCGTGCGGCGGGCAAAGTCGTTGCCAGAACCCTGCGCCTGGTCTCCGAATCGATCGTGCCCGGCAAATCAAGCCCCAAACAGCTCAATGACCTCGCCGAGAGGCTGATTCGCGAAGCAGGCGGCATTCCCAGTTTCCTCGGCTACCGAGGCTATCCGGCTGCGACCTGCATCTCGGTGAACAACGTCGTCATCCACGGCATCCCCGACGACAAGCCGCTCCAAGAAGGCGATATCGTCGACCTTGACTTTGGCGTGACCCTCGACGGCTGGGTCGCGGACGGGGCGTGGACGTATCCCGTCGGGACAGTCTCCGAGAAGGCGCAGCGCCTCATGAACGTCACCCGCGAGAGCCTCTACCAAGGCATCGCCAAGGCCAAAATCGGCAATCACATCGGCGACATCGGGGCTGCGGTCGAGAAATACGTGGTCCAGAACGGCTACTCGGTCGTCAAGGACCTCGTCGGCCACGGGGTCGGGCAGAGCGTGCACGAAGAGCCGAGTGTCCCCAATTACGGCAAAGCGGGGAAGGGTTCCATCATCAAGGAGGGCATGACGATCTGCATCGAGCCGATGGTGAACGAGGGCACGTGGAAGGTCAAGACGCTGGCCGACAAATGGACGGTCGTCACCGCCGACGGCAAGCTCTCCGCCCACTACGAGCACACCGTCGCCATCACGAAGGATGGCCCCGACATTCTCACGCAGGAGTAAGCAAATGGGTCGTATCATTGTCGACGCCGCCGAAGCGCTTCTCGACCAAGAAATCCCGGTTCTCAACAAGGGCTTCGTTCGCCTCGTCGACTATCTCGGTGGTGACCAGCGAATCGTGCAGTCGGCGCGGGTGAGCTACGGTGCAGGCACGAAGAGCTTCCGACAAGACCGCGGCCTGATCCACTACCTTCTGAAGCACGAGCACACGTCGCCGTTCGAGCAGGTGGTGCTCACCTTCCACACCAAGATGCCGATCTTCGTCGCCCGGCAGTGGGTGCGCCACCGAACCGCGCGGCTGAACGAAATCAGCGGCCGTTATTCGGTGATGAAGGACGAGTTCTACTTGCCCGAGCCGGATCAGGTGCGCTTCCAGAGTGAATCAAACAAGCAAGCCCGCTCCGACGAGGCGCTCCCGCTCGCCGAGGCCATGCAGATCATCGAGGCGATGGAGGCCGAGCAAAAGGCGGTATACGCCAACTATGAATCGATGATCGAGAAAGGCGTTGCCCGCGAACTCGCCCGCGCCAACCTGCCCATCTCGCTCTACACCGAGTGGTATTGGCAAATCGACCTCCACAACCTGTTTCACTTCCTACGACTCCGGATGGACGCCCATGCGCAGTACGAGATCCGGGTCTTTGCAGAAGCTCTCGCCCAGTGTGCAAGGGCTGTCGCGCCGCTGGCCTATGAAGCGTTCGAAGAACATGTCCTGGGTTCCGTGAGGTTCTCCCGCGCGGAGTGCGAGGCGCTTACCGCCCTGATGGACGGTCGCCCGGTGGCGCTGGAGGGCAAGAAGCTAGCAGAGTTCGAGCTCAAGCTGGCTGCCGTGCGCGAGGCCATTCCAGCGGAGGCGACTGAGGAGCCCGTGGCTCCAGCATAGGTCTAGCACCGCGCGGACTTCCGCTTCTTCCCGACCCGTCCTTTGTCGGCGACCTTGCGGATGTAGTCGGGTGCGTAGGGCACCTTGCAGTCAGTCTTGCCCATAAAGACCTTCACGGTGCCGATCTTCTCGCCAGCACGGAGGGCCTCGTCCGTCAACTCGCTCACGTACGATCCCAGGGCGATCACGAAGCCGTTCATCTTGTAGCGAACACGGTCTGGCTGATCGTGAATGGTCGCAGAAACACGCTCCAGAAGGCGCCGCAAAGCTGGGATGTCCAACTCAGCGTCGTCTCTTACGGCAACTAGCGAAGACAGCGTCCCCCAGCCCACCACCGGCGCCTTCTCGTCGGGCGAATCGATCCACTCCAGTGCGAGATCCCAGCCGTGCGGCCCCTCCGCAGCTACCCAAGCGACCGCAAACTCGGCGACCACGTCGCTGCTGGCCTTGTCGAGCCAGCCGCGCAGGTCGTCCTTGGTCATCTTGGATTCGTCGGCGATGAGCCCGGCCAGGTAGATCGCGTCGTAGATTCCGGTGTCATAGAGGTCAAGAGCGAGCTGGTAGTTCTTCTTGATCGCCTTCTCGTACTTCTTAAGCTCCTCGATCTTTACGCCGAAGAGCGGCCCGGTGACGCCGTGGTTGCGCAAGACCCGCCGGTAGCCCTCGGTTCCGAGCGGCTCGATTTCTGAGACGATTTGCTGTGCGGTCATGGGTGGACTCCGGAGGAGATTATGGCCGGCTCCTGACTCCTTAGAGTAGCGCAATGAACTCCTCAACCGAGAGTCCGGAATCCCGAACAAGCCCTCGCAAGAGGCCGGTGTCAAGTTCACGATGATCGGGGATGGAGAGCATTCCGGACGAATTCGGCTTGCCAAGGATCATATGGCTGCCCCTTTGACGGTCAAACACCCACCCGGCTCTTTCAAAAGCTCTTCGCGCTTCGCGCCCACTCACCACCGGGAGTCTCGGCATGGCTAGAGCGTGATGAGATCGATTTGGCCTGGGGGGATGTTGCGGTCCATTTTGTCCTGCTGGGCTTCAAGCCATCCCTCGGCGGCCTCGCGGATGTTAGCCAGCGCCTCTTCGCGTGTCGCGCCTTGCGACCAACATCCAGGCAGAGCCGGTACGTGCGAAACGAATCCCGACTGTTCACCGGGCTCGGTGACGACCTTAAATGTCATAGAAGCAGTTTACCGACCGAGTTGCTCCGCGATCCAGATTTAGAAACGCTTCGAAATCGCCCTGCGCGAGGCTAAGAAGCTCTCGTTCGAAGTGGCTTCCCATCCTTGCTGCCGCGCCGTGAAATACTCGTGTTCCGGTAGCAGAAGGTGAGCAAGAGGTGCAGGCACGCACTCGTCGAGAAGAACCCTCATGCCGTCTTCAGTTTGAGGAGAGCCGTCTCGGATTCGTCCAGCACCGCGAGTGCGAGTTGCTTTGGCACGGTTGGAAAGCACTCGAGGAACTGCTCCAGGGTGTAGTTGTCCTCCAGA
>JAIBBE010000009.1 GCA_019694835.1 Fimbriimonadaceae bacterium | reverse complement strand
GCGGCGAGTCGCGGGGACCACATCGTATTGTCTCTCACCATCGTGTTCAGGATGGTCAGCAGCTTCCGCATACAGGCCACCAGCACAAGCTTTCCCTTCTTGCCTCGGTCATGGAGACGTTGGGCGAACTCCCGGATGTCGGGATTGAACTTCTTGGCCGCCAAGGCCGCCATGTAGAGCGCACATCGCACGCTGCCCCGACCTCCCCAGATCTTCCGCTGACCTCGCCACTGGCCACTCTCCCGGTCGAAAGGCGCCACGCCGACCAAGGCCGCAATCTCCTTACGGTTCAGCTGTCCCAGTTCAGGAAGCTCGGCCACCAGCGTCACCGCCGTGACCGTCCCCACACCCGGCACACTGGTCAGCTGCTGGAGCCTCCCCTGCCAATCGTCGTAGGATGCGACCAGCTCCAGGATGGCCCGGTCAATCTTCTCCAGGTCCTTGTTAATGGAATTGATCGACCGCTGCAGGCTCTGCTTGACCGGTTTGGTCATCGAGGTCTCGCGGCGGTTAAACTCGGCCGTTCGCAGCTCTAAGAGCTGACGGCGGCGGGCCACCAGTTCATCGAGTTCCGCCTGTCGCTCGTGACCTTCGGCTTTGGGACGTGGTTTCACGGCCTGAGCAAAGCGGGCGATGACGCGGGCATCGACCTTGTCGCTCTTGGATTTGACCCCCAGGGCGTTGGCATAGGCCCGGATCTGACTGGGGTTCACGACGGCCACGAGATGCCCGGCCTGAGCCAGATCGCACACGAGGTGGCGTTCGTACCCCCCGGTGGCTTCCAGGACGATGAGGCAGGATTGTGGTTGAGGGAGCTGTGCAATGAGTTTTTGGCGGCCCTCCGCGTTCGAGTGGCATCGGAATGCAGCTCCGGCGTCGAGGACGTGGACGTCCAGGGAGTCTTTGGAGATGTCGATCCCGACGAAGGAGTTGACGGTGTCCATCATGAAAGTGTCCCTGCCTTGCGAATGCGAACTCGGCGGTTTGAGCCGCCGGTTCAATCGGCTGTTCGGGCTGATTTCACGAGGCCGGCAACGACCCAGCTTCTGTTCGGTCTTGGGAGACCTGGTCGCGATCGGTCTGCTGCCGGCCGCACCGGCCGTGTCTGCTGAGCTGCGAGAGTTTTGGAGGTCTCTTCGCTCCGCAGCCCCGGCCTGCTGGCTTCATCTGAGATTCACGGCGTCCTGTTTTCAACATACAAGGACGCGAAGATCGCCAAGAAAGTCGCACGAGCACAGCGTCAACGGAAGTCTGATCCACTGTTGAGTCACGAATCTGCCGGCAACCTAACGGACCGCGTCTGGAAGCTGGACGTTTTGTTCGGAGACGCGGCGCAATTTTCCCGTCGAATCGCGGAGCCAGCCCGTAGATTGGCGGCATGACCGACGATACGCCCAAGCCGAAACGCAAACGCTGGCGATGGATCATCGCTGGCGCTCTGCTGTTTCTGATGGTCGGTGCGGGCTGGTGGTATTGGCCCCGCGGGGACGCGAGGTTCGTGGGCAAGTGGCGCGCCGGAGAAGAAGTAGTAGGTCCGGTCGTCACGTTCTACGCAAATGGCACAGCGATCAGCGTCCATTTCCCGAATCGAAAGCTCGTATCGTGGCGAGTCGAAGGCGACCGGCTGATCTGGGGGGCTAATCGCCCCGCCTGGATTCGGCGGGGGCTGGCGACGATCGATCCTTGGACCAGGCGAGTCATTGGCTGCAGCCTCGACTACGGACAGGAGGACTCGTCACAAATCCTCGAAACGTCCGAGTCGGCTATTCGGATAAAGGGCCTTCCACCCCACGAAACACGGCCTTATACACTTCACCGAATTCCCGAATGACCACCTCGCGAAACCAATTGCGGCAAAAACATCCAAGTGGTATCACTGCCCCCGGCCGCTTGTCGGAGGCGTTCCACTTCTCTCAAGATACTGGCGACTGATCGCATCTTGAGAGGAACGACATCATGCATGGTTCCCGCGCTCGCTCGTTCGAGAAGTGCTTTGCTTTTCTGATCCTCGTGCTGCTCGTGCCGCAGATCGCTCGCGGCGCCGAGTCAAAGCCGAACCTGGTGTTCATCCTCACGGATAACCACGGCGAGTGGTCGCTCGGGTGCTACGGCAATCCCGACATCAAGACGCCCAACATCGATCGCCTCGCTCAGAAGGGAACGCTGTTCGAGAAGGCGTTTGCGAACAACGCCGTCTGCTCGCCAACACGGGCGACGCTGATGACTGGGCTGATGGCGTCGCAGCATGGCGTGCATTCGTATCTCGGAGCCGGTCGGGTCCAGATCAGCGACCGGGCGTATTACACGCTCGAGGAGTTTCAGACACTGCCGAGTCTGCTTGTCGACGCGGGCTACACGGCCGGCCTCTGCGGAAAGTGGCATCTCGGAGAGAACCTGAAGCCGCGGAAGGGATTCACCGAGTGGGTGACGAAGCCGCATGGCCACACGACGGGTTTCTATGACCAGGAGGTCGTCGAAAACGGCGAGGTCCGCATCGAGCCTCAATATCTCACCGACTTCTGGACAGACCGGGCGGTCAGCTTCATCGAGAAGAACCAGAGTAAGCCGTTTTTCCTCTACCTCGCGTACAACGGCCCGTACGGCATCGGCAACTGCATGCATGAACCGATCAAAAACCGGTTCGCCGATGTTTACGGCAATCAGACGCTACCGTCGTTCCCTCGGGGCGAATCAGCGCCCTGGAATGAGAACAACCAGAAATGGATCGGCGATCTGGCCGCGATTCGGAAATATGCGGCGGAGGTCAGCGGTGTCGATGACGGCGTCGGGCGAGTCGTCGCAACGCTCGACAAGCTCGGCCTCACCGAGAACACGCTGATCGTGTTCACGGCCGACCAGGGCACGGCCTGCGGCCATGCCGGTTACTGGGGTATGGGGGATCACTCCCGACCGCGGTCGATCTTCGACTGGACGCTGTCGGTCCCGCTGATCATGTCGCACCCGCGACTCGTGAAGGCGGGGCAGCGAGTCGAAGAACAGGTCAGCAACTACGACATCTATCCAACACTCGTTTCGCTCCTGGGACTCAA
>JAIBBE010000050.1 GCA_019694835.1 Fimbriimonadaceae bacterium | reverse complement strand
ACTCACCAATGAACTCACTACGGAACTCAACAAAAAAGCCCCAAATTCGGGGCTCAATAGGCTCGCTTTTGAACCTGAGAGGTGGTGGGCGGTACAGGACTTGAACCTGTGACCCCTACAGTGTCATGTCTGCGCGGGGTCCCGGTTGAGCCTGAAGAGGAGGCATCCTAGGTTGGAACGCCGGGTTTAATGGAGGTTCCGAAGGGTTGCACGAGAAGCGTAAGACACAAGATAAGACACAGCCTCAGGGCATGATCATAGGCCGCTTCACTTCTTGAAACTGCGTCGGATTTGGGGCTAAGCTGAGACTGGCAACAGCGAGAAGTGAGGGGCGTACTTGTCCCATCCCGAGAACCACCCAACCTCATCGAAGCCGAGTCCGCGCACCTCGTCCATGGCGGCCTTTGCCTGCTCGATCGACAGTCCGCCGCCCTCCTGGTTCATCTCGGTGATGACGATTCGCGTCGACCACGCCCCAACGGCTGAACCACGAAGCGCAAGCTGCCGCCACCGGAGCGCATCGGCCCATGCCTGTGTCCGGCCCTTGTAGCACTGCATGCAGACCATGTCGAACTTCATCCCAACAGGACCTAGCCCCGCCAGCGACTTCAGCTCCCGCGCCATCGTCTCGGGCCGTTCCGCCTCGATCGACGGCGCAGCGAGGAGCATCCCGCGTAGCTTCAGCCCGCTGGCCAGCCGCACGATGTTCGCGATTGCGTCCTTCGGCCAAATCCCCTCTTGGTCGCGCGGAGCGTTCCTGAGCAGGTCGCCGACCCCATAGAAGCCGTGCTCGCAACCAACCTGGATCACGCCACTCTCGGCTGGGTCGAGCCCATGCTCCTCAAGGGTCGACGCTATGACATCGGCGACCTGCTGGGCGTAGGCGGTAGGTGTCCGGATGTCTCCGATCACCCCGAACACCCCAACGCCACGAGAAGCGCACAGCGCCACGAGCTTCCGCAGAAAGCCGAGATCCGGCATCGCTTTGACCTCGAGGCCGAGATTGAACCGCAGGTGAGTGATCTCAAGCGCTGGGCAGATGTCGAGAACGCGTTGAAACACGCCGAGAGAGGCGTACCCAGGATTGGCGGGCTTGCCACCCGCCCAAGGCGCACCGAGCAGCCTCACAGCGTCACCGGCCCGCCGAGTGTCCTCGAGCAGAGGATCCGGAATCCAATGTTGCCGTTCGACGTATCCGCCGCCGCCGCCAACGAGCCCGCAGCCGGATTCTCTGGGATGTTGAACGAGGCGAAGTTGGCGTTCAGGTCGGTCGCGCCCGTGTACTGCATCGCCCGCCGACCCTTCAGGATATCGCGGTTCGATCGACCCCGGAAGTTGCCACCAGCGGCGGGCGAGGTCGAAGCAAAGGCGAGGACATAAAGCCCTGAAGGGACCGCCGTCTTGGCCGACAGCAGTACCTGCTTATGGTTGTCGCCGCCCGCGTCCCCAATGGTTGTGTTGGCGGCTGACACGTCGAACCACCCCGAGTCAGTCGATGCGAGACGCACGGTCGGCAGCTTCGTCGACGAGTCCGCCGACATCAGCACGAGCCGCATTTTGGTCGCGTCCGTAGGGTTGCTCTGAACGGGGACATGCCAACCCCGCATGATGAGGGGCCTGTCGACGATGAACGGCTTGTAGGTGACGACGATCGATCCCGTAGGGGACGTTGCTTCGGTGAGTATGAGAGCGCAGTCCGCCGACGTCATCCGGTTGATCATCGGGCAGTCGTATTCCTCCATGAAGAGGTCCACGTACTTGCGCGTGAACAGCCCGCTCACCCAATCTTGAAGCCACCTCACGCTGCCACCGCCAAAGCTGCCTGAGCCTCTCGAACGGCCGCAAAGAGCACTTCGGCGTGGCCCATCGCGCCCACGTCGGTGTGGTGGTCAGCCATCGAAGTATTGACCCAGCCCATCGTCGTGTTGAGATAGGCGTCGGTCGCCGGCACCCTGGACCACCGATCAAAGTCCATCAGGACCACGTTGTCTGACCGCTCGGCGACCAGCTCATAGATCGCCAGCTTGTACGCCTCGTAAGGGATCGCCTTGGCCCGGAGGCCGTCGTCATAGACCGGCGGGATGATCGCCCAGTAGCAGGCACCGAGCCCGATCGCGCGGTCCATGTGAACCGCCAGCCCAGACTTGAACGTCGCGATGGGAGTCTGGGCGGCACACGCGTTCGTGATCAGGTTCCCCACGAAGCAGTAACAGTTCGTAGCCCGAGACCCTGCCGGTGAGCCCGAGCGAGTGCACCACGCGTCGTACGTGGCGTAGAGCGTCTCCTCGGTCCAACTGTCCGTGACATTCGCGCCGACGCGGCCGGCATTGTGGTTGCGCCAGCCGGTCGCCTCGTCGCCGTTGAAACACAGGATCCCATCGATGTTCGCCGTGCCACTCGCCGGGCCACTGACCTGGACCGAGTAGGGGAGCATCGGATCGAGGGTCCCGCCGATCTGCGACCGCTTCCCGAACGAAGGCGTCCCGTTCGAGTTGATCGTCCCCGTCAGGGAGTAGCCGGAGGCAGCCGCAGCACAGAACGCGTCCAAGTTGTGGAGGTCCCAGGTGAACGTGCCACCGGTGATGCCGCCCGAGTCGGTGCCGTTCGATTGTCCAAACACAAGATCGATCGACGTGACCCCTCGCCGCTTCGAAGGCGACGTGTTCTGCGGGTCGAGGAAGATCCGGATCTGGTTAGTCGCACCCGAGAACGACACCCGCTTGCGCGAGATCGCGTTGCCGCTGGCCGTGTTCGTGACGGTGTTGTTCGCCGTCCAGACCATGTTGCGCACCGAGTTGAGGACTAGCAGCCCGCCCCAGTTGTAGAGGTTGTCAGCGTTGCCCGACCTGACCGGAACGAGCCCCAACCCGCCCGGGCACCCGGCAGGGTTGTATGCTACCTGGACGAGCTTGCCGAACTGCGAGGAGATCGAGTCGTCCAGGTAGCTGGTGACGCCCATCGATTCAAGCAGCGAGTCGCCAACCCACACTGTGTCGATGCCGCCCGAGCCCGGTGTCATGGCCTTCGGGATCTGCTCGATCAGCCGACGTAGCCCCTTGACGTTGTACAGCCCGCGAATCTCCTCAGACTCCTCGAGGACCGGCTGCACCGACGGAGCAAACTCCACGTCGCAGTCAGCGCTCGATGCTGCCCACATCCAGCACTTCTCCGAGCTGCTCGCGTACTTGCTCGTCTGGACCGCGACGGCCGTCCCGCTCGCCAGCACCTCAGCTCGTGTTGGCGGTTCCGGCGTTGCCTTGGTCAGAATGTACAGCGTGGCCGAGAAATCGCGATTCGTCGCGAGCACCAGCCCCCCGTCGCTGAAGTAGGCGACCGGATACACCGCCTGACCCTGAAGCCGAGTGATAACGCCCATCGAAGCCTAAGGAACGCCTTAGAGCAAGCCTTCGGCGATCCAGCGGTCCACGAGCTGCTTCGAGGCTTCCCAATGCATGCCGTCTTCACGCCTCGCCGCGCCGAGCCAGTACCAAAGGTCTTCTTTCAGGATCGAGTACAGCTCCAGCGAACCGCGCATGACCATGTTGTCGCCCATCTGATCGAGCTTCCCCAGGATCGTGAAGTCGATCCCCATGCCGAACGCGTGGTTCGACGGCTGACCCGGCACTCCGCGCACGTGCCGAACTGCCAGCATTCCCGCCGAGCCCAGCGCCTTGAAGAGCTGAGGCTTTCGCGCTTGGACCTTGTTTAGCGATGCCCGCAGGTGAGCGACGGCTGGCTTGAAGCCGGTGACCCGGAACGGCCCGACGTCCTCCGTGACCATGCGGTCGCGCCACCACTTGTTCGTGATGGCAGCTGCCCCGAGCGGCTCAGCAGGTAGTGGGTCCGAAGGCAAGCCATGTAGCTGGATCAGCTTCTCGGTCGGACACGGCTTGAGTCCGGTGTTGATGCTCGAGGCCGCAGGCTTGGGGACAAGGTCGGTGAGCTTTGGCATAGCTCAAACGAACGAAAAAGCGCCCCGGCAGGGAGAGTTTCCCGCCAGGGCTATGCATTTGTTGGACCGCGCTTATGCGCTGGTGTTTCGTCAAAGCGAAGGAACGCTAAAGGGTAACGTCTGCCGACATCCGATACCAGTTCGTGCCGTCGCTGTAGATCCAAGCGCCCTTCACGGTCGCCACCGCCACGCCAGTACCCGATGCACCCTTAAAGGTCAGCGTCTGGCCAGTCTTGTTCACGACGAATTTCGGCGCGCCGTCAGTCAGCGGCAAAGTTACGTCACGAGGTGCCGTCAGCGTCCCCGACATCTCGATGATGAGCTGGTCGTACTCGCTCGACGAGAGCGTCTTGTTCGCGTCGGTCATCGTGACCGCAGCGCGCCCAAAGCTCAGCGCGACCGCATTCCCAATGATCTTGTCAGCCTTGATGTCGCCGTCTACGATGTCTGTTACGTTGGCCATTAGCTAGTTACCCTCAACTTCCCATAAACGGTGACCCGACCCGACACCGAAAGCGTCCCAAAAATTGACTGCTGCGCCCCGCTCGGAATAACGACCGTCTCGCCGCTTGGAATCACATCCTTGGACCAGCTGAGGCCCTTAGGCACAAGCGCCCACTGACCCCCATCCCAAAAGAACAGCCCGCCAGAGGTCTTCGTCATGACCCGAACCGTCGAGTCCGGCGAGTCCGAAGGCTGGCCCAAGTCCGCCGTCTCGCGGAAGAACACGCCCGAAGCGAAGTACACGACACCCGATGTGTCGATCGAGCCCGCAATCACGCCAGAGCCGTCCGTTGCCAGCGAGCCCAGCAGAACGCACTTCGCCGTAGGCTTCGTGGTGGTGAGCGTGTACTGCAGGGTCTTGTCCTGCTTGAACCAGATCCAGACCCTTGGCTGCGATGCCGGCAGCGAAAGCAGCGCAAACGTCTTCTTGGCCACCACGCCATCGATCAGCGCCACCGCGCCCGTGACCGAGGCGTTCAGCCCGCCACCGTCCGAGATAACCCCGCCATAGACGAGCCCGTACCCGCCAGAGCCAGACCGCGTCGCCAGGTCCAGCATCGCCGCGTTCTGGTTCCACTCAGGCGTAAAGGGATCGCGCCCCGATGCGAGAGCACCGGCAACGTCCGGCGAATCCGTCCCCGCGTAGCAGTCCTCAGGCCAAACGAGCCCGCTCGGAACGACCGGCGGAGGGCAAGCCGAAGCCAGCAGCGTTACAGCCATGCGCTAAACCTGCTCCCATGAAGCGCCGTTGTCAGTCGATTCCCACTCCGAGGGCTCAGTGTCACCGGCCTTCTTTGCCGTGAGAACCCAGGCGTTCGGTCCGATCGAGGGCACGGTGATGCCGAAAGACTCATCCTCAAACGAGATCGCAACGCCCGCCGCGTCCTTGACCGTGAACTCTGCGCCATGCGCATTGTCGTGCGGGCCACGCAGCCGCAGGTAGATCTTGCCGACCCCGCTCGATCCCGAGTCGTGCCTGAACACGGCAAAGCCCGTCCACCGGGAGTCGTGGAACGGATCGGGGTACTTGGATGCCATGAAGAGCAGCTCGGGAGTCTCGAAGGTGTTGCAATCATCGGTCGACCGAGTCCAATAAACGTGCCCGTCTGAGGTATCGCGGTAAACCAGCTCAAAGGCGAACTCCCGGTTCCAGAGCCCGCGCGGACGCTCGACGTTCGAGCCCCACAGCAGTTCGTGGTGCCAGCCGCTTCGAGGCGACCCTGCGTCAGCCCGGAGTAGCCATAGCTGCCCGTCTTTCGACGCAACCCGCGTGTACCGGCCCAGGAAGTCGCGCGAGTTGTGAGGCTCCGAAGCCGACTCACCGCCACAGCCGGGCTCTGTCGGCCAATAAACATGCACGGATGCCCGGTAGAAGCAGAGGTCGTTCTCGAAGAGCGAGCCACAGTTTCCGCCTGGCGGATCAGGGCAGGGAATCCAGTCGAACGCGCAGTAGTCGTGCCCGACCCAAGACTCAACGTACCGATAGGTCTCGCAATAGGTGATCGCTTCGGTGTCCGCATCATCATCGAAGTCGCAGTCATCAGGAACCACGATGCAAGCGCAGCCGCAGCAGGTGTCCTTCCGAACCCCGGTGTACGGAATCCCGTGCGCGGTCGAGACGATGTGAACGTAAGCGTACTGCCGCCACCTGCGCGCGAAGGAATCATGCAGATGGATCGTCCCCGCGAAGGTCGGCGGATCGGTAGGGCAGTAACAATCCTCCACGCTCACGGTATCGCTGGCATAGAAATAAGACCCTGCCGCCACCAGGACAGCGTAAGAATCTGTCCCAGTAATCCCGGGCAAGTCCTCCGTACAGTCGCATCCGTCGTCCCGGCAGGCCACCGCGCCAGGAGCAAGGACACCCGCCGCCAGCATCGCCACCGTTTCGCTCGCGTAGCCGGAGCCATCGTCGATCTGGTAGCCGCCGTAAACCTGCGTGGTCTGACCGAGCGTCGAGACGACGCCCGGCCCAGGGCAGCCAGGCCCGCAGGGCCGGAGCGATGCTGGCGAGTCCTCGGCCTCCATGCCCATCCAGTTCTTCCGGTGGCTGTAGGAGTCGGTCCCGCCCGTCGGCCCCAGCGTCAGCAGCGGCGCGCCGTCCACGAATATCCGCATCTCGGTGAACGACCAGGTCGAGCCCGTGCAGGGCGGCGGAACGCTCAAGCTGAGCCCGTCAATCTCGATCTCGACGTCCGCGCCGATGTACGAGAGAATCCCGATCGAGATCGTGGTGAAGTACGGCGACTCGATGACCAGCGAACCACCCGAAGCCGCCGGACTGTCCGCCACTCCATACGTCGCCCGAACGCCCTGCGCAGGAAAGTCCGCGCCCCACTGGATCGTCGCCGTACCGAACGAAGTGACCCCGACCCCAATCCCTGAATAGCTCCCCGCGGGAGTGAAGACGGCTTTGAAGCGGTAGTTGCGCGGCCCGACGTTTCGCCTAACCACCCGAACCTCCGCACCCACCGCGACGAGGCGGCCTCGGCGGAACGTAGTCCGGATGCTCGCGCGCCGCTTTGTCCGTCAGCCGCTCCACCTTCACGGCCCGCTCCATCGCCGCTTTCACGCGCTCGACGAACTCAGGCGTACCTCCTGCTCGAAACTCGATCCACCCACCGTCAAAGCGCCGCCGACGCGCACAAGAAGCCATGAAACCCAACGAACGGCTCTAAGGCACCGGATCATAGTCCGGCATGAAGTTGAACGTCCCAAACGTCGCCTCGCCCGGATCGATCTCCTGGATCGGACCCATCTGCATCGCCGGAGACATCACCATCGACGACGCCCCGACCTCGACCTTCCGGTTCGCCGTCCGCAGGAACTGCGACCGATACCCACGCCCCTGCGACCGCTGAAGGGCCCTGCGCCGCATTTTCTCAAGCACGAACAGGTCGAAAGCCCCCACCGGCATCCCGAAGCGCTGAATCACCGATGAGGTCACCAACTCATACCGCGCGAACTGGAAGCCGTCCTGCTGATACGAGGGCGAGCAGCGCACCACGAGGAACGTCGTCCAGGTCACACCGTCGGCCTGCAGCACCTCGACCACGTCGCCAAACCGCAGCTTCCGAGGGTAAGTCTGATAGGGGTCCGTCACGTCGACGATGTAGCGCAGCGGAGCGTGGAACGACCAATACTCCCGTGCGTAGCAGGAGTAATCGAAGACCCGCCGACCGACCCAGTTCACCGCTTCCGGCTCCGAGAGCGTGGCGTCGATCACCACAATCGGAACCGCGTCGCCGCCCATGAAGTCGGGTGAAGACGGATCAGGGTAATGGTCGTGGCTTGAAGCCAGGTTGAAGAAGTTGCAAGAAACCGGGTTAAACAGGAACTGCGTGAGCTGAGACGCGACTTGGGCCCCGCCGACCGGAACGCCGCCCAAGACCATGACGCAGTTGCCCTCAGGCGGCTCGGTGTGGCGCTTGGCCCCTTCGCGGTCGATGAAGTTGTGCGGGATCAGCTGCGTCGAGAAGTCCCCAATCCCATTGTCGACCGGATACGACGCCAGCAGGTGCGGCAGCTTGCCCGCGCCCGGGTGCAGACCCGTGAAGCGCATCACGACGTTGTAGGGTGGCCGCTTCTGCTGGATAATCCGCCACATGCCGTCGTCGCCCGCGTTGAGGTCGTGGACCGGCCAGCCGCCAAGGTAGTCCCGCGCATTCTCCACGATCCAAGGGTAAATCTCCGCGAACGGCTCGACAATCAGGTCTTGAGAGTCGGCATCGCCGGGGAAGAACCGAATGGGAAGGTCCGGCACATCGACCCGCCCCGCCGCTTCGAGATACCCAGCAAACTCGAAAGCGGTGGCAAGGCCCGAGGTCACCTTCATAGTGTTGACCGGCGTCCCTTCGCCTTCCGCTGGCTCATCGAGCAGACTCCACCGGTGCGGGAACAGCATCGACTTGAGCCGCGTCGCTTCGCCGTTGCCCGAGAGTCTGTAACGGCGCGCACCCGCCTTCGGCCAGACCTTCGCCGGGTCGCCCACCAGCTCACCCGCGATCTGCTCGCTCTCGTTCGGGTTGATGTAGAACCGCGCGAGCTTCGTGACGATGTTGCCGCTGCCGTCAACCACGTCCACGTCAACCGGCTGCCGAACCTTGTACTGAAGTTCAGGCATTTCCGCCGTGAAGTCGGCAATCACGACCGACGCCGCCTCCTGGGCCGGGTCATCGGTGGCGTCCTCGATTTCGACCAGGTCGACGATCTCCTGTCGCCCGAGTCCGTTCGAGCCAGCCCGCGCCGTGGGCAGAACCACCGTATCAAACTCGGGATTGTCGATCGTTCCGCGACGAACGATTCGGTACCGGATCAGCGTCGGCGTCACGTCTCCGTCGCTGGTCATCGTGATGCGAGCGTAGAACCGCCGGTGCGAGGGCTCGTGCGCGGTCATCGGGTACTCGCGCACCCCGCCCAAGCAGTCGTGAACGGTCAGCTCGCCGTCGGGAAGTTCCGCGTCTGTCGTGGCGTCTCGAAGGCGAATGTCGAGGTCGCACCCAGGCGGAAAGTCGCCGTACCATTCCACCCGCATCGGCGTCCCCGCCGTCGGCCAACCCGTTACCACGAACGGGTCATCGTCGAAAGTCACCGACTCCGGGAACGATGCGTTCGACACCGAGAGCAGCCCACGAACGTCGCGCCGGAAATCGACCCGGACCGGCTGCAACTCGGGTGGGTGAACCTCCTCCAACGGCACCTTGTACACCGCCGGAGGCTTCGACCCCGACACCCCGATGGTTGCCGCCGAGTTTACGACGCCGAGAATGCCCTGCGACCGCAGCGACTTCGAGATAGGCGCCTGCTGGTAGGACGAAAAGGTGATGATCGAGCCCTTCCATGAAGATCCGCACGACTCCGAGGCGTTGCTCTCGATCCGGATGTAGTACAGCCGATCCGGACCCGGGTCAATCGCGTACTCGAATTCGAACCGCCGCACCCACGCCCTGCCCGTGAGGTCTCCGCCGGTCTTGCACCGCTCGTAGAGTCGGCACTTGCCGTCCATGTAGGCCTTGCAAGCGTACTGCCCCGTGCCCATTCCCGCCTTGTTCGTCCCTGCCGGACCCGTGAAGTAGATCGTCCCCCAGGGGCCGCCGCGCGCAGGCGAAAACGGCACGAACGCGATTAGATACAGCGCGTGGTCGGGCCGGTGGACCTCCGTGGTCTTGAACACCCGATCGAGCGGACTCGGGTCCTCAGAGCTAACCGGCCCAGGGAAGGCCGCCTCGTCGGCGTCGAGCCGCCCGTCCCAGTCAGCCCCCGCCGGAACCCGCTTTTCGTACATCGGCACCGTCGTGGTTGCGCCAGTGTCGACATAGTTCAGCTCGGGGTAGTCGTATTGCCGGTGAACGAGCTGAGTGCCCCAGTTGTCGGCGATCTGGACCGCCGCGCCCGTGAGGAACTTGTCCTGCGCATCCGCGCGCTCAAACAGCCGACCGACATCGTCCTGATGAGCCCGCAGCCGGAGCCCGATGGCCTCGACGTACTTGATTTCGACGTCCGCCGCCTGCGTCCCCCGCGCAATCTCGTCCGCCCGCCGCTCATAAACGAAGGGAAGCTGAGTGACGACCTCCGGCATGTGCCCGATCGTGATCCTGGTTCGTCGGCCAGGCGTCGTCTGAGCGGAAGAGGGCATGAAGGAAAGAAACGGGCCGATCTAGCGGCAAACCCGTGATACAATGACCCCAAAGAGGCGTCCCGACCCGCATTTGCTCTCCCCTTGGCGGGAACCGGGGCCCTCTTACAGCAGCCCCGTCGACAGCCCCTGCCGATACGCCCGGTCGTTGAAGTAGAAGCCCTTCAGCCGAGACGGCAACGCCCGCTGAGCCCGCTGGCCGCCACCATAGATGCCTCGCCCGTCGCCCAAGGCTCGCGTAAGCGGGCCGTTCCCCTAGCGACCCTGTTGGAGAATCGGTCCACTAGGTGCAGGCTCGCGTGTTGACCGCGGAGCCATAACCCCGAGAATCAGAATCCCCAAAAGGCAGAACGCACCAACGACAACCGCTATTGCGATTGCATTGACCAGGTCGGACCGCTTCTTGCGCATCTGAAAGTCTGGACGCACGGACTCATTCTACAGCAGGCCGCCCTGCATGGCCTCACGAAGCGCCCTTTCGTTCAGGTAGTGTCCGTTCCTCGCTCTCCGCGGAATTGCACGCTGGGCCCGTCCGCCGCCCCCGTAGATGCCGTTCTCTCGCATGTTAGCGTTCAACTTGCGAAGCTCCTCCGTGTTGTCTCGAAGATCATTGCTGGCTGATGACGACTTCTTTTCTGGTTTTCCATCCGGGCCAAAGATCCAATCCCAAATCTTGTTGCCGCCAATGCCTCCATACCCTTTGATTGCCTCCCAACCCTTCTCGCCGCCAGCAGCCGGTCCGAGGGCACCTCGAACTCCTGATTCGTGCTCCGCTACCCACTTGGTGATGCCCGAGAGCGCTCCCGTGAAGTCCTTTAGGGCCGACGTGGCTGCGGGTAGAAACATGCCTGCCAGCTCGTCGAACGTTCGATTTAGCGACATTTGTGCGGCCGCGGCGTGGAGCGAAAACTGAGCAGCTTCTTGCATCTGCTTCCCGGTTAGAGGTTGCATGGCTCTCTTAATCAGCGCCACATCGGAAGGCGTCGCAAAGGCCAGCTTCGCCAACTCAGGGCTTCCCATTTGGTTCGCCTTCAACTGAGCATCCCTCATTGACAGGCCCTGGAAGCTCCTCGCGATTCTCTCAAAAGCGTCCCCATAGTCCTGCGTCCAATCAGGCATAAACGGGTTGATTCCAGATCGCATTGCCTGCTGTGCGGCCCATGGGTCGTTCCGCGCCTGATTGATAACGTTCCTCGCCACCGACGCCGGATCCCCGCCGACGAGTGCACCCAGCCCGCTGATTCGTGCGTATGTCGTTGCCGTAGTTTGAGCGCTGAGCATCCCGTCGGTGAACTGGTTAATGCTCTCGGATGCCTTCTGGACTGAGCCGACAAAGGTACCGATCACCGCGGCGCCCGCCGTCACCGCCATGCCGATCGGGCCAGCTTTCCCCAGGACGTTCGCCACCTGGCCGATCAGCGGCTGAACACCTCCGCCACCACCCACCCCGAACCGCGTCGACATGATCGCGCGCTGGATCGCCTGGCCAAGCCCACCCGAACCCTGCCCCAGCTTCGCAACCTGCCCAGAGAGCGCGTTCATCTGCCGCAGTGCCGCTGGGTCGCCAGACTGGAGGAAGCGCTGCTGCGCGCCGAGAAATGCCCGCCGAAGCGCGTCGTCTCGCTGGCTCTGGAATCCGCCCTTCGTGGCCTTGTTCATGCCATCGAAGTACTTGAACAGGTCCATCTGCGTCGGTCCGACCTGAGGAGGCTTCGAGCCCCGACCGGACCCGCCCGTGTACGGCCCGGTCGCCTGAGCAAAGCCAGCGGTGGCTTGCTTGGCCTGGCCAAGTGCCTTCACGAGGTCCTTGAAGACCCCTAGGTCTGCCTGAGTCGCGACGTTGATGACGATGGGCATAAGAGCGATTGCGGCCTAGTGTTTCATGAGCGGAATCCAGTCCAAAGACGCCGTTCGCGGCTCTCCCGCGACACCATGCCAGGCCAACCCGAAAGAACGAAGCCGCCTAGTCCGTGATCGTCCCGGGAATATTGGCCAGCGGGTCCTTGTTCGGATCCGCGCCCTCGTCCTCATCCGACCTGAACGTCTCAAGCAGCTCGCCCACCCAGTCGATCGACGGCTCAGGCATCGCGCAACCAGCAGCCGGAGCACCCAGGAAGCCGCACAGCGACCCGAGACGCTCATTGATTGACCAGAGGGCCGTATCGGCCCGCGCCATGAGTTCGGGGTGGCCTAGGAAGTTTCCTGCGCAGACGCGGACGGCTGCGTCGCGCCAGAGGATAAAGGGTCGACGAACACCAGCCCCTGCTTCTTCTCGCCCTTCTCGTCCAGTTGAGGCGGCGTCGGCAGCGGCAGGACCGCCGAGAACACCTGCTGCATCTGAGCGAGCAGCACGTCACTCGTCATCATCGCAAAGAGCGACTCGACCGTGACCCCGCCTTCCTTGGGGTCGGTCTCGCGTTGGGCCGTGTAAAGGTAAGCCGCAAGCTGGCAGGCACCGCTCGACACGATCACCGGCTGATCATCGACCGGCGGCAGAGGCGTCCTGCCGAGCGCGTAAATCTGCGTCAGTTCTTCCCACAGCGACTGCGCACGAAGCACGTCGTTGCCGGTCAGCCGGCACAGCTTCAGCTCGTAAGACTGCGCGCCCTCGGGCTGATCCCAGTCGTGGAGAATCACGTCGATATGCTCGCGCCGCTTCCGGCGAATCATCAAAGGGTTTCCGTTCATAAGTGCTCTGAAAATTCCCTCTCCCACTCTCGTGGGGGAGGGCTAGGGTGTGGGCCGGTCAGGCGAACGTCACGAAGTCGGTCGCGCCAACGTCGACACAGAGGATCTCGAACCGCAGCTGCGGCGCTCCCTTGCCCTGCGTCTTGAAGCTCTTTCGAGCCCGGCAGCCGTAGATCGTCTTGACCTTCACTGATCCCGACGCGGTGCCGATCGTGTACGCGATCTTGAAGATGTCGTAGGCGAGCCATGCCGTCATCATCGGGTCCGGATCGGTGCCATCGTTGACGCCAAGGAACTCGATCGCGCAGCGGTAGCCGTCCGCCATCGGGACGTTGTTGAGACGACCCGACGTGATCGGGTTGATTTCCTCGGTCTGCGTCTCCAGTTCGTCGTCAAGATCGCGCAGCTTGGCAGCGAGTGGAATCGCGGTCGCACCGGTCAGCGCACCGTTGGCCCCGACCGACTGAGGCGTGACCGTCACCGCCGTGATGTTCTTGGCCAGCAGCCAAACGGGAATGCTCGGCATTAGCCTTCACCCCGTACCGCTGGCGTCCCGCCGGCATCTTCGGAAGCGTGGTCAACGTGAACCGAGACCCCGCTCTGTCCGAACCCCTGGCCCGGAACAGACACGTCCTCAACCTCGGCCAGAGTCTCCGCAATTACTGCCGACGGATCGGTAATCGGCTCGTCCTTAGGCTCACGTCGCATACCGCGAAAGAACGCGCTCGATCGCTTTGCCCACGATCGATTCCGCTTCCGCCTGTAGCTTTTTCTCGACCGCCTCCGCCACCGGCCTGCGAAACATGATCGTCGTGCCCTCGAGATACTCGGTCACCGGATCGTCGTTGACCACCGCGCCGCGAAGATCCCGAGTCCCAGCACCCAGCACCCGACCCGGCATCCGGTCACCCTTGCCCAGCACCTGAGTCGACGCCCCGAACTGCCCCGCCTTGAACCACCGAGACAGCAGCCCGCCCGTCTGAGAGTTCACGCGAGCCGGATCGAGCAGCGGCGAGCCGTGGCGAGTCGCATACGGATGATCGCGCCGCCGAAGTTCAGTCAGCGAGCGACGCCCGGAGGTCTGCCGCCTGGCCAGCGCCAAGCCCCGATCGAGCACCTTCTGAAAGCCACGCTCCGAGGCGTCGTCGACCTGCTGCTCCATGCGCTCGAAGAGCTTCTGCGCCTCTCGAATCGTCACGCCAACAATGAACGAAGGTCCACCGAGTCCACAGGGTCCACTCCGGCCCCCGGCCCCCGTCACCCGTCCCCCGCCACCCGCTACCCGCAACCCGCTACCCGCCCTACGTCTGGCCACAGAGGATCACGGCATCGAAGACCACGCCGTGAAAAGGCAGCCCGTAGGTTAGGAACAGCTCGTTCGCCGGGTTCTTGGCGTCGTTGTTGCCCATGTGCTTCAGGAACTGGCAGTAAGGCCCGGTGTGGGCCCGCATGGCCGCGCGCACGGCGTCGATGGCCTTCTCGCCCTCTTGGAGCATGACCTCAGTGGTCTTGCCCACATTCAGCGCCGCAGCCGTGGAGTAAGCGATCACGAGCGAGATCGGCCACTCGTAAGCGTCGGCAGTGATCGCGTAGTCCTCGGACTCGACAGGGGTGCCCCACTCGATGACCAGCCAGGGCGGCGTGAGGTGCAGGCGCTCCGTGTCGCCTTGCTCAGCGGCCTCGACCATCTCGCGCCAGGTCACGCGCTGGGCCGCAACCTCATCGAAGACGGTCGTCAGCTCGGGAATCGCCGCTTCGACAAGCGTGTAAACCTCGTTCCGAACGCCGTCCATCCAAGTCCCCATCGAATGGGAAGGAACGAACATGGGCCCCAATGAACAAGGTCAAGCCCGAAGGGGCCCACTATTTTTTAGGAGGTACCAGACTGGCGTTCCAGCCGGACACACAAAGATCATCGGTAAGCCCGGCGAGAATCTCTAGGTCCCAGCAAAAACAAAAAATGGGGCCCCGCTGATTGCTCAGACGAGGCCACCTAGCCGTTAACACAGACGCCGGAGCGAGTCCGACCGTCAAGGTATCGGCCCAATCAACAGGAAACTTAAGGGGTAGCGCAAGCGGTGTTCAACAAAGACCGGAGAAGAAACGGCCCCGTGCCGGGCTCTCCCCGGCCTCTATTCCGCCTGCACTACAAACAGAACGGCAGAGAAACGCCCGCATTGGCAACCTGTACAATGAGAGAATGTCGATTCTGAAGCCGACAAACCTCATCTTCATGGGACTGCGCGACGGCAGAATCGCCCTGCTGCGCGGCGTCGGCACGAGCAAGATGGACCGCCGTTTCCCGATCTCGGTCGACACCTACGTGCCCGATGACGAACTTCTCGCCAAGTTGCAAACCATGCCGACCCCTTGCGAACTCACCGTCGTGCTCGATAACGAGGGCACCGAAACGCCCGTGCACCTGATCAGCGCCGAGCGAATCCGAACTCCCTGGACCATCCTCGAATTCAATGAGTCAAACCGCGTCGTCACGGCCTGGCGCATGTCGAGCGCTGTCGGCAAAAAGAAGCAAGTGGGGTTCTGGGTACCCGACCCAGCCATGTTCGAAGCGCTGGCGGTCCTTGGGGTTGACGCTCTAATCTCGATTGAGTCCAAGAATTCTCAGGACGGCGCCCCCGCCGGTCAGACGCTGATTGGATTCAAACGTGCGGATCCAGACCCGGCTAGCTGATCCAAGCAGGCTTCGTCGCGCGAACGATCAGAAAGTTCTTTGCCCACGACCGCAGCGAGGTCTTCGGCCCGCCCATCACACGGAACCACGTCCCGACCTCGGGAAAGTCGGCCGGCCCCGTCACCACTCCGAACCAGTTATCCCCGCACGGCGTGTCGCCCTCAAGCCGAATCTCGTCCGTCGTGTCCATCTGGTCGACGTTGGAGCGGCCAGGCGCGTTGGGCTTGCTCACGTCGTACTTCGAGATGATCCGAGCCTTCGCCCCCACGACCGTGGGAGTCGACGACGGATAAGCGCCCTGAAAGCGCTTCGAGACCCGCGCCTTTTCGTCCTTCGGATTGTAAAGGTCGACCGTGAGATTCAGGGACCGAGCGAGGCGCTGAGACATGCTAGAAACGAACGATCAAGCGATAGGGCCGATCCGTCCGATAAGTCCGATCCCGTTCCCCGCCACCCGCTACCCGACGTCAATCCGTCCGATACTCGCTCAGGTCCGGTAGCTCGAGTGCCTGGACCGCGAATCCGCCAGCCGCGTCCTCACCCGGCGGGACGAGCTGACCCGATCGAATCCGCTTGGCAAGGTCCTGGAAGTACTCGATTGACTTCGTGATGTCCTCCGAGGCGTCGGCATCCGACCACTTGCCCGCGAGCGTCGCGTACCGAGCCGCCTTCGACTCCGCCAACGACGCCGCCGCCGGTGCCGCGCCAACCGAGTCGATCAGGTTCTGGATGCGCGTGTCGCTGAACATGTGGCCATCCAGCCGCGTCGACGACCAAGCGACCCCGACCAACGTGTCCCCGAGAATCTCCCGGATCCAGTTGAGCGAGGTCGCCGCGTCGGTGTAGGTATCGGGCAAGGCTTAGCCCTCTCGCGCTGGCCAGTCCCAGCAGATGCCGTGCGGGCTCTCGCCGCGCAGCTCGACCTTCGAGAGGTTGACGTCGGTCCCGCCCCAAGGATGAAGCACCTTGATCGAGGGCAGCCCGCTCTCAGGGTCGACGAACACGACGATCCCCGCGCAGGCGTCCGGCATCTCGGACTGGTGGTAAAAGTGTTCCGCCATCCCGAAGACGTGAACGATCCGACCGACTGTAGGCTTCACTCCGTGCCTCCTTCAGGAACCACTGGCTGGCCATCGATGACGATCGCGCTTTCCGAGCGAATGATCTTGTAGATCTCTTCCATGATCAGCGCGACCAAATCGACCTTCTTCATGTTGCCATGCAGGTTCGGGATGGCGAGATCATTCGCCAGCGCTCGGAGGTCGTCCATCTTCTCCGCGAGCAACTTCGGCTCCACGTCCACAAGGGGCATGGCCATCCAGGGCCTGAGGCACTCAGGATACGCCGACGTGTCCGCAGCGTCCACCTGGTCCACTCTGCCGACAGCGTCCGCCGCCGTCCCAAGCGCCACCCGGATCGCCTCAACCTCTTCAGCCGTCAACCGGATCAGCGCAAGCTCGGAGACCGTCCGAATGACGTCCGACAGCGCATTCTCCAGCCGCTCGACGCGCTTGTACAGAACGGAGTCGACCGGGGCGTCGAGCGCCGCCTTCGCGGCTGCTCCCTTTCTGGGCTTTACGTCGTCTGGTCGGGCGTCCCACTCGATGACCGACACAATGCCTTCGGCTTCATACCGCTGGCCTTCTTCCTCGGTCCACTCGACCCGAAACTCGTCACCCTTCTCACGAACCTCGCCGTAAGCCGTAATCGTCGAAAGTGCTCGTACTAGCATGACCCGAAGGAACGCCCAACACCCGCACGGGTAAAACGCCACTGGCCAGCCCCATGACACTAATCCACGATATCTTAGAGCAGTTCCGAGAAGACGCGAGATCGAACCGAGACCTCGGTGACAGATTCGAACGTCTCATCCTTCGGTACCTCCAGCTCGACCCCATCTATGCCGACCGCTTCTCAAACGTATGGATGTGGAACGACTGGCCCCTCAAAGGCAACGTCGCCGACGTGGGCATCGACTTAGTTGCCCAAGACCGAGCCACCGGCGAATACTGCGCGATCCAGTGTAAGTTCTATCTGCCGAACCACACACTGGCCAAAGAGGATATCGACTCCTTCTTCACGGCCTCCGGAAAGCTCCAATTCACCTCCTGCATGATCGTCACTACCACCGACAAGTGGAGCAAGAATGCCGAGGATGCCCTCACCGGCCAAACAAAACCTGTCACAAGGCTCCGCGTCCAAGACCTCGACGAAAGCCCCGTCGACTGGTCGAAGTTCGACATCAAGCGCCCTCAAGACCTCGGCCTCCGAGCCAGAAAGAAGCCGCGCGAACACCAGCGCACCGCCCTAGACAAAATCAAGTCGGGGTTCCAGGGCAGCGACCGCGGCAAGCTCATCATGGCCTGCGGAACAGGCAAGACGTTTACCTCTCTGGCCCTTGCAGAAGAACTATGCCCGAATGGCAACGTTCTCTTTCTCGTCCCCTCGCTGTCATTGCTCGCCCAAAGCCTTCGTGAGTGGACCGCTGAGGCCACCAATCGCCTCCACTGCATGGCTGTCTGCTCGGATGCTCAAATCGGCAAGCGGCATGTTAGGGCCACCGACGACACCACCGACATCACGACGTACGACCTCGCCTTCCCCGCCACTACGTCTGCCCGAGAAATCGCCAAGCAGTACCGAGCCATCCAATCGGCCCAGCAGACCGGATCGGAGCAGATGACCGTCGTCTTCTCGACGTACCAATCCATCCAAGCAGTATCAGAGGCGCAGAAGGCTGGACTCCCCGAGTTCGACCTCATCATCTGCGATGAAGCACACCGCACCACCGGAGTCACCATAAGCGGCGAGGACGACAGCCACTTCGTCAAGGTCCACGATGCCAACTTCCTTAAGGGCAGGCGCCGCCTCTACATGACCGCCACCCCGCGCATCTACAGTGACGACACCAAGGTCAAAGCCAAAGAGGCCGATGCGGCCCTTTGCTCCATGGACGACCCCGCCTTCTTTGGCCCCGAGTTTCACCGCCTAGGCTTCGGCGAGTCAGTCACAAAGGGCCTCCTTGCCGACTACAAAGTGCTCGTCCTTGCCGTCGACGAAAAGCACGTCACCCGAGCATTCCAACAGCAAATCGCCGATTCCAACAACGAGTTGAACCTCGACGACGCGGTCAAGATCACCGGCTGCTGGAACGGCCTGCAAAAGAAACTCCATGCCGATGACGTTGCACCCGACGATGCTCAACCCATGCGCCGTGCCGTCGCCTTCGCCCGGTCCATCAAAGACAGCAAAGCATTCAAGGAAAAGGCACACCAGCTCATAGCCGCCTACCGCGAGTCGCATCCAGACCAAGATCCGTTCCTGAATCTTGAGGTCGACCACGTCGACGGTACTTTCGACGCTCTGCGCCGTAACGCCCTCCTGGATTGGCTCAAATCAGACCCTCCCAGCGACACCTGCCGGATCCTCACGAATGCACGATGCCTCTCCGAAGGCGTCGACGTGCCAGCCCTCGACGCCGTCATATTCCTCAATCCGCGCAAGTCAGTCATCGATGTCGTCCAATCCGTCGGGCGAGTGATGCGTCGGGCCGAAGGCAAGAAGTACGGTTACATCATCCTTCCCATCGGCATCCCATCCGGACTTGAGCCAGATGAGGCCCTGAAGGACAACGAGAAATACAAAGTCGTCTGGCAGGTCCTTCAAGCTCTTCGAGCCCACGACGATTCGCTTCAACGCAACGGTCAACCAAATCGAACTGAACAACCAGCGACCCGACAACATCCAGGTCATTGGCGTCAGTGGCTTCGAGCCAGGTGAGCAAGGCAGGGGCGACGGTAAGCCGTCCGACGTCGCTGGCAAGCAGGGGTCTTTCTTCTTCCCAAACCTCGAGGAATGGAAAGACGCCATCTATGCTCGCATCGTCCTCAAGTGCGGTGACCGACGCTACTGGGAAAGCTGGGCCAAGGATGTCGCCGTAATCGCCGAGCGCCATACCGATCGAATCAAGGCCCTCGTTGAGGAAGGTCAGCCGCGCCACAAGCAAGCCTTCGCCGAGTTCCTCGCTGGCTTGCGAGAAAATCTGAACCCAAGCATTTCCGAAGTCGACGCCATCGAGATGCTGTCACAGCACCTGATTACCCGGCCCGTCTTTGATGCCCTCTTTGGGAGCTATGAGTTCTCAATGCACAACCCTGTCTCAATGGCCATGCAGAAGATGCTCGACACCCTCGAAGACCAAGCCCTAGAAAAGGAGGTGACCGCCCTCGACGCCTTTTACTCCAGCGTCCGCGAGCGCGCCACCGGCATCGATAACGCCGAGGGCCGCCAGAAGATTGTCATCGAACTGTACGACAAGTTCTTCCGTACCGCATTCCCAAGAGTGGCCGAACGCCTCGGCATTGTCTACACCCCCGTCGAGGTCGTCGACTTCATCGTCAACAGCGTCAGTGACGTCCTGAAGTCCGAATTCGACACCGACTTTGGCGACAAAGACGTCCACGTCATCGACCCCTTTACGGGTACCGGAACCTTCATTGTTCGCCTGCTTCAAAGCGGTTACATCAGCCCCGAAGATCTCCTTCGCAAATACCAGCATGAACTCCACGCAAACGAGATCATCCTTCTTGCTTACTATATCGCCGCCATCAACATCGAGGAGACCTTCCACGGCATTCGCCGGGACACTGGCCACGAGCAAGATGGCTATGTCCCCTTCGAAGGTATCGTCCTTACCGACACCTTCCAGCTCTCCGAAAACACCGGGACGATGGTCGATACCATGTTCCCCGAGAACAACCTTCGCGTCAGAAGGCAGAAGTCAAGTCCCATCCGGGTCATCATCGGTAACCCGCCTTACTCAGCACAGCAGGGAAGCGAAAACGACAACAACCAGAATCTCTCCTATCCGCGTCTCGACAGCCGAATCAGAGAGACATACGCAGAGTCCTCTAGCTCCAAACTGCTCAAGAACCTCTACGATTCCTACATTCGCGCCATCAGGTGGGCTAGCGACAGAATCGCAGACAAGGGCATTATTGGCTTCGTCACCAATGGCTCATTCCTAGACAGCAACAACATGGATGGACTTCGAGCACGTCTCGCCGAAGAGTTTTCAACTATTTTCATCTTTAACCTTCGTGGGAATGCCCGAACCCAGGGCGAGCAGCGAAAGATGGAGAAAGGGAATGTATTTGGATCTGGCACTCGTACGCCAGTCGCGGTATCGCTTCTCATAAAGAATCCCGCGAACGTAAGCCCAAGTAAAATCTACTACCGGGATATCGGCGATTACCTCGACCAGGATGAAAAACTAGCACTGATCAAGAAGTATCACGGCGTCAGCAACATGACCGAGTCGGGGCTGTGGTCCATCATTCACCCTAACTCAAGCCATGACTGGCTGAACGCTCGAGATCCTGCATACGAGCGATTTCTTCCACTGGGCACGAAAGAAGCGGACTCATTCGAACTTGTGTTCTTTGAGAACTACTCACTTGGAGTGGTCACGAACCGTGACGCCTGGACCTACAACATGTCGCGCCAAGCTGTTCAATCGAATATCGCCCGAATGATCGACACATACAACCAAGAGCGGCAACGATTCGCCGAGGCATGCCGCGGCAAGCTCAAGGCCGAGTGGCCGGACATTGAGGCCATCGTTGACGCCGACCCAAGGCAGATCAGCTGGACGAGAGCCCTGAAGGCAGACGCTAAGAGGGATAAGGTTCTTATATTCGACCAAAGCTCAATGGCTACCAGTCTGTACAGACCTTTCGTCAAGGAGTGGCTTTACTTCAACAGGCGTCTCAACGAGATGGTCTACCAAATGCCAAAGATCTTCCCAACTCCAGATCATTACAATGTGACGATCTCAGTTACCGGAATTGGTGCGACTAAGGACTTCTCAGCCCTAGTGACGAACTGCATACCTAACTTGCACTTGCATGATACAGGTCAATGCTTCCCCTTATATCTCTACGAGCCATTGGACACCGCTGAAGGAAGGCTCAATGACGACGCCGAGATCGTCGATGGCTACAGACAGACAAGCGCGATCACCGATCGCATTCTGGACGAGTTCCGAAGGGCGTACGAACCCTCAATCACGAAGGAGGACATTTTCTACTACGTCTACGGTGTACTCCACTCGCCCGAGTATCGTCTCCGGTTTGCCAACGACCTCAAGAAGATGCTCCCTCGAATTCCCCTGACGATCGAGACCGCCGACTTCTGGAAGTTCAGCAAGGCCGGCAGGGATCTCGCGGAATGGCACCTCAACTACGAGACCGTCGAGCCCTACGAGGTAATCGAAGACGGCGTCCCGTTGATCCCCGATGAAGAAAAGGACTTCATCGTGCAGAAGATGGCTTTTGGCCGGAAGGACCGCCAGATTGACAAGACGACCATTATCTACAACAGCCGAATCACCCTCTCAAACATCCCGATCGAAGCCTACGATTACATTGTGAACGGCAAGCCCGCAATCGAGTGGATCATGGAGCGCTACCAGATCACCGTCGACAAGGACAGTGGCATCCGCAACGACCCCAATGACTGGTCACGCGAGCACAACCAACCTCGCTACATCATCGACCTGCTCAAGCGCATCGTTCGTGTCAGCATCGAAACCATCAAGATAGTGAGGTCACTCCCGCCCCTGAATGAGCGCTAGCAGAAAATTGGCCCCTCCACGCAAACAGCGAGAAGGGGCCGCACCAACCCATACCACGACGGCTTAGAAGACCTTGACCACCACCACCTGCTTCCCGTAGTCGATCCGCGGCGCACCCGAGTGCGAACGGTTCACCCGCGGCAGCTTCGGATGGTTCGGCATCCGGTCGACGTCCGCGAAGATCGTCGCCCGACCCATCGCCGACGCGTTCTTCGTGCCGACGTAGCCGCCCGCCCGAGTCCCGCGCGAAGCGTGGACGCCGACCACCACCAGGTAGCCGTCCGGGATGTCGTGCTGCCAGACCCCAGCCGAATCCTCATAGGCAGACTCAACCAGCACCGGCGTCGGTAGCTGCGCCTCGCTCTGGATGAACGACCGGAACGAGCCGAACTCCGTGATCGTCGCGCCATACTGCGACTTCTTGCCGCCGATGTCCGCCTGGTTCGTGTTGCCCCACAGGTACGACCACGTCACCGGGTTGGCGCCCATCTCAGCCTGCGGAGTCAGGAACTCGTGACCCGAGCCCTTGCCCTTCGAGATCAGCGATTGCCGCAGCGTGTACAGCGGCTTCGAGTTGGCGAGGTCCGTCCAAACGTCGCCCGCCGTGTAAGTCACGAGCTGGTTCGAGTAGTTGCCCCACGCGAAGTTGTACTTGATCTTCCCAGCCGCGTCCAGCGTGTTGATCTCACCCAGCGAGAGCAGCCGCCCACGAATCGTGTTCATGAGCGAGCGCTCGCGGTAGGCCAGCTCCATCATGATGCGCGAGGTCTCCTCTTCCACCATGATCGGGTCGAACTCGGCCTGTCCGAACTTACGCTCACGTACGATGCGCTCGGCCGGAATCGGCACACTCACACCGTAGTGACCAGGCACGACCGCGAACCGATCGCCGCCCGTATCGCTCATCTGCGGCAGGGTGTCGCCGATGCCGATCGCCGGAATCAAGGCCTTGACATTCTCGCGAATGTCCCACATGACCGCGTCGGTGTTTTCGAACACCAGCGGCATGATCCGACCGAGCCAGGTCTGCTCGGCGAGATTGATCGCTCGTTCTCGCTCCAGCATCTCCAGCTCGGCATTGTCGAGCAAAGTCAGCGTTCCAGGCATGTCTTACTGTCCCTCCGGGCCGAAGAAGTACTCCGCCGTCGCATTCCCAAGAACGCCCGCAACGAGGCGCCCGCGCACTTGGTCGAGGAAGAGCTGCTCATAGCCATCGATGCCGAGCAAATCACCGTCGAAGAAAGTCCCGCCGATGATCACGTCGCCCTCCGGCTTGCCCGGCGCACCGATCGTGCTGATCGGCTTCGTGCCGTAGAAGATCTTCCCGAAGTTGTCCGTGCAGAACGTCCGCTCCGCGTAGCACGTGAAGTAGTGCCGCCCATCCGTCGCCACGAACGCCGTGTTCGCCGTCGGCAGGGGCTGACCCGAGCCAGCCTGCGGGGCCGCGATGTCCGTCTGTGCCACGGTCCCACCCGTGCCCGGCGTCGACACCGTGATCGAGTGAATCCGAACGCCGTTGACGTAAACGTCCAGGTACAGCGCGTCGTCCGGAGTGCTCGCCGCGTTCAGCGCCGACACCCGAAGGTTCTGCGCGGCGGTGATCGTCACCGCCGCTGCAATCGTCGGCAGCGTCGAGCCCTGCGCGTTGCGCCACGCGAACTGGACGAAGTACGTCCCCGCCCCGAAGGACGAGCCCGAACCGTTCCCCGCCACCGTGAACGTGCCAATCGCCGGATCAGCGATCCGCGCAGGATTCCAAGCCACCAGCCGATTGTTCGGCACCGGCGTCTGCGAAGTCGCAATTGCCGGCGTCGCTCCCGTGATGCCGTTCGAGACCAGCACGATCAGGTTCTGGGTCAGGCCAGCCAGCTTGCCCTTCCACTCGACCGTCAGCGCGCCCGCGTCGAGCGTGGTGCCCGTGACCGCCACGTTCCCCGTCCCGACGTTCGGAAGCGCCGCGATCAGCGCCTGAGCAGCCGCCGCTGAGCAGTTGTAGGGAAGCGTGAACCGCTCGCCGTTGTAGTCGAAAACCGCCGATCCCGCCGAACCGCTCGTCGCCGTGATCGTCTGCTTGTGATTGACCGAGGCACCCGTCACCAGCGCCAGCGCCTGACCCTTCGTGACCACCAGATTGGCGTCCATCTGGAACGAAGTTCGGCAGCTCTTGCCGCGCGAGGAATTCAGCGTCGACTGATCGACATGGAAGACCGCTGCGCTCATGCCACACCTCCAAAGCCGTTATTGGGCCCGCCAACCGACCGGTAGCGAGCAATCGCCGCCTGCTTAGCCGCGACCTGATCACCAGGAGCCGAGATGAGCACCGACCCCTCCGGAGCACCCGGTAGCACCGACTGCGTCAGCGTGTGCTTCGGCTGAGCCGCCGCAAGCGAGCGGACCTGAGCCGTCATCGACCCTTCGAGCACCGCACCCGAGCCCGACGCCGCGATCTTGCCGCCGCCGTCCGTGCGAAGCGCCTGCAGGAAGGCCTCGCGCCACTGGTCGACCTGGGCCGGAACGATCCGCTGCTCGTTCAAGAGGGAAGTGACGAAGGCATCCGCCATCGTCTTGGCCGCGTTGTCCAGAACGCCCTGGACGAACGCAATGTCAGCGCCGCTCGGCTCAGGCTGGGCCGCAGGCGCGTCCGCTACCGGCGGTGGGTCGTCCGCCACCGGAGCGCGCTTGGTGAAAAGATCCAATAGGTTCATAGGTTGTTAGCTCCGCGCCGCCCGAGCGGCAATCAACCCGGAAAGAACGTCATCTTCCGTCCCCGTCGCGTCGACAAGACCCAGCGCAATCGCTTCATCCGCCCGCCAGCAGTGGCCGGTCCCAACCGACTTCACCTGCGCCGTGCTGATCCCACGGCCTCGTGCAACCGCTGCCACGAAGTCACCGAAGACCGCGTCGACCTCGCGCTGAGCATCCTCGACCAGCTCGTCGTCGACCGGCTGACCCGTCGCCCACTTGCCCTTGATTCCACCCGACGAAATCAGCGTCAGCGAGTAGCCGTCCTTGGCCCACTTCTCCACGTCGTCCACCAGCAGCGTGTAGACCCCGATCGACCCGACTTGCGCGTACGGCGACGCTACAATGGCCGAGCACTGTGAAGCCACCCAGTAGGCCGCCGACGCGCACATCGAGGAGAGATAGGCAACCGTCGTCTTCTTCTGGGCCGCCATCCGAATATCGTCCGCCAGGCACCCTAGCCCCGAAGACTGCCCGCCCGGCGAGTCGATCAGCAACACGATCTCGCTGACCTGGTCGTCAACCATCGCCATGCGGACCTGCCGCCGCGCAAAGATCGTCGAGGTCCCGCCCGACATCGAAGAAGGCCGCTGAAGAAGTGGCCCCGAGAGTTCGATGAACGCAACCCCCTCGACGATCGCATAAGGCCGTTGATCATCCGCCCGAGGCTGATACGCGCCAACCGCGAAGGCATGAACGCCACCGTGAGCCATTCCGCCGCCCGCACGACCACCGAAGACGACTTCGACCCGCTCCAACGCGTATTCATCCAAGGTCCTCGGCCCGAGCATCAACTCACCTGGCACCGAGCGCAAGGCTTCGAGCTGAGCCAGCCCATACCGTTCATCGATGCACCAAACCCGGTCCATGGCCAGGGCCAAAGCTGCTTTAGAAGGCATGGACCGAAAGAACGGCTGAAACTTGGGCGGCTAAGGACGCGCCGCCCGCTGGCCGCTGGCCTCCCGTTGAGGCGTTGTCACAAAGGCCCGGCCAAACCTACTCGTCGTCTTCGTCGTCCGGCTTCTGTCCCTTCCGACCCTTCTGTCCCTGTTCTTCGGGCTTCTTCTCGTCCCCCGAATCCTCGCCGTCCGACCCGTCACCCGCTTCCCGTTCCCCGTCACCCGGCGATTCCCCCGGCACAAACTCCAGCGCGAACCACTTCCGCACGACCGTCCCGACCATCGGGTCAGTAATCCCGCCGCTCGACCGCAACGAGGCAAACGCCGAGGAAGCCGCCGCCAAGTCCGGCTGGCCAATCGTCGAGCCCATGCACGTCGGCGTGAGCAGCTTCGCCATGTCCTCGCCGTAGTTCAGGGACACCAAGGGCCGCAAGAGCTGACGCCGCAGGATCGCGCCCAGCTTCTGCCGGAAGTGCTTCTTCAAGACGTCCGCGACGTTCTCGGCCTTGTCGGCATCGGCCTGGCTGTTGCGCTCCGACTCGGCCAGCACCCGAGCCGAGGTCAGCACCGCGACCATCTTCTCGCGGTTCGCCTCCTTGAAGAAGTCGGTGAACGCGCCCTTGTCGCCCTCGCCCCCGATCGTGAGCAGCTTCATGTCGCCCGGCACCACGACCGCGCCACCCGATCTGAAAGCCGCCGAGAGCGCGTCAGCCACCCAAGTCGCCCAGTCGACGCTCTGGCTGGTGCCGTCGCTCATCGTGCGCGGACGCTGCCCTACGTCGCTCGACATGGGTGTACCCGTCAAGACCACCGACTCGCCGCCGAACTGGCCGAGCCGCGCAAGGTGCACCGGCTTCGCGATCTGGCACCGCTTCCAGGCGTCGTAAGCGCTCCGGATGATCGACCAGCCCGTGAGACGGCCCTCCGGCTTGCGGAACGTGACGTGGATCAGCTTCTCGCGGCCGACAAACCCAGGATGCTCCTCGGGTTTCGCTAGCGGACCAGCGAACAGCGCCGCCGACTTACCCGGCTTGATGCCGAGGACGCCCAAGAAGCGCTGGTAAGGGTTGGACAGCAACACGTAATTCGAGTGCGGCACCACCCGGACCGACTCCAACATCAGCCGCCGATCATAGCGCCCGCCACCTTCGAGCCGGTACGTAATCTCGGCCAGCTCGTACCCGTGCGACCAAGCCCGCAGCAGCGATTCGACGGTCGTCTCGAAGGGCTCCTCAAGCTCATCGAGACACTCCTGACAGAACGCCAGAACCTCTTGGGCCGCGTTGTACAGCCCCTCTTGGCCGGGCTCCGAGGATGGCGACGGCTCCGGAATCGGGTTGCCCAGCGGGACGCCGTCCTCGAGGACCAGCGCTTCCTGAAACCTTAGCGGCCCTTCGATGAACGGATCGTTCCGCATCCGGTCATAGATGTCGGTCCCAAAGTCGCGCTCAGCGTCATCGATCGTGCTCGGCAACGCCCGATCGCTGGGGATGAAAGCCATGTACCGGTCAGAGCCAATCTGCTCCTTCCGAAGGTCTCGACGAACATAGGGTGGCATCAAGCGAAAGGAACGAGACTCAGTATTATTAGGCGACAGGCCATGATCAACGCGGCGCGGGGACTTTTCGATCAGTTTGTGACCCAGGGATACCAACGGGTCCTTCATGCGATAGAACGGCACGAAGCTGAGAGCGAAATCCTCGACTTCAAAACTGAACCGAGACAGGAGGACTTGCAGAAGCTGCTGGGTAAGGTCGCCACAGCATTTGCTAACACCAGCGGAGGAGTCATTGTCTGGGGCGTGAACTCCAAGAATGGTGCCTCCGATCTGAAGCAGGTTGTTGACCTAGCTGCGTTTGAGCTTGCAGTTGCCGATTTGACCAATCAAGCAGCCACGTATCCGCTTAGCGGGGTGACGCACCACAGGATCTACGACCCAGGAAGTACGAAATCAGGGTACTTAATCACTTATGTCCCAGAAAGTGATAACAAGCCACATCAGTCTACGGATGGCTATTACTACATGCGAAGTGGATCCAACAGTGTGCGAATGGGACACCAGATCATTCGCGGCCTTATGCTCGCCACCGGTCAGCCGAGATTTGTATTGAAAATTGGCAGGCCAACTGCTCAGTTCGCCGTTGGTGACGACCTCCACTATTGGGCGTTTAAGGTACTCGCCTTGAATACCGGCCAGTTTGCTGCCAGATTGGTCGACTGTGTCTTTACTTGTGATCCTCCTCTAAGAACACACAAGGCGCTCGTAGGGTCCTCTCCCCATTACATTAACACGATTACAGCTGATGGGCATCAAGCTTACGTGATTACAATCGACCGAGAATTGTGTTGCTATCCTTTCGTTGAAATGGGGCTGGTACAAATCGAGCTGCCTCATGAGGCAGTGGAACAGAGTACCGAGCTCACAATCCGGCTATTCGCGCAAGGGTATGCGGGGCTCTTTCGCACGACGTTAACCCGTACTGACTTCAACCGTGAAGGATTGCAGAATTCGAACATGTTCACGCCCATGCAAGGGTTCGAGCTTCTCCGAGAACTTGAAGCTATTTAGTTACCTAGGCTGATACCCACCACCGCCTCCAGCCCGAAGCGAGACCGCCCCATCAACGCCCTGCACCGGTGCCCGGGCCATCAGCCCGTACCGCAGCATGTCGTAGTAGTCGTCCCCGCCGATCCCATCCTCGTCGATGTCGACCTTCAACACGTCTTCAGGCCGATGCGGGTCGTGCTGCATCGCCGGAATCTGCTCGATCGTGTTCGCACACCTGTCCATGAGGAACAGCCGCGGCAGCGTAGGCCGATCAGGGTTCGAAGGGTCGCCCAGCAGCGACAGAATGTGCGTCGCCCCGCTGATCCGGTCGTTGATCGCTCGCGTCAGGTGGATGCCCTCCGCTGCGTAGTCATCCGCCGTCGATCGTCCTTCCGCCCACTGCTCCGACGCTCGCTTGGCGAACGCGTCCGGTGAACCCACGATCTGCCGCATGTCGTGAAGCTGCAAGCCGTGACGCCGAAGCATCTCGCGCACCGACTCCGCATAATACGAGACCGTCTGCCGAGAAGCGCCGTACTCGTCAACCAGCCATCGGTTGCCCTCGTTGTCCATCCCGAACAGCCCCCAGACCGTCGGGTGTACGAATCCATAGTCCATGGCCAGCCAGAACTCCCAAGCCCGGTCCGCCATCGTCGAGGGCCGAACGTGTGCCGCCTCCAGCCAGGTAGTGAAGTATTGCCCTGCCGCGATGTCCCAGTCACCGTAGCGATAGGCCTTGAGCTGCCAGCCTGTGAGCCGCTCCAGCTTCTCGCGATACTCAGGGTCCACGAACCGGTTGTCGTCGACCGTAGAGGGGATGAACCGCGCCCAGGCCTTCCGCTTCCGAGGATCGACATAAGTGGCTTTGTACCACTGGTGGCCAATCCCTCCCGGGTTCGTCGTCGTGTAGACCCGGGGCCGAAAGTCGAGCCGCGACGTGCGGTTACAGGTTCGAATGAAGGTCACCTTCGCCGAGCTGAGCGTGGTCGCTTCCTCGACGCCGATGACGTCGTACTGAAGGCCCAAGTAGGCGTCGACATCGCGCTCGTTCTGAAAGTGCCCGATCCGCATGACCGAGCCGTTGGTGAACGTAACCGTGCCGTCCGAGGCCCGGTACTTGTGAGGCGTCCCCATCAGGACCCGACGCCGAAGATCCTCGAAGCCCTCCGTCAACGCCTTGCCTACTTTGCGAAGCAGCAGCGCACGAATCCCCGGCGCTCGCTGGCAGTCGTCGACTCCGATCTGGGCGAGCATGACGTGGCTCTTGCCGCCACCTCGAGCTCCGCCGAATCCGACCTCTGTCGGCCCGCCGAGGACGTCACAAGCTCTCGCCGCCGCCGAGAAAAGCAGCTGGGTGGGCTGAAGGACGACCCCGCCCGCTATGTAGCGCTCCGCCTGGTCACGAGGGCAACCGGCCTCATGCGCTGCGCGAATGTAGGCGTCAAGGCCAGCGATGGCTAGTCCTCGATCAGTGGCTCAAGCGACGTGAACCGGCATAGCCTTGGCACCGCCGGCACGTCCTTGGGAATGACCACCGGCGGCGAAGCCGAAAGCGCCCCGCCAATGGTCACGTAATTCGGTTGAGGCCGCACCTCGACGACACCGGTCCTGACGAGCAACTCCAGCTGAGCATCCGGGCTCAACGGGCGAGGCGGAAAGTCTTCGAGACTCCTCAGAACCGCACCGTCAACCCGAGCACGAGGCCCGGTCGCACCGCCGACCACTCGAAGGTCTCACCAACCAGCCCACCGATACCCAGCTTCGCCCAGGCGTTGCGCGCGATCGGCGTCGAGAACGTCAGCGCCCCGCCTAGCCGGACACCGTCGACAGGCCGACCCATGAGGGACAAGTCGAGGTCGAGCCAGCTCAGGCCAAACACGTCGTCGACGCGCCCGACCGGCACGAGTACAACCGGCTGAGACCGACCGCGTTCGATGAACCACGCGCCGCCAATGTCCTGCGCCGCGCTGAGGCAGACCGCCGTCAGCGAGAGAATAGAGAGTAACTGCTTCACGATCCGAAGGAACGCGGGCTAACCCAAGCCATCGGTCGGGTGCGGCCACTCTGCATCAGCTTCCGCCACCGGCACAGCTTCGGGCTTTTTCTCGCTCTCGTCGCGCAGCTTGCGAAGTGCACGTCGCAACGCTTTGGGGATAGGAACGCCTAGGTTGCCCGCGTTCTCCAGGACGCTCAGCCCCTCAACACCAATGTAGAAGCTCGCAGCGATCTTAAGAGCCGGAATGTCGGGTAGATGCGGATCAATTGCGCCTGCCAGCCCAATGACGATCCAAGTCGCTACCTTCTTCGTCATGCCCTTCCAAGATGCCGACGAGCAAAGCGACTTGGTGCGAACAGCCACCAAAATGCCGGTCAGGATGTCGAACACCTGTGCGACCAGCAAGCTAACCAAGAGCGGCCCCGCGCTCGCCCATGACGGGTCGAGCACAAAGAGCGAAGCGACAATCCCGGCAATGAGTACCTTGGGCAGCACGTCAGCCAAGGAACGCATCGGCCTTTGCGAAGTTGCAGTAATCATCCCACGCAATGAACGCCGAGAGTAGAATCAGCCCATGGACTTCGAGCGTGTCCACGACATGATCACTGACCTCATCTGGGCTCTTGTCGCCATCTCGGGCATCTTCGTCAGCGGCCTCTTCGCTGGCTGGTGGGACCCCTTCCAGGGCTGGCTCTACTAAGCGCGGAACCCCTCCGAAGAGGGGCCCGCCGAGGGTTATTCGTGATGCTCGCGGGGTGTTCAATGAGTGCCTCCAACGCTTAGCACGTGCCGCACCGTCTGCGGCCTCTATGCCCCCGCGAGCAAGTTGGATGCGGGGGGAGGATTCGAACCTCCGACCTGCGGATTATGAGCCCGCCGCGCTGCCACTGCGCCACCCCACGGAAAACTAAGAACGTCCTATCAGGGACTTACCCCACGATCCTCTCATCCAGTTCCACGAACGTTACCTTCCCGTCCCGCCGGTCCCACTTCCGGGCATGATCGATCGCCGACCGCGTCAGCACCTGCTTCAGGTAGGCCCCGAACGTGATCCCCGGCCGAGGCTCATAGCGCCTCAAAGCCACCAAGAACTTCACCACCAGCTCCTCGTAGCCGTCGCCGGCACGGATACCCTGCCCGACCTTGTGCAGCAGCCCGTTGTAGCGATGCAGCAGCTCGTTGGTCGCACGGTCGTCGCCGCGCTGGGCCCGCTCGATCAGCCAGAGCAGCTCCGCGTCCTCCTTGATCTTCGAGACCCGACGAGGGCCAACCGCAACGCGAAGCCCGACCGGCGAGCGCCGCACCGCTGAGACGCGAAACCCAACTCCGACAACACGAACCGCGCTAACCTTCACGCTTCTCCCCCTTTCCGTAGATCCGATCAAGCTGGTCCTGGAACTGAAGCTGAATCGCTCCGCCATCCGGACCCGTGAGTTCGTGCTTCGACCGAGCCGCCCAATCCTCCGACCGTCGCCGCTCCAGCCACGCGAGAGCCGCCTTCCAGTCGAACTCCTTCTTCGTCACCGTCTCCGTGATCTTGGCGTCGCCCCGCTGAATGGTCTTCGTCACGGTCACGTCGCGCTCCTGAGCGGCCTTGTAGATCATCGACGTCATGTGCACTTCGCACCGAGCCTCAGCAAGGGCCACCAGCTCCGCAAAATCCGCAAAACTCTTGATCCACCTGGCGAGGGTGTCTTCGCTGATCCCCGCGAACGCGCAGGCGGCGCGCCGGGTGTTCCCCGTCGCCAGAGCCTTCTCGATCTTCTCATCGATCTCTGTCGTGCGCTTCACGCGCCGCCCGAGCTTTGCCATTACTTAGAGATCCCCAACTCCCGGATAAACGCCGCACTGGTCGCGCTGACGTCGACGTCGTAGCCGTCCCAGCCGCCCGGCCCAAGCGCATCCAAGTCGGGACGGTGGACCGGCGGACGATCCCACGACGGCTCCCACGTTGCCAGCGCCGGGTCCTGTGGAACCCGCACCATCCGACCGGAGAGCAGGTCTCTCAGGACCCCGCCGCGAGTAGGGCCTGAGCCAGGCGGGGACGGTGCCGAGACCAACCGCACTCAACGCCGCGGTGACGGAATCAAAGCCACCATCGGGTGAGATCGCGTCGACGATCGGAGTGTTCTCCGGCCACGCTGGCGACCAAAGGTCACCCATGGCGCGGCCGAGGCTTGTCTTGCCCGTGCCCGACGGTCCAACGATGACTCCGATCCTCCAGTCATCATCCAGGGGAAGGTCGACGTCGAGCGAGAAGTCGCACCCCGAATCGACGTTGAAGAGGCTCTTCACGCGGGCCGCCCGGTAGGTTCCGAAGTCAGAGCACCGATTCCTGACCTCGAGCCTCACGTCGTCACCACCTTGCACTTGTAGCCTTCGCCGGTGAGCTTGTCGAAGACCTCCTTCTGCTGGTCCTCGCCTGAACACATGACGATGACGCCAAACTGCTCCTTGTAATTGATCCCGGCCTCAAACTCGACCTTCTTCTTCGGCTCTGACTGATCCGGATCAAGCAGGCGCCGCAGGTCGTCGAGGTCGTCCGACTCGAAGCCCGCGACATTCAGCATCGCCACGTCGACCTCGGCCACTTCGGAGAGGATCGCGAGCAGCCGCTCGTTGTCGACGTCGCCCAGCTCCTGGATCCGGTTGTCTGCCATCGCGAACGCCTTCGCCTCGGTCTCGCTCAGGTGCGATATGTCGATACACGGCACGAGCCACGCGCCACCCTGCTCGATGATCCCCATTGGGACGGTTGCGCCGTCCGCGCGCAGCTTCTCCAATGCCGCGTGGGCGTGGTTGCCCGCCATGACGGTGTCGTTCCAGACGCGCAGTGCGCCGTTGAATCCGAACCGCTCGATGCTCGCCGCGATGGCCTCGACGTTGCCGCGCCGGTAGTTGTCTTCCCAGCGCTTGATCGCGTCGATCGCCCGCAAAACCATCATGTCCAGCGCGAGCGCATTCGGCCTGGCCGGTGCTTCAGCCTTAGGTTTTCTCGCCAAATCGTTGCCTCCTTGTTTCGGCCATGGCGTCGGCGATATCCGCGCCGTACTCGGCCAACATCGAGGGGAACGACATCTGCCCGGGCTTGTCAACCACCTTTCGGCCACGCGTGTGCTCACCAGCGAGAATCCCGGTCATAACCGCCGCGAAGTAGCTGTCCCAGAGCGTCGCGCCCTGGACGCCGGGGTCGGACGCGAAGACGAACTCCTTGCCCTGAACTGCCCCGTGCTGGGGGAATGCCGGTAACTTCTTGGCGTCAGCCACGAGCCACCACCTTGCCCATGACGGCACCGAGCCTGGCCCGAAGTTGCGCCATTTCCTCTGGCGTAGCCGACCGACCTCGCAGGCTCTTGCGTGACCCGATCGGCACCACCTCAATGCGCACGCTGCCGTCTGGACACTCGACACCAATAGCCTCATGGGTTGGACCTCGGAGCCTAACCGCCCGGTCGGCAAACTCAGCAGGCTTTGGGAACGAAGTCGCGTTTGCCAAGAACCAAGCCGCCGTACGGCCAATGAGATCCGGATCAGTTACCCCCCTAGCCGAAAGCGCCATGCACCAGCCACGAACGACATTGGCGTCAACCTTCTTGCCAAAGGTGTCCAGCACGGATTCCATCGGCAGCAGGGCCTTCGTCACAGCTTCCTCGAACGTCATGCTCCACCCCGCAGCTCTGCCAAGATCGACTCGGCACGGTCCGGCATCGACGGCGAACGGCCGCCGGTAGACGCCTGTCCCAAGTGTCCGGTTTCCGGGTGCGGCCTGCCTGCGTTGTCCCACTCCCGGGCAAGGGGCAGGTACTTTTCGAACTTGGCAGCCCCAAAGAGGGTATCGGGCGAGAGGTACTGCCGCATCTTCGGGTCCTGGCCCCAGAGCACCACCCGATGCTCGACGACGAGGACGAGCTGCTCGACCGTCGCCCCGCACTTGAGGCGGCCCCGAACGAACTGGGCCTGCGCCCCTCCGGGGTCAAACCTTCGCCCGCTGAGCGAGTTCAGCGCGTCAAAGACCGCCGCAACGTCCGGGCTCACCCTCTTCGGAGGCTTTTTCCGGCCCCCTGGCGGTAACGCGGTATCTCCCTCCCCAGGTTCACCGGGGGGGTCCTGCCCCCCCAAGAGTTCTTTAGGCTCTGGCTTTGGCTCTGGCTCTGGCTTTGGCTCTGGCAGGGGCGAAACTGGTGCGCCATTTTCGCGAACGTTTCGAGAATGATTCTCGAAACGTTCGCCACCGTTTCCAGAATTGCTCTCGCCGGTTTCAGGAACTGGCGTCGAAGGGTTCGCGTCTCGTTCTTGACGACTTCGAGCCTTCTTATCGAACGGTGCGCGATCGTTCCAGAACGTCTCGCCGTTGTTGTCAAGGTTCTTCTTGGTTGTTTCGTCGGCGTGCTCGTGCCAATCGTGGACGACCAGTCTCATCGTTGGATGCTCTTCGATCCAGCCGTGACGGCCGTCGCCCCTCGCGTCGATCAACGCGCGGATGAGCTGCTGAGGATCTCCTCTCCAGAAGACCCCCTCGGCAATTACCTGATCGGGATACCGGCCAATATCTCCGCGACGTGCGTACTTGGCAGTCCAGTGGAAGAGCGCCTCAAGGATGCCGACCGCCTCCAGCCGCGAGCAGCCCAGCAGCATTTGGAGCATCACGGTCTTTGGGTGTTCGATTGTTCCGCGTTTCATAGGCCATCCTTGGCGGTGGTCATTAGCGCCGCCTCTTGCTGAATTGCCGGTCGAGGAACGTGCTCACCTCGGCCTTGGTCATGCCGTCAATCTCCACGTCAGTTAGGCCAAAGCGGCGCAGCCAGAACTTCTGCTTCTCGCTCGCGCCACCGGTCTTATTGCGCCAGGCAGCGTCACGCCGCAGGAACCCATCGAGGCCGGGCCAAACGAGTCGAATGGCGTTGTCGGCGGCTCTAAGGGCCTTAGACGGGTCGATACCCTCGAACACAACCTCGGAGTTCGGCAGGCTGTCGCCCTCGACGAGATCGAGCGTCCAGGTGCCTAAGGCGTCCGATCGCAGGGTTGCCTTGCGCGTCTTCGACTTGGTCTCGTCAGATCCGCACCATAGCGAGTACCAGCCATCCGCCACCGCCTGCCACGCCCAGTCCGAGCCGCTGACGATGTCCTCACTCGGCCCAAGATCCCGGAGCAGGTCAACTTCGGCCAGGACGCTATCAAGACTGGCGAGGTCGAAGGGCCTGCGCCCAAGCCGCGCCCGAAGGTCCTCAGGGAGGGAGTCGACGCGCATCGCCAGCTGCTTGAAGGAATCGCCCTTCTGAGAAACCGTCTGCGGAAGACCAAGGACACCGGGAACGCTCGCTAGGCTCTTGTCATCACCAGCTCCCTCAACATCGATGACGATGCAGTCTTGCTTGCCCGGTGCCGTTCTGAGACCGCGCCCGATCATCTGAACGAACAGGCTCCAGCTCTTCGTGGGCCTAAGCAGGAGGACGCACGACGCTTCTGGGCAATCGAAGCCCTCGGTCGCAATGTTCATGTTGCAAAGGACCTGGGTCTCGCCCGACTTGAACCTGGACATGATCCCGGCCCGGACCGCCTTGTCCATGGTGCCGTCGACGGCCTCAGCGACGATGCCCTGGTCAACGAAGAGCCCCGCCATGGCGTGGGCGTGATCGACGGACGTGCAGAATACGATCGTGCGCCGACCCATCGCGACCTTGGCCCAATACGCGAGGGCTTCGATGTTGTTGCGGTTCGTGTTGACCCGCTTGTCGAGGTCCTTTTGGTTATAGTCTCCTGCCGTCGTCTTAACGCCCTGGAGCGAGTACGACGCATCGCAGCGGTAAGCCCTGATGTCGCAGAGCCAACCGTCCATGATCATCGGTTTGATGCCGTACTCGAACAGCACCGCCTCATAGATGGCTTCGCCGCCGTGCAGGGGCCGGTTGTCCATGCGGTGAGCCGTTGCCGTCACTCCCAAGTGGAACGGTGGGTTCTCACCGTGACAGCCGAACCGCTTGTAGACCAGCTGATAGGTGTCAGCCGGGGCGTGGTGGCACTCGTCGGTAACGATCAGCGTCGGTCGAAGCCAGCCAAGCCGAGTTGAGCCAGCCCGCCCGATCGTCTGGACAGAAGCGACGACAGCTTCAGCCGTTCCGATGGCCTTCCGGTCTCCGCCCTCGATGTCGACGCGAACGTCCGTCATCGATGAGATTCGCTCGGCCGCCTGCTCGACCAGCTCGTCACGGTGGGCGAGGATCAGCGACCGACCGCCCCGCTTGGCTTCCTGGCCGATGAGATGGCTGAAGATCGTGGTCTTGCCCCCTCCGGTGGCGAGAATGATGATCCCCGATCGAAGGCCACGAGCCCGAGCAGAGTCGACCGCCGCGGATGCCTGATCCTGATAGGGCCGGAGCGTGATGCCCCCCTTTTGCTTGGGCGGATCGAACAGGGTCGTCATTCGAGTTCGTCCTGCTCATCGTCGCGGAACTTGCGGGTCACTACGACAAGGCCCTCAGCGAGCACCGGCATCTCGGGCGGATCTTCGCCAAGTTCGAGCTGATAGGCGTCTGGCTCGAAGGTGAAGCGGAATCCGAGCCGGTCCTGATCAGGTGACCTCGGCTCCAGCAACTCGACAGAAGACGCTCCGGCCGCTTCCGCCACGGTCGCGATCGTCTTGAGGACTTCTGGCCGCATGTGGCCGACTGAGCGGAAGTCCGCGAGCTGACTGACAACCGCGCCGACGTCGATGTGATAGGGCTCAATCTCGCCGTTGGCATCGATCATGCGCGCAATCTCGTCCAGCTCCACCGCCGTGTCGTAGATCAGCGCCCGCTCCGCCTCCACCAGCGCTTCGTTTCGCTGGGTGGCGTCGTAGGCTTTAGCACGCTTGCCGATCACGATTGCCGAATTGCCGTTGGTCGCAATGAATGACTCGGGTGCAACCCCGATCGAGGAAGCAATGGTCGTCTCGCCCTTGTACGGCCGGGAGGCGAAGCACTTGACGATGGCCTTGAGCAGCTTGCCGCCAATGACACCGCGCAAGCGCGAGCTGAACTCTGATGGATGCTCTCCACGCATGGCCCGGCTCAGCTGTCCGGCAATCGCGGTGACGGACTTGCCTTCCATCGATAGAGTGACTGAGGTTTCTGAATTCTTCTTCATGGTTGTTCTTCCTTAACTGCTGACCAGCCCGCGGGCCATCAGCCGGGCGTATTCGCAGATGCAGGCCGCGTCTGCTTGGTGGTCCGAGTCAATGCCCTGGATCTTCAGTCCGAGCCGCGCGTATCGGATCGCCTGACCCTTCGTGTCGCCCTTCGCCGCGCCCAGGAGCTGCTTCTGCCACTTGCGCGGGTCGACGCGTTTGACGGTTCGGAGAGGAAACAGCCGGTGAAGCGCCCTCTCCCAAACGAGGGCCGCCGATCGAACCTCCTTCGTCCCCTGGCCCGACCAGGTCGGACACTCGATCAGCGCTAGGACGTGGCACCCATCCTGTTGCGCGAGCCAGGCAGTGCGGTTGAGCAGATCGCACGTGCCGATGTCCTCGACGAACCCGAACTCTCCGACCTCGACGCCGCCCGTTTTCAAGTCAAGGACGGCAATGCCGTTGTGGCGCTGGCTCGGGTCGATGCCAATGATTAGCCCCGGAGCGGGGGTCGCTTTCCGGCGCGCCATCAGGCCACCTCCTGGACCGAGCCCACCGGGATGCCATGCAAAATGCCCGTCTGGCCGAGCAGGTCAAGCACCAACTCACCGTCGTCGTCGGCATAGGGGCCGCGCACGATGCGCAGGCTCAGGTCAACGTCGCCAACCGAGAGCCGAACGTGGCGCGTCGGCGGCCCAAGCTCTGCGCGAACCTCGGTGGCAGTCGGAGCCGCTTCACGCTGCAGGAGCCCCCGCAAAAGCCGCTCCTGCTTCGCAATTCGAGCCTCAAGGCATGCCACATGGTGGGCCAAGATATGCACGTCTCGGGCACTCATTTCGCCACCTTCTTCTTTGGCTGGCCGCTTGGCTGAACCGCAGGGTCATTGCCCGCCGCCGCCCAGCGCGCCAGCATCTGCCGGTACATCGATCCGAAGAACTGCTCACGTTCACCGGCACCCATCTCCGCGGCAAGATCGATCTGCTTGCGGTACTGCTTGCTAATGTCGCTGACCGTGATCTTTTCAAGGCCAGCAGCCGCCGCCGCCGAGACCACGGCGTTACCATCAGACAGCATCCGGATCGCCAGCAGGCACTTGTCGGGCGTGTACGATGCCTTCCACGGCACCACCTTCGCGCCGGAGGCCTCATCCTTCCGGTCCTCGACGAAGCCCCGCGAGGGCATGGCCGCAACCATCTCGGCTTCCTGGCTCGGCGGCTGACGCGAACCGCAAACCGCGCGCTCAATGTCCTTGGCGAGCACCTCAACCGGGCCAGTAATCTCTCCGGATTCCGAGACCTGAACCAAGATGGCGTCGACCGCGCCCTGCTCGGAAGGGTTAAGGTTGACCGTCACCATTTCGTCGCCGTCCTGGGTGTCCCAGCCGCCTTCGACGGTCACGTTGGTGTCCGGCTGCTCCGGCTCGTTCGACACCTCGTCGCAGTCGCACCACGGGTAACAATCGCAGCAAGCGGCAGGGCGGCACGAACCGGCGTCACCCTTGGCGTTGGGCACTTGCGGTGCCGCCGGCTGGCCGTTCGGAACGATCCCCGCCCCATCGCCTTCGTCGATTGGCCCGTATTGGCCGGAAACCATCTTGAATGGGACGAGGCCCTCGATTCCTTCCTTCTGGACCCATACCGGCGGGATTACTGCGTTGCCGCGCTCCCCCACCGGCCACTTAGCCTTCACCTGCTCGCCAAGTTCGGCGAGTTGACGAATGATCTCCGGCAGCTGCTCGTCGATTACGACGCGCCGTGCCTCATTCTCTGCTGCGAGCTGGTCCCGGTCTTCAAGCAGGGCATGAAGGGCACCGATGGATACGCGCACCTTCTCTGTGGCCATGACGTACTCCAGAAGCCTGCGAATAGGGTCGTGCTTCATGATCGGCACCCGTAGGCCTCAGGATCGAAGGCCATTTTCTTGACCGTCCGAAGCGTGTCCAGGACCGCCTCCATGGTCGCAATCTCGCGGTCCGCCGCCTCCTGGGTCATCGAGCCCGACGACACTCGCCGGGCATACACCGAACGTCGAAGCGCAATCTCTCGCTCTACGCACTTGATCTGGTCGTGAATCGGGATGCTCACTTGCTCACCCCCGTCTTGATCGTGACCGTCTCACCTTCCGGCACCCGCTCCAAACCCCACTGACCGATGTCGAGCGAGGACTCCAGGAGCTGACCCGTCAGCTCGGACGGCATCAGCGAAACGAGGAACGAAGCCTTCACCGCGTCCCGCTGCTCACCGGCAAGATCTGCGATCACCTGCCGCGTGTCCGGGTCAGCAATCGCCGCCAGGTCGAACGTCACGCGGGCCGCGTCGGGGCAGGCGCCCAGCGCCCACCACGCCGCCTTGTCTGCGTCGGCGACCTTGATCTTCGCCGCCGACGCACGGAACGAGACCGAGCCGTAAAAGCCCTTCCAGGTCTTCGTCTTGGTGAGCTGAGACTTGGCCCACTCGGCAAGCTCCGGGCCGAATCGCCACTCAAGGGAATCGCGCCGCCGCTGAAGGTCTTTCTTTTTGGCCTCAGCGTTCTCCAGGATCGCGCGTGCTTGCTGCACAATCGCAGCCGTGTCGATCGCAGCCAACTCTGCGTCGATCGCCATCATCTTGCCCAGCACCCAGTCCGCATGCTCGCGAGAGTCAACACGGAACTCGGGAAACTCCGCGCGGGCCGAGAGGACCTCACCGGTATCCGGGTCGACCTCATAGACCACGCCGTCGAGCGTGACGATGGCGGCTAGCCCCGTTTCCGGGGCTTCAGTTTCTCGTGTCGGCAGCGCGCTCATGCTGGCACCGCCACTTCAGCCTTATCACTCGCCTTCCATTCGGGATCGATGGCTGTCATCAGCGCCGCGAACTCCTTGTTGGCGGTCCGACGCGAGACTTCGGCCAGGTCGACCTTCATCCGCTTCGCCGCTGCATGGACCTTTCGAAGCTCAGACGGTGATAGCCGGTAGACCTTGAGAGAATCAGCCGTAAGGGTTGCATCGACAACTTGCGCCGGAGCAGTCTCGGCAGAGGTGGAATCGGAGTTTCCCTGCTCGTCATCCTCATCGGCATCCGGTGTAGTCGAGGACCCAGTCGGGCCAGTAGTCGACTCCCCCGGCTCGCCGTCCCCCCCGCTGGTTCGAGCTAGAACGCGCTTCCAGAGGGCCAAGAACCCGCGGTCCCCGGCGTTCCAGGCTTCGAGCACGAAGTCGCTGAACTTTATGTCGTGAGCCTTCAGGCGGCTCTTGACCTCCCCGGCCTGGTCGTCCTTCAGCTGGAACAGCCGGAAGGCCTCCAGTGGGTCGGTGACTTTTCGCTCCTCGGCACCCGATTCCAGCCAAGCCCGAATCTTCTCGGCAACCTCGGCCTTCGGCTTGTTGACCACGAGCCCGGTCAATTCGGCCATGCGCGTCTTGGTGACGATGAGATTGTTCTCAAAGTCCAGGTCGGCAACGATGTCGAACTCGTACTCGATGCCGTCACGCTGGACCGGTGCGAGTCCGACCTTCCGAGGGGCGGACTTGCCGTTCGAGCCCGTCTCGACGACATACTCCGTCTTAGCCCGCATGCAGGCGATCACGTGCAGCGGAGCCAGCAGCATGGCGTCGACGAGGTTGTTGTGCATCGGCGTAACCTCGCGCCAAGCTCCGAATGTGTTGCCGCCTCCGCCCTGGCGCTTGGCGATCTTATCAACCTGCTCCAGCGCGCCGTCCTTTCCCATCCAGGCATGAGACAGTGAGTCGATGATGATCGCCGTATAGCCCTCGCGGGCTGCCAACTCGATCGCCTCGACGTAGGTCGCCGGGGCGAAGTCGGGAAGCTCGACCACGTCCACCCGACCGTCCTTGTTGAACTGATCGGCGTAGAGCCCGGCGCTTGACCGCTCGGTGTCAATCACCAGGATCTTCCCGTCAGTCAGAGCGCGAGCGAACAGCAGAGCGGTAAAGGTCTTCCCTGAACCGGTCGGGCCAACGAGGGCCATGCGAAGACGCGCCTTGCGCTTCGTGAGTGTCTGAATCTGTAACGACAATTCATTTGCCTCCATCGGGCTCGCCGGTTCCCCCGGCATCAGGCGACGGAGTGGTATCGTTATTTGGAATCTGCTGATTCACTCCGGTCGAAAGATCGGAAAGGGACCCTTTGGCAGTCGGGCCGGGGGTCCCAATTTTTTGTCGGCGACGTAGCTCGGCAATATCCCGCTCAACAGTGCGGTCAGTCGTGCCGAGAATCAACGCGATTTCCTTTGCGGTTCTAGTTGGCCATAGTTCGATCAGCCCATTGAGATAGGCCGAGTCGTGATCGAGGCGACGCCTTGGGCCTCGCTTCTTCGCCGGTAAAAGTGTCGGAATAATCACGTTGATACCGACATTATACGACAGATTCCGACATAATGCTAGTCATGCCGGACATTTATTGCCGGTTTCCCGTCGTAAACTTCTCGGACGTGGGACCGGTCACGGGGTACGGCGAACGGATTCGCAAGTTGAGGCTGGCCAGGGGCTGGTCAAGGCAAGCGCTGGCCGATTTGATGTCGGTCAGTGAAGACACGGTGCGCGCGTGGGAAAGCGAACGCGTCCAGCTCTGGCGCGAGAAGCACGACGAAGTCGTCGAAAGGCTCGCGCACCACCTTGGATCGACGGCCAGCGGCCTAATGATGCCGCCCTCCGAATCCTCATCCAGCCTCACGCCGAAGACGGGCTCAGTGAGTCCGCTCGGTGAGCGTGGAATGGTCCCCGCTGCGGGTCGTGCCGCCTTCCCGATCCTGGGTAGCGTCGGAGCTGCAGCAGCGCCACTGAGGTCAGCCGATGCCGACCCAGACGACTTCGTGGAGTTCAGCGAGCGGCTGTTCCGTCCCGAGCGGTTCGCAGTGCGTGTTTCCGGCCACAGCGGCGGCGACGAGATTCACCACGGCGATTTTCTTCTCGTGCAGCCCGAGGAAGTGCCACGCCACGGCTTCGTCACTGTCCTGGGAAGGTCAGACGAGTTCGTGGTCAAGGTCGCCGTCAGAGCCCAGGATAGTTCATTCAGCTTCGAGGCGTTCGACCCCGAGTATCCAACCATCGAGGTCGACGGGGAGTGGCACATGGTCGGCTACGTGTGTGGTATCAGCCGAGAAGCCAGGCGTGGCCGATACTCCGAGGAGGGTGACGACGGGGGCTTCACCGCCCGGAAGAAAGCCGACGGCCGGTGGGTGATTGAATGATCCACAACGACGCTGCCGACATGCCAGAATGGGGCCCGAGATCGGGCTCCCCAGGCTGCAGCCCGTCGGAAACTGCACAATATCGCCACACGTAAGGTCGTATTAGTGGACGTATGATGAGTACAGCCATGGAATCAGAACAGGTCACGATCAAGATTGAGTCGCACTCGGACGTTGCAGGTGCTGAGATGCTACCGGATGTCGTGCGCCAGCTGAACGCAATGATCAGGCTACTTACTGAATTTGCAGCCGATCCGCTAACCTCAAGGGTCGAGGTTCTCAATCTCAAGAAGGGGAGCCCTCTTGTGGCCACGCTTCGAGTCGTAACTATTCGCTCAGGTGGACCCTCAGCCAAGGCAAGGCGCCCTAAACCGACATCGCGCCCTATCCGCCGACTCGAATCAGTGTTCTCTCAAATACAGGGCTCTCCTGGCAAGAAGCGTGTTGACGCCACCGCTCTAAGTGTTATCGCTGATGTGGCTAAGCTACTAAGACATGATGTTGCGATAATAGATACTGCGAAGGAAACTATACGAATTGATTCGGATCTGGTTAGGCAGATTAATGCTCGCCTGGGTTCTGTCTTCACATCTGAAGGGCAGGTAACTGGGATACTCGAAGGCATAAATGTGCACACAAAACCGTGGAGCTTTACCATTTACCCAGAAGTTGGTCCAAGAAGGATACGGTGTACTTTTGACGAGGCATTATTAAGCTCGGTGCAGCTTGGAATTAAGAAGATAGTCCGCGTTTACGGTCGAAAGGAGTTCGTCGCGGCAACCCCATGGCCGATCCGAATGTGTGCGACGTCCGTTGAGATTCTGCCGGCTGCAGCTGACAATGCCTGGGCTAAATCTGTCGAATTCTTTGCCACGCTAGGGCGCGATGCGGCTGAGGATGAAGTACAGCTCCTGATGGGAGAAGAGTCTGCATGAGTCCTCGCAAACTGCTACTCGACTCATGCATCTTCATCGCTCTGCAAAAGAAGGACTTTGACGAGGCTACTCAAAGCGCGATCACTGCGCTGTTTCGGGAGATTGACAAGGGCGAGGTCTTTGCCGTGGTGCCAAGCCTGGTTATCTCCGAGTTACTTGATGGGTCATATGAGGAGATGATGAAGCTTTGCGACGGTCGTCGGGCCACCCTTGTTGACGTGGACCCGCACATTGCCCGGTTGGCTCGGGAGGTGCGCCTGAAGCTCATCCGCGAAAAAGTGCCCCCGACCGAGCCCGCCGATAGCATCTACATTGCAACGGCCATTCAGTATAAGTGCGATCACTTAGTGACGACAGACGGTGCTGGTAAAAGGAAGGCTTCCACACTCTTGGGGTGCGCCGGAGCGGTTATGGAGCACTTCAAGCTCTCAATCGTGAGGCCATCTGACTGCATCGACCAGCAGACGCTCGGGCTTTAGTTTCAACGTTATGACCTACCGGTCAAACCCCGCCTCTCGCGAGATCACCACACCGCCCGGACCTACTTCGACAGGACCAGGTTGCGCACGATCGGGGCTTTCTGCTTGCTGTCTTCCGCCTCAATGCACACGAGCACTCGGTCCGTTGGCAACTTCTTGCCCGTGGATAGCTGGTCAATGACGCCGCCCGTAGGATTCCAGAGCGCGTACAGCGTTCCAACGCGCGCGCCGTTGCCAGGATTCTGCATTTCAAAACTGGGCAACGAACTCAGAGAATCGCTGCGAATGACGTAGTCCCTGCCGAAGCAACGCAGTTTGCCAACCAGGGCGAACCGTGATTTACGGGCCACCTCCAGCCGAATGCTGTCCGCGTGGTAAACCCCCTCGATTCTTGCTTCGCCGATGTCGCAGACGTGGGTTAAAGTGGTCCGGGTGGGCTCGCCTTCATTGAGCGCCTGGACCTCAAGTCGCGCCTCAACCGGGTAACCCCGGTCGTCGAACTTACTCAGGACCGCTCGCCACGTTCCCTGATACGCCCGGCCAAGCCCACGGACAAGACCGTCTGGCCCAGGAGTCCGCTCCGAAGGTGACGCGCCTCCTCGAAGCCCGCCCGTGGACACAACCGCTGTCGGAGCCGCGTAGGTTGCCCAGAACCCGAGGTAGCTCCCATTGGGCACTTTGCCGATTTTGTCCAGATACCCGAACCGCTCTCCCTTGGCAAAGACCGCGCCCGACCCCGAGTAGCACTCGTAGACCTGGCCGGTTCCCGCGCGCCATACCCCGGCAAGAATGTCCTTCTGCTGAGCCTGCATCACGAGACCAGCAATAAGTGCAGTAACCATCTCAACGGGAGTGTACATCAGGCTCGAAAAGTGCCACCGGAAATTTTTTGTCGTAAATATGTCGCCAATCCCTTGATTTTCCGACAGATTATGCTATAATTCTCTTACGGGTTCCGACAAACCCGACAAAACGGAGGAATCAGCAGATGGCATTAGCCGCAACCAACCCGATCACCAACAAGCCCTACTCCACGGGCTACAAGCCCGGCACCGAGTCCGGCGCGATCACCCTCGAACTGGTCCAGCGAAAGGACCGCGTCCTCGTCGCCACCGTCCGGTCATTCACCCGGCCCGATACCCGCTACACCATCGAAGTCAACTGCCGCACCGGCCAGTGCCGATGCAGCTGCGAAGCTTGCCGCCGCGCGATCGAGAAGAACGGTTACCCTGTCCTCGCCGCCGCTTCCGGCTACTGCAAGCACATCGCCCGCTGGTGGGACCAGCTGGCAAGGGAGGTCATCGAGATCAACGACGCCGCCAAGCCGAAGCCCCAACCCAAGGCCGAGCCCGAGGGCGAGCACCCGCTGCTCACCCAGGTCCGCCAGGCCGTAACCCGCGACGAACTCCGCGCCCTGCGCACCGCCGTCACCGACCTCGGCAAGGCCTACGGTCTCAGCCTCAACTACCACGAGCTGGGCCAAGGCAACAAGACCTACCGAGCCCTCTGGAACGAGATCGGCCACCACGTCGACTTCTTCCGCTCAACCGGACGCGAACCGCTAGAGCCTCTCGCCATAGCTTTCCTCCGGGCCATCGGTGAAGTCCGATGAAACTGAGCGTCCAAGAGGCCGAAAGCCTCATCCCGCAGATCCGCGTCGAGTGGAACGACGCTAACGCAACACCAGCCAGGGAATGGGACTACGTGGCCTGGGTCCCGCGCTACGAAGAAGAGCTGGGCTCGGCCACGGGTCGCACCCCGGAATCCGCTAGGGAAGCGATGGCCGAGCAGATCGAAATGCTGATCGTCGACGAGGTGACGGCATGAAGCTGCTCGTTACCGCCGTCCCGACCGAGACCCTAAAGGCCCTTGAACAGGGCCTGGCCGCCCACCGCGACCGGTGCCAGAAGCTCGCCATCAATCTCAGTGAAACCGCCGCCAATCTCACCCCGGCGACGGAATTCGAGAAGATCCTCGCCCAAAGCTGCATCAGCCTCGCCGAGTCTGAGGCCATCGCGTTCGCGGGAATGCTCGAAGCCCTCCGCAATGCGATTGACGCCTGCCCAGTCCAGGAGTTCGAACTATGAACCGCGTCCCGTCCGACCGACAGTCCAGAGACATCGCCGCCATCCTCGAAAGAGCCGCCGAACGCCAAGCCGCCCAGGCTCCCCGCCTGACACTGCGCGAACTCGCCGCCAAGGCCTACGAGGCCAAGCGCGGAGTCACCCAGCGCGACCGCCGCGACCGTAGCCGTCGCATCCTCTGGGACCGCCTGGAGAGTGGCCGGTTCGGCATCTACAGCCGGTACGACTTCGATGAGGTCGGGTTCCTAGACGACGACCGCGCATTCATCGACATCGACGGCATCCGACTCGCCGCCCCCATCGAATCCAGCGTCGCGGGCCTCTACCTGATCCACGACGACGGCGAGTGCCAAGTCGAAGACATTGCCCACTTAGGCCAATCCCTAGCCGAACTGGAGGCTAACCCGTGAGCGGACTACTTGCACGGGACCTCAAGTCATCGATGATCAGCCGGGCCGAGTACGACCCCGAGAGCCGCGTCCTGCGCCTAACATTCGCCAAGGTAGGCCAGGTCTACCGCTACGAAGACGTGCCGGAGGACGTGGTAAACGGGCTCTGCGAAGCGGAGTCGATCGGGACCTTCTTCGCCCAGAACATCCGGGGCAAGTACCCAACCGCGAAGGTGACGCCGTGAAGCAAGTGAAATTCACGCCGGGCCCATGGGTGGCGTCGGTGGTCGTGTCGAACCGTGGCAACGGCATCCCAGCGGGGACCCTGTGCGTTACTGGCAATGCCCAGCCCGGCATGGGCAACGAGGCTGGCGAAGGAGCCATCTGCCTGGTTTCACCGCCTGAGCACGTGACCGACGAGGACCGGGCAAATGCCTTCCTGATCGCCGCCGCGCCGGAGCTATTCGACGCGCTGACCCGCCTCGTTGAGGTCTGTGAGTCGAACTCCATGCTGGAGACGGTCTTCGAAAGCCTAGCCACGCCGATGGGCGTTCTTGCCGGGGCCAAGGCCGCTCTCGTGCTCGCTACAGATGAGGTGACCCCATGAGCGTCCTCGGAATCACCAAGGGACCGTACGAGCCCTGCAAGGACTCGCTCAAACGAAGCGTCCGAGGCGTCATCATCGCAGGCGTCCAGTTCCGGCAATACAGATGGCCGGGCACCGGCTACTGCCTAGAACTCATCGAAGACCCGTCCCGCAATTCGGGCTGGTGCAAGCATGAGTACCAGAGCATGAGCTGGGGCCGACAGTTCGTCCTTGACCGCCGCGAGGGCAAGCGATGACCGCCTACCAGAAGCTCTTCGCGTCCGACCTCGTCCCAGCCGATTCGGTAGAGGACTTCGCCGCCCGCTACCGAAGGCACGACCGCTACGCCGGGTGCCCCGAATCCCAACGCGAAGCGATCCTCCGAACCCATCGACAGGAGATTGAGGTCCACGGCATCACCTGGATCGCCGGTTACGACTGCGTGATGGGACGGCTCGTGTCGTGGTCCCCACCGTCCACCCCGTCCACAAACCCCTCGTTGTTTGACCTCCAGGAGTCCGCCCGATGAGATCAGCACTGCTTTTCAGCGTCGCCTCCAGGCAACTCGCCATCGAGTCCGGCGAAGCCCAGCCGACGACCATCCACGCCAGCGCGATGCGCGGCCTATCCGACATCGAGCGCCGCATCCTGCGGGGCTACGTCCGCGCCATGCGCGCCCTCAACCAAGGAGTGAAGAAGTGAGTACGAAATCCCACTGGCGACAGGCCGGACTACTGAGCGGCCTCGTCGCGACCCTCGGCCCCGTTCCGGCATCGCTAATGAGCGTCGCGTCGCCGCGCTACGGGTTCAGCGGAGCCCTTAGCAAGAAGCGAACCCCGAAGCGCTTCCTTGACCACGCCACCGACGCGATGCTTCGCCGAGGGTGGAAACCGAACGCCAAGTTCAACCGGGAGAAGGTTCGATGAAGTCTAACTACCTGATCCTTGGCATGGTCGCCCTTGCGACCGCCCTCACCGTCTTCGAGCTTGCCGCCCAGGACACCGATCCCCGGCAGCAAGTTCGGATCATCGACCTGCCACCTGTGACAGAGGCGGCTCTACTCACCAGCGGCATCGACCGCCATACCCTGAACGACTACCTGGCACAGACCAGCGTGGAGGTGCCTCATGGGCCGGTGACGGCCTACACTTCGCAACCCAACGGAACGAGAATCTCGTCGTCGATCGCGGCCGAAACTGACCAGGAGGTGAAACCGGCCCCTGGCCGAACTAGACCCTCGACGGCTGGTAGATCCTCCCAACAGATAGTGACCCGGGAGAAGCGTGATGGCCACTCCCGGGTTCCGAAGGTTGGCCAATGGGTCAAAGTCGAAATCAGCACCTACTCGAAGTCGTACCACGGCGGACGAACCGCCAGCGGCGAGCGCTACGACCACCATAAGGGGTACACCGCCGCCACTACTTACCGAAAGGGCTGGGTGCTCCCACGGGGCAGCGTCTGGGAAGTCGAGTACCTCGGCCAGTCGATTACCGTCCGGATCAACGACACCGGCTCCTGGCGACCGAAGCGCGCCCCCTACTGGCTGGACCTGAGTGGTGCCGCCTGGCGCGACTTGACCGGCATCGCGCCGTCGAGAAAGGTTGGGCGAATGCGGAGGGTCCGATGATAGTTATCAAGACGATCGGCACCATCAACGTCTATCTACGCGATGACGGCCGATTCCAGGCCACTCCCGATGATGCAACCAAGCCGATCACTCGGACATCTCTCAGCGCGATCGAGAGGGAGATTGCTCGTTACTCGGCCTGCAAGTTGGCAATGAACCATCAAGGCTTTACGTACCGCGTCGTCTCCGCCAGAAAGGGGCCGCACTCTTGGTCCTCCACTCAACTCCGCTTCAAGGGGCGGCGTGGGATGGAGTCTGCGAGTGGCCTTTATAACTTTGACCCACAGATCGCGAGTGCTTTGGAAGAACTTCATCACCGAAAGGAAGCCGCAGCCGCAGCGTTCGAAGCAGAGCGCAGAGAGATCCTCTCTCAAGCGACTCCGTTCGATTACGACACGGCACCAACCGAGGAAGGTCCACAGTGATGAACTTCCCGCCCGATCCCGAACCCCGCGTCGGCTGCTGGCTATGCCTGATCTGCGCGATCGGTGTCCTCGCCGTGCTCGCCCTCGTGGTCTATATGGGTGGGGTGGCGTGAGACCGTTGACGGGTCGATCCGTCCAGGCAGGGGACGCCGCGTGACCGTCATCGTCCAAATGGCTCCCGGCTCGTTCGAACCACGCCCAATCGCGTGCTACTGCGAGCTGTGGAGCCGGAAGGTCGAGACGCTGAACGACTGGGCGGCGAAAGGAATCATCCCTGGAGCCTTCAAGCACCCAGTAAATGGAGAGTGGTGGGTCAGCCCGCTCGCCTTGCTACAATGGGACCCAACACAGGCAGAAGTACCAAATGAGACGAAGAAGACCAAAGGGAAGCGGGACCGTCGAGAAATGCGGGGCCAAGTTCAGAGCGCGCAAAACCGTGAACGGAGAAGCCCTTTGCGGCACCCTTCGCTCGACCAAGGCTGAAGCACTGCGCGATCTCGAAACCCTCGGCAAACCCAAGATCCAGCGCGGCCCAGAGGTTCCGACTTTAGCCGACTACATCGAGCACGAAATGCTCAAGGGCCGCTTTGCCGCCGGGCCACGCAAATGGGCGCTGTCGACCTGGGAGACCAACGAAGCGAACTGGCGCAACCACATTGAACCCAGCGCGATCGGGAACACGCCCCTTGATCAGATCCGGCGCAAAGACGTCCAGGCCTTCGCCGACTCCCTGACCGTCCAGCCCCCGACCATCCGCCGCATCCTGGCCCTCGTCTCCAAGGCCTGCGAGGAAGCGATCCTGGATGAGCTGATCGAAGTGAACTTCTGCCGCGGCATCCAACTTCCGCGCGTCGAGAAGCGTCGAAACCGAGTCCTGACAAAGAGCGAGGCCCAGTCGCTCACCCTCGACCCCACGAACCGCCTCGAGGCGATGATCTTCGTGGCCACACGCACCGGCCTGAGGGTCTCGGAGATCTGCGCCCTCACCTGGGACCAGATCGACGGCATGACGATCATAGAGCCGGGCGACAAAAGCGAAAAGTCACGCCAGCCCATTCCAATCACGAACGCGGTCCTGCAAGCACTCAATGCGCAGCCTAGGCGAGGAAAGACCATCTTCACGACCGAAAGTGGTCGCCCGGTCGGAAGGAGAAACGTCACTCGCGATTGGCACGCCTGGCGCGACGCTCGCGGAATCGACAAGCGCGTGAGGTTCCACGACCTCCGGGGCACCTTCGTCACCCATCTTCTCGGCTCCGGCGTCGACCTGCGAACCGTGCAAGCCCTCGCCCGTCACGCGGACCCAAGAATGACCCTGGGAGTCTACGCCCAGGCTCAACTGGGTGCAATGACCGCCGCCGTAGCGAAGCTGGACCGCGCCCTGCGCCAAATGGATAAGACACAGGATAAGACACACCGAAAGGGGAATTTAATGGTGGGCGGTACAGGACTTGAACCTGTGACCCCTACAGTGTCATTGTAGTGCTCTACCACTGAGCTAACCGCCCAACCGTTGGCGGGTGAGAACCGCGCCGCCAGATAGGTGTTCATTATGGCCCGAACCGACTGTGGGTGGCAAGGACCTAGCCAGCGCGCCGCTCGATGTCTGCTGCGGTGCTGAGCAGGAGCCAAGTGGGAAACAGCTTGCGCAACTTCGCGTCGCCTTCAATCTTCAGTTCTCCAGACTGAAGATCGGCACCCATCGAGCGGTCACCCATCCAAATCCCCGCCATGACCGCAACCGATGTGGTCACGGTCAAGTCGGAATCGCAGCCGGGATCGACCAAGCAAAGATCGACTTCACGGCGATCCATCACGAGCCACCAAGAATTGCGCCCAATCGGAGCATCGCGGTACACAAAATGGACCACTATCTTTCCTTCCGGCAGGCTCGATTGCAGTATGCGGCGTCGCATGTCCCACATGAGGAGGCCGGCATCGAGCTCCCGCTCCGTGAACTGGCTCTTCGTCCATTGTTTCCCCCATGCGCCCAGCTGAAGAACGATCGGGCCAAGTTCTTGACCAGCGAGGGTGAGACGGTAGGCATCGTAGCCACTCTCTGCAAGCACTCGTTCGATGATGCCGGCTCGCTCCAGTTCCTGAAGGCGCTTCGAAAGAAGCGTCTTGGACATGAGGGGCACACCTCGGTGTATCTCGTTGAATCGCTGGCTGCCGAACAGCAACTCGCGCAAGATGAGGGGCGTCCACCGCTCGGTGACTACCTCGCACGCCTTCGCCAGGGGGCAAAACTGTCCGTAACTCGCACTCATTTCTGCCTCGAAACCGCACCATGGGACCCCGGATATTGTACTTGAATCATGCTCCCGAGCCGCCTATCATCTCACTGGCGCGGGCACCGAAAGGTCTCGCGCGATCGACAGAACCATGAATAACAACACACTCACACACAATGCAACGTCGTCGAACGCCAACCAAGCTCTCTGGGAGAAGGGGGACTTTACGCGCATTGCCGAGACCATGCGAACCAGCGGCAAATCGTTTGTAGCCAGCCTCGGCATCCAAACTGGGGAACGAGTCCTCGACCTCGGCAGCGGGGACGGTACGACCGCCATCCCGGCTGCACAGCTGAATGCCGAAGTGCTTGGGGTAGATATCGCCCGCAATTTGGTCGACGCCGGAAACAAGCGCGCCACGCACCTTGCCCTAACCAATTGCAGATTCGAGCAAGGGTGTGCCACCGACTTGGGTCACCTTCAGGACCAATCGTTCGACAAGGTCGTCTCTGTCTTTGGCGCAATGTTCGCGCCAAAGCCCGAACAGGTTGCCAAGGAAATGGTCCGCGTCACCCGTCCGGGAGGCCGAATCATCATGGGCAACTGGATCCCGAACGATCCCACCCTGGTCGCCCAGATCCTTCGTATCTGCTCGGCCTACACGCCCAGTCCATCAGCCGGGTTCGTGAGCCCAATGCTTTGGGGCGATTCGGGCCATGTCAAGGCACGGTTTATCGGTGCCGGAATTCCAGAGACAGACATTGCGATGCACACCGACCAGTGGATGTTCGAATTTGAGGGTTCACCCGATGATTTCGTTCGAGTTTTTCGCGACTACTATGGACCGACCATGAACGCCTTTGACGCCGCCAGTCAAGCCGGGCGGGAGGAGGAGTTGATGGGCGAATTGGAGGCGCTCTTTTTGTCGAAGAATGTCAGCGACAGTCCAAACCGTACGGTCATTCCGGCAACGTTCCTGCGTGTCGTCGTCCAAGCTTAGTCAGGAGCAATCTACATGCCCTGACTGGCGGCACGCGCGATGGCGTCGGCCCCACCCACGATCAGCGTGCCGAGCTGGTCGGGGCCAAGGGCGAGGCGCGCAACCGCCCACTGCGGAAGATGCTCCAAGGCCTCTTCGTGATTGGCGGGTTTGAGGCCGGCCAGGGCCAGCTTCGCGATCCGGTCCGAAATCGCCACGTGAGCCATCAGGTCGAAGAACGGATCGTCGGGATTGGGCTCGAAAACGTACTCCATGCCCGCGATGAGCACCTCAGGGAAGCCCCACCGTTCGGCCACCGCAACCCCGACTTCGACATGGTGGCAGCCGTATACCTCGGCTTCGGCATCCACGTCGGGCAATCCCAAATCAAGCCGCGACTGCACTTCCGCAAACCCCTCGGGGTTGTACCGGTCGAGCAGGGTCTTCCCGATGTAATGGAGCAGTCCGCAGGTGTACGCCTCGTCCGGCGTAACCCGCTTGCACTGCTCGGCGAGGTACTTGCAGCAGACGGCAGTATCGACCGAGTGCCGCCACCAAGCGCGTCTTCGAAGCGATTCAGCGTCGCTCTTGCCGACGAACAGGTCGAACACGCCGACCTTCATCGCAAGCTGACGAACCGCCTTGAATCCCAGGAACATCACGGCCTCGCGGATCGAGGTCACCTTGCGCGGGAGGCCGTAGTAGGCTGAATTCGATTGGGAGAGCAGCTTCGCCGAGAATCCGGGGTCGACGACGATCGCGCGCTCGATCATCTGGGCCGAAGAGTCCGTGCCGTCGGTCATTTCGACGACCTTGTACACCACCTGAGGCAGCACGGCGATCTCGCTGACCTTCGCCAGGACCTGGCTGATGACCAGATTCGAGGATTCCAGAGGGAGTGCTGACATAGTTTCGACCGTTCCAGCCCGGAACACTCCCCTTATTCCCGAAGATGGCCCTTCGTCGTCCAAGTACCTTTTCGAGCCTCAGGCACTGGCGTGGCGAGACGTGCACTTGGGAATCTTCACATACACGAATCCGTTGCGAACACCCGTCCGCGCACGACCGATCGCCAGGTCGCTCGGCAACGCCACGGTCCGACTGAAGTGGCCCTGAGTGCAGTCTGGGTGACTGCGAATCGTAAGAGTGCGGGAGTTCAGAAGCACCTCGATCTTGTCACAGGCGATTCCGGGGATGGCGGCCTTGATGGTGATGATGCCGTCGCGCTCGCTTGCGTCGACCGGAACGGGGATCGGGTCGTCACACGGGCACGGCTCAGGCTCTCCTGGTGGCCCGAATCGCCGATCGATCATCAAGCGCATTTGGCGCAGTTCCTCCTGTGGGTTCAGATTGAGGGGGTTTTTCTTCATGTTGGTTGGTTTTCGATGTTTGAGTTCGTGCCTTGCGGCGCGATGGGGATTAGACATGAGTCCCTGGCACTAAAGTTCTCTGATCCTAGGACTATCAAATACTGCTGGCTTGGCGTACTGGGCTCGGCATTCATCATCTAGTGCCCCGGACACGTCGAATTCGTGCGCTCCAGGGTCGCGGGTCTTAGTGGCTTCCACTGGGAACATGGCCTGCGCGGGCGGGACGCCCGCGCCACTCTGGGGGGAAACTCTATAATCTCACCGATGAATGGCGGGGTATTCCGTGGGCGATGGATTGGCCCGGCCAACGATCCGAGGAAAGAACTCGGAGTCTTCCTCTACCAATGCGAACTCAAACTCGACGCAGCGCCTGAGGCCTTCCTTGTCCGGGTCAGCGCCGACCAGCGGTACAAGCTCTTCGTCAACGACCAACCCGTCGCGCGCGGACCCCAGCGCGGCGATGAGCGGCATTGGTTCTTCGAGACCATCGACCTCGCCCCGTTCCTGAAGAAGGGCAGCAACCGCGTCGAAGCCCTCGTTTGGAACTTCGGTCGCATGGCCCCTATGGCCCAGCACACTGTCCGAACCGCCTTCCTCTGCGATGTCATCGACCAGCCAGCGAGCCCCCTGAACACGCCCGGCGAGTGGCAGGTCGCCCCGCTGCCCCACTGGGATTTCGCGATGATGCACTCCCACGACATGAACTACTACATCGATGTCGGTCCGGGAGAGATCTATGACGCGTCACGCCTAGAGTCGTTTGCGCCGAGTGGGAAGGTCAGCGGCACGACCGAACAGGAGATCGGTCGCACCGTGCGGCGCCTGTTGGAGCGGATGGGATCGGTCAGCGGCAGCGAAGCGATCGCCGTCATGCTCATCGATCCGCTAAACAATTGGCTGCGCGGGAGTTGCCTCTCGATCGGCCTTGACGACAACGCGCTCAGAGACTTGGGTATGCCGATTCCTGACGGAGTCGACGGCCACACCTTGGCGGCGACGGTCGCCGATGCCCTCGCCGAAAAGGAACCCGGGACACGAATCGCGGCTCCCCTAATTCATGAAGTCCGCGACGAGGACGGCGATCTCGTCAGCGAGGAGACCGTCGGGGTCGTCGTCGCACTGATCCCGCGTGGCGAGGCAGTTGGTGAGTGGCAAGTTGACTTCATCGAGAACTCGGCCAAGAACGTCGCGACGATCATCGCGAATGTGCGGCACTACGTCGAAGAGGTTTGGAAGACCGACTCGGTGTTCGAGATGGTCGAACAGGTCTTCCGCAGCAAGGATCGGCCAGGACGGATGCGGGCCGACTCCGACCCGTCGCAGTGGCTGAACTGGCGCACTCCGCACGACATCAGCGCGGCGGAATTGCGCGGCACGAGCGGCGGTGGCACGCCGTGGATGCTGATCCCCGCGACCCTTCCGCCGCAGGATTACACCAAGCGCGAAGCACGCCCGGTCGTGCGCTCCTTCCAGGACGACGCGGTTCGCGAAGGCCTGCTCCTGCCCCGGCGCATTGAGCCTGGCCAGCCGCTGCTTCTCGATTATCAAGAGCTTCTCTGCGCCTACCCCCGCCTCGGCGCGCGTCCCCTCGATGGCAGCACCAAGGCAACCCTGACGCTCACCTATTCCGAGTCGCTGTGGCAGGCCGACGGCGACAAAGGCAACCGCGACGAGGTCGCGGGGAAGGTGATGCAGGGGTATCAGGACAAGGTCGTGCTCGGTCGTCACGGGGCTCAGTTCGAGCCGCTTTGGTGGCGAACTTATCGTTACCTCCAGATCGAAACCGACGCCCCCGTGATCCTCGACGGCCTCGACGCGATTGAGACGGGATATCCGCTTCAAGTTGAGTCCAGCTTTGTCGCCGAACCCAGCGTTCAGCCGCTCTGGGACGTGTCGGTCCGAACCGCCCAGCGCTGCGCAGGCGAGACGTATTTCGACTGCCCGTATTGGGAGCAGCTTCAGTACGTCGGCGACACCCGCATCCAGGCCCTGATCGGCTACTACCTGGGCCGGGACCGGCAACTTCAACGCAACGCGGTCGAGCAGATCGGCTGGTCGCTGATGGAGAACGGCCTCACCCAGTCGCGCTATCCGTCGCGTCAGACGCAAGTGATCCCGCCGTTTAGTCTGTGGTGGGTGATGATGCTGTATGACCAGATGCTGTTTGACCGACCGGCGGTTAAGACCATCAGAGATCCTTACCGGCGTGAAGGCTTCAGCGATGTTTGCCACTACTTCCTACGTGCGATGCTCTTTGAGCCCAAAGAGCAATTCTGGAACTTTGCCGACTGGGTGCCCGGGTGGGACGCTGGCGTCCCACCCGGTGGCGCGCTGTCTACAGTTCACTACTGCGCGTTCTTCATGGCCAAGCTTGCAGACACGGTCAAGGGTGAGATGCTGCGCATCGACAAGGCCCCCCCGAACCCAGATGACAGAAGCAGAACCTGGCGGTTTCCCGACGAGCTCGCGCACGCACGTGATGGTGCCTTAACGCGATGCTCCAGTGACAACCACTGGCAGCCCTCTGAGCATGCCGAAGCCCTTCGGCGGTGTTACCAGATCATGTGCGGCCTGGAGGTCGACGCCTGGCCCACCGAAGCCCTCGAAGCCGCCAATGCGGCCCAGTGCACCTACTATTTCGCCTACTACAAACACCTCGCGATGGCGGCGGCGGACCCCGACTTCGACTACGCCCCCCATCTGAAGCCCTGGCAGGAGATGATCGAGAGTGGGCTGACGACGTTCGCCGAGAATCCGGAGCCGACGCGGTCCGACTGTCACGCCTGGTCCGCCCACCCGATCCTCGGCTTTTTCCAGATCGTCGCTGGCGTCACGAGCCTCGCGCCCGGCTGGACCAAAGCCCGCATCGCCCCCCATCCCGGCTCCTTCCGCCGCTTCGACGCCCGCATCGCCCACCCCAGCGGCGAGTTGCGCGTGCAATTCGAGGGCGAGAAGCTAATGATCGACACCCCCGTCCCCGCGACCCTGGTGTGGCGCGGCAAGACCGAGGAATTAGCACCGGGTTCCCACCGAATTTAGCCTCCCCCCGTGGCGCGGCCGTCCCGCCCGCGCTTGGAACGGGCCCTCAAGATGGCCCCCCGGAAGGAGCCTGTGGCGAAGAGAGGTAAATCAGTTCAAGGGAAATCGCCGAGACGGCGAAAGTACATTCAGAGTGTTTTCTCCCGGCCAACGTTATGGCTGCTTGGGAGGGGGAGCAACTTCCTCGATCTCGAGCGAGGAAAAGCGCATCTGTACCGAATCGACTTCCTCGGTCAAGGTCCGATAGGCCCAGTTCACCCGTTTGAGGATGTCGGCAGCTTGGCGGGCCTCATCCGAATTGGGGGCGAAATTCTCGGGTGAGCTTCGCTTGTGCAGTCGCTCGAACGACCGTCGAATCTCGACGAATGTTGCGGTTTCGCTGACGCCGAGGATGCTTCGGGCGAAGGCTTTGGGATTCTGAGGACCGGTCGCCGAGTAATCCGTGGCCACTGAATCAGCGCTTTTGGGCTCGGCGAGAGCCGCATCGAGCTCTCGTGCAGCGTCAGAGTCTTCGATGCCCCGAATCCGGTCCCATTCGCGGTTGACATAGCCCCGGAGGAGGTCGTAGGCTCGCCGGGCGTCGCTCATCGGACGTGCTCCTGCAACGTCGATTCGGCTTCGTCGAAGCTCTGGCTGAGTGATCGCAAACGTCCTACCATGCTGCTTAGTTCTTCTTCGTCGAGACTGTCGGTTCGTGCCCCCGCCGCTCCCACTGCAATGCGAGCTTTGAGTTCAGAGAGGGCTGCCTGCGCCTCCGTCAGCTTGCCATCCACCTTCAAGATCGCGTCCTCGACTCCCTGATAATGGCCGATTTCCTGCAAAGATGCGGCAATGGCGGTTTCCAGGGCGGCTCGCTCGGTGTCGCTGGTCGCGCGGTCGCGCTTGGCTTCCAGGTTCCGTTTCTCGACTTCCGCTTCAGACTTACCGCGCAGGGTCTTCTTGAGTTGCATGCGAATGCCGACGAGGTTGCTCGCATGGCGAACGATGGCCTCGGCTTCCTGCAGGGCTTCCGCGCCGATAACCTTCACCGTTGGCATGTCGCTGTTTTGGCTCACGACCTGGGCAAGTTCATCGCGCGACTGAAGCAGCGGGCGCAAAAGCATGCGGCTCTCGGGGCTCATTTCGGCCGCATGGGGAAGGTTTTGCCGTTTGTGTCCCGCCATCGAGGCCAGCGCGACGCTGCCGACCCAAATGAGGGCTCCCAAAATGACGAGCGGCCACTTGATCGGGGTGGGAATCGGGGCCAGCGCCAGGGCGAGCGTGGCAATACCGGCGACCATCGGAACGGGGTGCCCCAGCGGGTTCATGCTTCCCGAAGTATAGCTTTCCCCCGAATTTCTCATGCCTGCGTGACTTCACAGGCCCAAATTTTTCTCGGGAGGGTTGCCAATTGGCGCGAGACGCGGCATAATGACGCCAAGTTAGGCTCTGCAACCGCTATGCGCGGAGAGGGGTATAACGGCTTTGAGCGAGGAAACTCGCAGATTCACCGGGCGACCGGTGGGGACATTTAGGAGGTGTCGTTTCAAATGAAGAAGCTTATCGCGATTGTTTTCGCAGTGTGCGCTCTCGGCGTGTTCATGTCGGGTTGCTCCAAGGGTGAAGACGCAGCTGCCGGTGGTGACACCAAGGCTGCCGAAGGCACGAAGTAAGTCTCGAACTCGAATTGGGCTCCGGAGCTTGCTCCGGAGCCCTTTTCATTTTTGCATGGTCGCCTAGAAAGATATCGCAAATCAAACAAAACTGCTGTATAGTGAAGAGACGTGGGCTTCGATGGAGGTCCCGCTGAATGTGTTTGAACGCATTAGGAGGAGATCGTGAACTTAGGTTTGGGAAGGGGGATCCGACGGCTCTGCAGTGCCGGTCTTGCGCTGATGTTGGGGAGCGCGGCGTTTGGCCAATTCGACTGGACGATGCGGGGCATCGACTACGACACCGGCGACCTCTACGCCATTAACCCGGAAGTCACCATCGGCGACTTCGTCCAAATGGATATCGTTGGATCCACCGGAATCCGCAACATCGGCAGCCTCGAGTACCGCCCGTCTAACGGGTTCATGTATGGCTTCACGACCGGTTCCAACTCGAGGCTATACAAGATCAACCCCGAAACGGCCGCAACGACACTCGTCGGAAGCCTGAACATCGGATTCGTCTTCGAAGGCTCCCTCGTCATCGGAACCGACGGCATCGCCTATGGCACCAACCAGGGCGACGCCGAGGAGCCAAAGTTCTTCACCGTCAATCTCGACACCGGTGCCGCCACGATCATCAACCAGATCGGCGGACTTGCCCACGATATCAACGGCACCGCCTGGCGCAGCGATGGTCGCATCGTCGGAATCGACCGGGAAGAAAACTCGGTCATCGTCTTCAATCCGGCCAACGGCTTCATCGTTGATCGGTTCGCGTTTGCACCGACCATCGGCGAAGTCGGTGGCATGTGCGTGCAGAACGACGTGATCTACTTCAACACCAGCGGCCCCGATTCTGCGATGCCGGGCTCGAACTCTCTTTACACTCTCGATCTCTTCAGCGGGGCAACTTCGCTAGTGGGAACGATGGAGATGGGCTTCCCGAGCGGAACCGGGTGTAGCGGCCTCGCTGCCGTGCCCGAACCTGGAACGCTGATCGCCCTCGGTGTCGGCGCTCTCGCTCTCGCCGCTCGTCGCCGGAGAAACAAGCCATGAAATTCACTCGAATGCTCGTCGTGGCCGCGTTCGTGGCCAATGCCGCCTTCGTCGCGGCGTGGCAATTGGAAGTCAGCACGGGTCTACGTTTTGCGGAGGCCAGCATCCAGCGATACGTGTCGACCCATGCCACCCGGCCGAAGACTAAAGCGCTCGACTACGGGACGCTTCATTCGGTCACCCAACTCCGCAAGTACATCGACAATATCCGCACGATGATGGCCGCCGAAGAGGGCGAAAAGGACTTTGAGTTCCGCTTCTCCGACCGCCCCGGGGTGCCGGCTAAGGTCGAGGAACAAAAGGAGGGACCGGACTACCTCGAAACATGGCTCGAGTACGTCCGCTACCGGGCCTATCCGAAGGATACGGTCGACTGGCTCCAAATTCAGGATGAAGCACGTCGTCGAGACGCCTTTGCCGCCAAGAAAGGCCAGACCGGCATTCAAGCCAACATCTGGGAGTATGTCGGACCGACCAACATGCAGAGCAATAACGGCATCTACTTCGGGCCGTCACCCAACACCGGACGAATCAGCGCGGTGGCGTGGGATCCAGTGCCAAGCGGATTCCAAAGGATCTACGCCGGCTCGCCCTCCGGAGGACTCTGGACCAGCAACGTCCTGCTGAACAACTGGTCTTGTCTCTCCACGTCGTGGCCGTTTCAAGCCGTCAGCAGCATTGCGATCAAGCCCGACCACGGCAACACGATACTCGCCGGTACCGGTGACTTCGCGGGCGGACGTCCGCTCGGGGCTTGCGGTATCCAGAGGTCGGTCGATGGCGGCACGTCGTGGACCGAAATCGTGGCCCCGTTCGGCAAGGGCTTGCCCGTAAGCAGCATCCTGTTCGATCCGGACCGGACCAACTTGGTTCTAGCCTGTACAGGACGCGGCGGCTCGCCGGACGCCAATGGTCGCCTGACCGGCAACGGACGCATCTTCCGAAGCGATAATGCAGGGGCTTCGTTTGCCCAAGTCGCCAGTCCTCCGGCCGCGATTTGGAGCACCATGGCGGTGGGCGCAAAGAGCGCAACGACAGGTCGCAGGCTCTACTACGCCAGCGCCCTGGCTCCCAACGGCATGCTCTGGCGCTCGGCTGACCTCGGCAAGACCTGGGAACAGCTTCCAACCCCGATGGCCGCCCAGGCTTACGATACGGTCGAGGTCGCTTGTTCGCCGACTTCGCCGAATACCGTCTATCTGATGGCCGCGATCAATCGAGGCGGCGGTGGCACGACCCGCGCGATTTGGCGAAGCACCACCGGCGGCAAACCCTTGCTCTCCTGGCGCGTGATCAACAAGGTCAACATCGACGGCATCCTCCAGCCCAATCCACCCAACCCGCCGAATACCTACGATCTGTATAACTGGTCGCAGGCAAACTACGACACACACATGACTGCTACGACCTACAACGACGGCACGAAGGACAACGACGTGCTGTATGTGGGGCTCATCGATTTGGCCGTTTCACGCAACGCGAACGCCGATAACCCGATGAACGTGACGTGGTCCTTTGTCGGCAACAGCTTCCAAGCGGCCGGCTGGAAGATCCACAACGACCAGCAGTGCATGGCGATCCGTCCGGGAACGCCCTCGGAAGCGCTCGTAGGTAACGATGGCGGCCTGTATGACATGACTGCCGTCTTTGGCACCGGATTCCATAGCTTCGACCCCGCGATGAACGGGGCCTTGCCGGTCACCGAGTGGTACAAAGGCGACTTCGTCTCCTCGGGCGGCGACGCATGGAACGCTGATCGTGTTCTCGGGGGCATGCAGGACAATCAGCACACGGCCCGCAATGGCGCCAACTGGCCGAACGCGGCCCCGACGGGTGACGGCAACGGTTGCGCGATCATCCCGGTCGCGGTCGGCGGCGGTACCCCCGGCGACGTGGCCTATGCGGGTGGCTATATCGACATCTTCAATGACCCTGGGCAGCCCGCCTTCAATGGCATGCGATACATGACGGTCTATCGGACCGCCAACAACTGGGGTGCGAACACATGGGAACCGGCATTCTTCAACCGGACCGCAGGAACCGGTGCCCCGAATGCGGCCCTTAACGAACCGGCGATGTTCTTCCCCCCGATCGCCGCCGCTCCCGATGGCGACGAGGTCTACGTGGGTTCGAGCTTCCTATACCGGAAGACCGCGAACGCCGGGTGGGTTCGCACGGGACGTGTGGTCGCACCGAATCCTGCCGTGCTACCCTTGACGGGAAGCGCCTTGACGGCTATCTCGGTGGCGAGGAGCAACTCGAGCATCCTCTACACGGGGGGCTTCGACGGCCAAATGTACCGATCGAACAACAAGGGCGCGAACAACTCGTGGACTCGCGTCGACGGCAACCTTCCCGCACGCCCGATTACCGGCATCGCGATCGATCCGACCAACCCGAATCGAGCCGTGGTGACCTTGGGTGGTAACGCGGACAATCGGTTCAGGGTTTGGCGGTGCAACGATACGACCGCTGCCAATCCCGATTGGGTGCAGATCAACGGCGTTCAAGACACAGCGGAGTGTCTGCCGAACGTCCAAGCCAATTGCGCCGCGATCGACCCGGACCTCCCTGCGACGCACCTGTATGTCGGCACCGACATCGGGTTTTTCTACTCGCGGGACGGCGGAGCGACGTGGCTCGATGGCAACTCTGGCCTGGGCCTGCCCAAGGTCCAAGTCACGAGCGTGAAGGTGCTCGGTAACGGCCCCGACGCCCGCATCTACGTCTCGACCTACGGTCGCGGCGCGTGGCGCGTGCGCTACGGCGATTTGCCGTAGTTTCCGGAGATTCCCCCTCACGGAGTGAGGGGGACGTTCACCGCGAGGCACGAGCGCGTGACACAGGGGGAGTCATTCTCCGGCTCCCCTCTCCTGCGCCCTGTTGCTTGCCAAACACGGCAGCACGTGTGGCGGAGGAGAGGGGCTGGGGGAGAGGTGACGTCGTGAAACCTTGGAATGCAAGCCGTCTGGTGAAGATCCAGGCGACGATTGCCCTGGCTATTACTCTCCCCGATCTCTGCTCCTTCGTCGCGGAGATCGACCCTCTCACTGCATGAGAGGGTTGGGGGAGAGGTCGCGAAGCAACATTTTGCGGTGCGCGAGCCCCCTCCCCAGCCCTCCCCCACTGGAGTGGGAGAGGGAGCCGGAATTCCTAGTTCTTCTTGCCCTGATCCAATTGCACGACCGTCCCCATGAGCGTCTTCTCCGCCTGCGCGGAGTCACCCGACTGCAAAGCCCTCAGGGCCATCGTGACTTCCTGTGCCTCACTCGTGCGACCGTCTTGCAGGAGAAGCATTTGCGTCTTCTGGAGTTCGGCGATGGCAGCCATGCTCGTGATCTGGCCCGTTTTTAGCCCCATGATCGTCTTCTCCACGACCCTTGAAGCCGCCGCGATGTCGGCAGCCTGGGTTACGCGCGGGTCGGGTGGAGCGGAGTAGCGGGCGGCGTCGGCGGTGAACTCCATGACGAAATCGAGGTCGACTGTCTCGGTCTTGGCGGAAACCGAATCTTCATAGGCAAGAGACCCCGAGGCGACGCGGTACCAGCCGAGTGGGTGGTTGGTAAACTCCAGATCGAAGACCTGTTGGACGGTGGAGCCGCGCTCGATATCGGCGAGCGAGAGAGTGAATTCTCTTTCACCGGGCGGAATCGAGTGGCCAGTCGCCGCCCGGAGATTGACCCAGCGGGCGAGCTTCATGCGAAGCTGGAGATTGCGGGCGACGACCGTCATCAGCTTTTCGAGTTCCGTGCGGAAGATCTCAGGGATCAGCTCAGGACGGGGAATATAGTAGTAGTTTCCACCCGCTTTCTTAGCCATACCGGCGATCAGCTCTTCGTTGTAGTCGGGGCCGAAACCTAAGAAGGTGCAGGTGACCCCGCGCTGTTTGATCTCGCCTGCGTACTGCACGAGGGCGGAAAAGTCCTTGATTCCTGCCGTCGGATCGCCATCTGACAAAACGACCATTCGCGTCGCCCGACCGGCTTCGAAGAACATGCTAAGCTGCTGGGCGGCAAGGGATAACCCATCGTAGAGGTTCGTCGTGTTCCCGGCTGTCAGGCGAGCCACGCCGTCTTTGATCGGCTGCTTGTTGGTCACCTTTTGCGGTGGCATCAGGACCTCGACCATCTCCTCGAAGGTGACGATGCTGAGCACGTCGTTCGGCGAGAGGAGGTCGACGACATAGCTGACCGCCTGCTTAACGTACTCCAGCGGCGCACCCTCCATGGAACCCGAACGGTCAATGACGAGGCAGAGGTTGAGAGGCGTGCGACCACCTTGCGCGACCATTCCGGGCAGACCATCGACACTAGCGCCGTGAAACTCGACCAAGAACTGCTCGCGAGCCGGGCCGTTGGCGAGGGTCGCCTGACGGCTCGCGATGACTTCGGTCTCCAGTCCCCGCAACGGCCCGATCGCGGTCGTTCGGTTTGGGTCACCCGCCATCGGCTGGGAGGTCATCATCTGGGTCTGATTGACGCCGGGGGTGCCGGAGATGACCGTCTTGTTGGGATCGAATCGCTGCGTCGGGTCCATGTGTGTATGACATTATCCGCCATTCGGCAAGTTCATCGAAACCTAGACCCGAAACGGTGCAACGGCGAGGGCAAATAGGCGTAAGCTAGAACAATCATGGGTGCCCAGGAAGACGCCGTTTGGTTTCAGCAGACCTTCAGCACGATTCGCAGTGAACTCGCCAAGGTGATTGTCGGCCAAGAGGCCATCATCGACGGGGTGTTGGTGGGACTGGCCGCCAATGGCCACGTGCTCCTCGAAGGCATGCCCGGCCTTGGCAAAACCCTCCTCGTGCGGTCGCTTGGCCAGACGTTGGGCCTGAGCTTTAGCCGGATTCAGTTCACACCCGACCTCATGCCCGCCGACGTGACTGGCACCAACGTCCTCGCCCATTCCGACGGCGGTGCGCGGGCCTTCGAGTTTCGTCGCGGCCCGATCTTCGCGCACCTGGTTTTGGCCGACGAAATCAACCGCGCCACGCCAAAAACCCAGTCCGCCATGCTCGAAGCGATGCAGGAGCGAAGCGTGACCTCGGGCGGTCGGAGAATGGAACTCGAAGAGCCGTTCCTGGTCATGGCGACCCAAAACCCGATCGAGCAAGAAGGGACTTATCCTCTCCCTGAGGCACAGTTGGACCGGTTCTTCTTCAAGCTCTTGGTGCCTTATCCGTCGAAATCTGAGCTTGCCGAGGTCGTGAACCGCACGACGGGAACGAAGCAGGCCGATCCCAGCCAAGTCGCCTCGCGCGACGATGTGCTTCGGCTACGCCAGATCGTTCGCGAAGTCCCGATTTCGGATTCGGTGCTTGATTACGGTCTTTCGCTTGTTGTTGCGACGCATCCGGAGGGCGACGACGCCTCGCCCATTGCCCGGCGCTACGCCCGGTTCGGAAGCAGCCCGCGCGGCGCACAGTCGCTGATCACGGCCGGCAAGATTTTCGCCTTGTTGGAGGGTCGGTACAACGTGGCCAAGGAGGACCTGCGCCGGGCCGCGAAGCCCGCGCTCCGGCACCGGATTCTGCTGAATTTCGAGGCAGAGGCCGATGGTGTCACGACGGATCGGCTGATCGAAGAAGTGATCTCGCACGTCGAGACCGGCGACAAAGACCCAATCAAGGTGTGACCCATGAGAGCTTGGCTTGCTCCGCTTTCGCTGTTCCTAGTGGCCATTGCCTGCTCCAGCCACGAAGATCTTGACTTGCCCGTCCAAGTCGCCCTCCAGCCGCTCGGGCACGTCGGCAAGGGCGATCTCGCTCGGGTGGAACGGGCCTTGGAGCGGCAGTTCAAGGTTCAAGTTTCGGTGCTCCCCTTGCAGCCTCTGCCAAAGGAAGCCTTCACAAAACCTCGCCAGCGATGGCGCACCGAGAAACTGCGGGCTCATTTGGCCCGAACCGCCCCGGCCCGATTCCAACGCGTCATGGGTCTGACCGACCGTGACATCTCGACGACCCATCGTGGACACTACGACTACGGCATCGCCGGTGAAGCGACGATCAACGGTCGCCCCTGCGTCGTCTCATCGTTTCGCTTGAAGAAGAAAGCTGACTCAACCGAATTGGCTGCCCGCGTCGAACAGACCGCCATCCACGAACTAGCCCACACCTTCGGCCTCGGCCACTGCCCCGACCGCCAGTGCGCGATGCGAGATGGCAAATGGGGCCTGAACTCCCTCCCCCGCGACCACAGTCTTTTCTGCAAGTCTTGCGTGAAAAAGCTCGGGAGGTTGATTCGGTGATCGGTACGGCTCCCCTCTCCTGCGCCCTCCAGGAGATCAGTCGATGATTTCGCTCTCGCGGCGGAGGAGAGGGGCTGGGGGAGAGGTCGAGCGGGAGACTTTCAATCGAAGTTCCGGAGGGCCGGCAGGTTGCCAGCGGTACGGGTCCGGCCCCCCTCTCCTGCGCCCTCCAGGAGATCAGTCGATGATTTCGCTCTCGCGGCGGAGGAGAGGGGCTGGGGGAGAGGTCGAGCGGGAGACTTTCAATCGAAGTTCCGGAGGGCCGGCAGGTTGCCAGCG
>JAIBBE010000135.1 GCA_019694835.1 Fimbriimonadaceae bacterium | reverse complement strand
GCGATTCGTCTTTTGTGGATACCTGCATAGTAAATCCGGCCTGGCGAGACGCCATCGGGCCCCTCCTAGCGAGTCCGTTCGGCAAGGGCGCCCACGGATTTGCCAAGGCGGAGTGGGAGCAGATTGCCACTCAGCTGGAGCGACTGGAGCAGTCTGGACTGAAGGCGCCGTTCGAAGAGGCCGCCGTCGCGTACTTTTCCGCCGGACGTTACGCCGACGCGGTTCGATGTTGGGACGACGCAGGCAACACACGGGATGGACGCTACGCACAGGCTAAGGCCTACAGCGAGCCCTATCCGAAGAACGTTCCGGCACTCGGAAGCCTCAAACTTTGGAAGATGATTGTCGACGCGTACGATGCGAACAAGGGAGCGGCGCTCTCTGCCGATCAGGCGACTTGGGTCTTGAGTGCGCTGATTCAGGAGGGTCGATCCGGTGAGGCTTTCGAAGTCGCATGGGCGTCCAAGGGTTCTGAACCACTACTGCAGGTGGCTCTGGCGGCTCGACAGAAGGATCCGCTGATGGCAGCGCGTGTGCTGCACGCCGGATTCGCAAGTCTCGTGGCGAACAAGAAGTGGGATCTCTTCGCAAGCTACTTATCCACTGCAGGCTTCCGGCCTACGCCGGAGTGGTCAGATCCGAGCGCCGCAGAGTGGCTGAACGAGCACAAGAGTGACCTCGATTTGACGCTATTGCGCGCGTTCGCTCGCGAGGGCGATTTGGGATCGGCACCCGAGTCCGTCCAGCGGCGATGGTCAGAGTTTCTCAAGAGTGTCGTGCGCGACATTGGCGGCGAATGGCGCTCTAGGGTGACCGTAGAAGAGGCAGGAGCCGCATTCGAGCGGACCGGTCGATTGACGGATGGCATCTGGTTTTACGAGCAGCTGAGGCGCGGTGGGAAATCAGAGTCCGAGCGCTCGTTTGCTTCACGACGCTGGATCGTGTGCAAGAATCGACACCTGCAATATGAGAAGAGCCAACGTGAATCCGGAAAGACCCGCCAAAGTGAGCGGGAGCTCAAGCAAGCCATGGCGAAGCAGGGAATCTCGTCCGTCGAGATGTTGGGCTCCTATCCGACGCTCGGGCCGTTGGATTTGGCGCTGCCGGCTGGTGCTGCCACCACTGTGGTGCCGGCTACGACGCTCGAGCCAAAGCAGCGTACGGGTGGATCGGCGGCCTTGACGCGTGGCTTGAGAACCGTCATGGGACACCAGGATGAGGAGCCCGTCGCAATCGATACCGTTAACACGCCGATTGATTCGCCAGCGCGTATGGGAGAGGAAGAAAGCGAGGCGGCGACAGCTGGCCGGCGTCCGGATCGATTCAAGATGACGATGGGAGACTTCGAGTTCGAGCTGTCGAGGCAATTAGCTCGACTCAGTGTCAAGAACGATGTGACGATGGACACGATCTCAATCAAGGTTGCGGCGAAGCAAGTCAGCGGCGACGTCGCCGTATTGGGCAATGGGGACGATGGCTGGAGTATTGCCTCATGGGGGATGTCTGTGAGGCTCCTCGGTGAATCGGCTGTCGCCGTCAGCGTTGATAGTCTGGGTGTGGAATTGAAGTTCACCGTTTGACACAGCTCGATCATCAAGTCGACGCGGGTCGGCATCGGTCTGCTTTTGGGGGGGATAGGGCTTGTCAAAATCTACAGGGGCTTTTCATCGGCCGGCGATTGCCGCGCAGCTTCATGTCAACACGCAGATCTCGCGCCAGGATATTTTCGGACTGGCCGAAGCGCAGTGCCGACCGATGCATCTGCCCGGCGACTCCGCGACGATGTTCGCGGGTTTTGTCGGGACGCGGTACACGCCCGGAGAGGGCATCGTGCTGCTCGCGATCAATCCGGGTGGCGGCGGTGACGCATACACGGAGCGTACGGCCGAGGATCGCGTGTTCTTTCCTTTGCTCGAGCGGTTCAAGGCGGCGCGCGGTCATGCAGTCCCATCGGCGTTCGAAGCTGTCAATCAGGCGTTCGCGCCGATCGTGCGTGGCTGGAACCTGTGGCGGATCCTTGGGCCCACGCTGGAGGCTGCGGGGCTCACGCTGGAGGAAGTCGCGTACATGAACCTGGTTCCGTATCGGACCCGGGGTGACAAGATGCCGCCGGTTGCGGCTCAGCAGGCCGCCTGGACCCGCATCATCCAGCCGACACTCGGTGTGCTCGAGCCGAGGGCGATCGTGACGCTCGGCAAGAAGGCGGGTTCAGTGGTCGACCGATTCCACGCCGGTGGTCTGCATGCGTACTGTGTGCCGCGGACCATTGGCGATACACGCATCTCCGATGAGGCGCGGGCCGTGCATGCGCAGATGCGGCGGGAGCTCTGCGGGCGGTGAGGGGTCCGTCGGCCGGTTCGACACCTCTATATATGGGACGGGCGCAATTGGTCCGATTTCACATAACTCCCCCAGGCGGCCGGGGACCCTAAACTTTGCTTTAGTCCGAGCCCGACGGGTCTTGTCGCAGACTGCGGATATAGATGAGGGTGCAGGTAGGGGGATCCGCTTGTGATGAAGACGCAGAAGTACGCGGTCAATCAGTATCTGATCGAGAGCGTGCTGTCCAAGGTCCGGGAGGAAGAGATCGCCATCCCGGAGATCCAGCGGCCGTTCGTCTGGGATTCATCCCAAGTGCGCGACCTGCTCGATTCGCTGTACCAAGGCTTCCCCGTCGGCTACCTGATCGCTTGGCGGAACCCGGATGTCCGGCTGAAGGACGGGACCACTGCGCACGGCAAGATGATACTGATCGACGGGCAGCAGCGGGTGACCGCCTTGACCGCGGCGGTGCTGGGTCAGCCAGTCGTCAACAAGAACTACAAGAAGGCGCGCATCGTCATCGCCTTCCATCCGATCGAAGAGCGCTTCGAAGTTCAGAACCCGGCGATTCTGAAGGACGTCGCCTGGGTTCCCGATGTCGCGCCGCTCCTGTCGGGTGAGATCAAGCTCATCAGGGCGGTTAATCAATATCTGGCCGCCAATCCGGCGGCTGATGCGGAGAAGGTCGAGGAGGCATTCTCGGCCCTAACGGATATTCCGAAGAAGCAGATCGGGCTCATCGAGCTTTCGCACGATCTCGACATTGAGACCGTTACCGAGATCTTCATCCGCATCAACTCCAAAGGCACGGTGCTTTCCCAGGCAGACTTCGCCATGTCCAAGATCGCGTCCGACTCTCGCTTCGGAGGGCCAACGCTTCGAAAGTGCATCGACTATTTCTCGCACCTGTCCGTGGCGCCGGAGGCGTACTCGCAGATCAAGGAAAACGACTCCGACTTCTCCACGACTGAATTCTTTTCAAGAATCGCCTGGCTCCGGGATGAGAAGAGTGATCTCTACGACCCTGGCTATACAGACATTCTAAGGGTTGCATTCACGTCCGAGTTCAGTCGAGGAAAGCTTGCAGATCTCGTGAGTCTGCTCTCCGGACGAAACTTCGAGACAAAGGCCTATGAGGACTCGATCGCCGAGGACACGTTCAAACGACTGGGCGCAGCGGTCGCGAGCTTTGTCAACGAGAGTCACTTCAAGCGCTTCGTGATGATCATCAAGAGTGCGGGGTTTGTCTCCAGCCGGATGGTGCGATCCCAGAATGCACTGAACTTTGCCTACATCGTGTTCCTCAAGCTACGTGCCCAAGGTGTGCCGGATCAACTGATCGAGGGCTACGTGCGCCGCTGGTTCGTGCTGTCGATTCTGACCGGCCGGTACTCCTCGTCGCCCGAATCTCAGTTCGACACGGACATCCGGCAGATCGCTGCCGGTGACTTCGGCAAGGTGCTGGCCGGACAGGAAGAGGCAGAGTTATCCGATGCATTCTGGGATGTGGGGTTGGTCCAACAGCTCGACACCGCGCAGGCCAACAGTCCGGTGTTCTGGGCGTGGGTAGCAAGCCAGGTCAAGTCAGGGGCGCGGGGATTCCTGTCGCGTGATATCCGTGTCGAAGACCTGGTGACGCTCTTGGGCGACATCCACCACATTTTCCCGAAGGACGCGCTCAAGAAGGCCGGTCTTGCCAAAGGGCTCTACAACCAGATCGCCAACTACGTGTTCGCCCAAGAGGAGATCAATATCCGGGTCGGCAACAAGCTGCCTAGGGAATACCTCGCGACCGTACGGGCGCAGTGCGCCGGGGGACCCCTGAAGTACGGGTCGATTGATTCGGCCGACCTGCTAGAGGCCAACCTTCGCGAGAGCTGTGTGCCGGGTGCCGTCTTCGAGGCGGGGATCGACGAGTACGAGGCATTCCTTAATGAGCGGCGGACGCTGATGGCACAGGCGCTGAGGACGTACTACCAGACGCTTTGAGCGCACTCGAGCAGACCAAAGAGACCGGTAGGGAATGAGTAGCAAGGCAAATCAACTACCGCTGGACATCACTACGCGCGTAACGTGCCCGAAGTGCGAGCACGAGTTTTCGCTCGAGCAGGGGTTCGCGAAGAAGGCGCTCGAGTCGCTCGAAGCGGCGAGTCGGGATGCCCGGATTGTTGACTCGATGTGCGTGATGGGCGACGGAGCGCACGTGAACATCGGTCTGAGTCCGACCCGACGACACGACTCAGGAGAGTGTTTGGGTGAATGACGTGAGTGTCGAAGTCGTTGTTCTGATCGCAGTGGTCACCGCCTTGGTGGCCGCGCTGCTGGTCTACATTTGGCAGCAGCGGGCCCGGCGCGCGGTGGAGACAGAGCGTGAGGCGGTCCGCGGGGAGTTCGCGGTCGCGATCGCGCGGGCGGCGGACGCCGAGAAACGGGTCGCCGAGGTCTCCGAGCAGTTGGATGCCGAGCGTCGTGAGCGCGGCCAGGTCGCCCTCATCCGGGAGCGGCTGCAGACGCAACTCCAGACAGCCGAAGCACGCCTGTTGGAAGTACAGCAGTCACTGGCAGAGAGGAGCTCTGCGTTGGAGGCGGCGGACCGTCAGCGAACGCAGCAGGGCGGCGACGTCCGGGTGCTCGAGGCGCGGGTTGAGGATCTCGCAGGGAAGTTCCGGGAAGCCGTGACGCGCGGGTCGACGGCGGAGACGCAGCGACAGGAGCTCGGCGAGCAGGTTGCGCAGTTGCGGGCTCAGCTTGCCACGCTGGAGTCGGAGCGCAATCAACTCGGCACGCAGCTCGCTGAACAGAAGACCTGGGTCGAGAAGGTCACTGCGGAGTTCCAGGAGAAGGTTCTCGCCGCGGCCGCGAAGCTCATGGAGGAGCGGGGTCGGGCGTTCACCGAGACGAACAAGAAAGAAGTCGAGACTATCGTTGCGCCGTTCAAGGAGTCGCTCGGTGAGTTCCGTCAGCGCATCGATCATATCTATACGACCGACACCAAGGAACGTGGCGAGCTGCGCCAGCAGATCGTGCAGCTGACCTCACTCAATCAGGATCTGTCGAAGAAGGCCACCGATCTCACGCACGCGCTTACCGTCAGCACGAAGTCGACCGGCGATTGGGGTGAAACGATTCTGCACAAGATCCTGGAGGACTCGGGGCTCCGGGAGGGACGCGAGTACACGCTGCAGCACTCCATGAAGGGCGCCGAGGGTGACACCCAGCAGCCCGATGCCGTGATCTTCCTGCCCGAGAACCGGCAGGTGGTGGTCGATTCGAAGGTCTCGAACAAGGCGTGGATGGACTACTGCAACGAGACGGACGAAGAGCGCCGTGAGCAACGTCTCAAGGATCACCTCACGTCGTTGCGGACGCATATCAAGGGGCTCTCCTCCAAGGACTACGCGCGGTCTCCTGAACTGCAGACGGTCGATTTCGTGCTGATGTTCGTGCCCGTCGAGGCGGCGCTGCTCACCGCGTTTTCGAAGGACGACTCGCTCTATGCCGATGCGTATCGCAGCAAGATCGTGCTGGTGACCCCCAGCACGCTAATGGCGGTCGTGAAGCTCGTCGAGAGCATGTGGATGTTCCAGAAGCGCAAGGAGTCGGCGGATGAGATCGCCGAGGCCGGCCGCAAGCTCTACGAGAAGCTCACGTCGTTCGCGGACACGTTCGTCGATGTCGGCAGCGCCATCGAGAAGGCGCATGCGACGTTCGAAAAGGCCAGGGGACAGCTGTCCACGGGCAAGGGCAACGCGATCCGGCTTGCAGAACGCATGAAGGAACTCGGCGTGGGCCCGGGGCCGGGCAAGGTCATGCCGGAGGGGTTGCTGGAGGGGAATGAGGAGGGGGATGCACCGGAAGTTGTCGGACACCCTGACAGGCCGGACTCCGGTGGCGGAAAAGTCGAATAGAGCAGGCTGCAAGCGACCGATGATTCGCGATACAGGAAGCTTTGGCGCGATTTCTGACAAGAAAGGCTTGCACTAATGACCTTCATTCTCGGGGTCACGTCTCCGAAGTCGATCTGGATGTTGACGGATCGTCAACTCACCTACTCTGATGGACGACGCGACATCGGAACTAAGCAGCTTTCATTGGGGGCCACGGACGGTAACGCCATCATTGCGTACGCTGGCTTGGGGAAGACGCGAGGTGGCGTCGAGGTCAGTGACTGGTTGGCCCGCGTATTGCGCGGGACACGAGGAACGGTCGAGGAATCTCTCGCGTTAATCGTTCGTGCTGCCGGGAGCCGTCTACCCGCACATCTCGACGCCAGTGTGTCCGAGCACGGATTCATCGTCGTGGCGGTCGTCGACGGGCATCCGCGACTTTACTCCATCCAATTATCCACGGACTCTACAAGCGCTGGGGCGCTCCAGTACAGGCGCTACGTGAGTGCTGCACAGAGAAAGTGGGGACAGAACTCTCCGTACGTAGTGGCCGCCGGAAGTGGTGCCACTAAGTTAGATCGGACCCAGGTTCGCGCCCTGCGGACACTTGTGCGGCGGTTTCAGGAAGGCAATGAGTCTGAGCAGTCTGTTGCGCGTGGAATGGCTCGGATCAATCGAATTATTCATCGCCGAGATGGCGGGCGCTCGGTGGGAAGCCGATGTCTGGTGTGTTGGCGGCATGCATCAGGTGGCGGGGCGCATCAGTTCTTCGACGGAGTGGAACCAGATTCCGCACCGGGACGATTGACCATTCCGGGCGTGATGCAGGGATTCGATACCGGATCGATTGCTGCTGTGGTGGTCCGACTGGCGCAGCAGCAGTTTGCGTCAGTCGATGGTACGACCGATGCCATGCTCCCGAACGTTGATGCGCTGCGAAGAGCAATGGCACTACTGCCCAGCGATCCGGATGACCGCTTGGACTAATGGACGTTACCGGTATGGTTACACGGTATTGCGGCGACGAACGCCAGTTCCGCAGCTCCAGCCACCGCGAGAAGGTGGTCGAGCACCTGTTCCTGGGTGAGCTGCTGCGGTACCTGTGGGTGACGGGTGTCGACGGAGTCCAGGTGCTGAAGCCGGAAGTCGACGCCGCGGGCTATGACGTCGTGTTGTCACTCGGTCGTGTCGTGCGACACGTGCAGCTGAAGTGTTCTCAGGTCAGTGGTCGGACGCAGTCGCAGCTCATCCACGAGTCGCTTGCGTCGCATGCGAGCGGATGCGTCATCTGGCTGCTGCTCGATGAGCAGCTGAGATTCGTAGGGTTCCGGTGGTTCGGGGGTAAACCAGGTAAGCCGCTTCCGCCCCTGACGCGATACCGACGCGCCCGGCACGCCCGGGCTAACGCTCAAGGGATCAAAGCCGAGCGTGCGCACACCTGGCGGGTGCCGAAGGCGGCTTTCGAGACGGTCGCGGACACGGCGGGGGTGGTGGAGAAGTTGTTCGGGTAGGGAGTCTGGACGCCGGGTGGACGGCGCCTACGGCGACTGTGCCTGGACAGCTTGGTGATGCCCTAGTATTCGCTAGGCAGAGTTTCGGTGCGGCGCCGGTCCAAGTAGGTCGGACGCCCTTTCGACAGGGATAGGGAATGCCAAAGAAGACCAGTGCGGCGACCGGTAGCGAGTTGTTCATCGTCGACAACAGTGACGACGACTGGAAGGTCCGTCGGTATCTGCACGACTGGTGTCAGCTCAGCCGTCAATTCGACATCGCCACCGGATACTTTGAGATCGGGGCGCTGCTGGCGCTGGAAGGAGAATGGCAGAAGGTCGACAAGATCCGCATTCTGATGGGGGATTACGTTTCGGGGCGGACCCAGAAGGCATTCCTCCAGGCTTCCAAGCAGAACTGGGAGCGGACCAAAAAAGGGCTCGACGACAGTCTAGAGACGACGAAGGACGTTAACGCCTTCCTGGCCGGAGTGCCGGCGATCGTCGATGCACTGCGGTCCGGCAAGATCGAGTGCCGCGCCTATACCAAGGACAAGTTTCACGCCAAAGCGTACATCACGCATGCACGGCTCGAGGTCGTGGGCTCCACCGCGCTCGTGGGGTCGTCGAACCTCACCGTGCCGGGCCTGACGGAGAACATCGAACTCAACGTGCAGATCACCGGAACGCCGGTCGCCGTACTGCAGGAGTGGTTTGACGAACATTGGAAGGAGGCCGAAGAGGTCACCCCGGAGATCCTGAAGATCATCGAGCGGCATGTGGCCGAGTACAGCCCCTTCGAGGTGTATGCCAAGGCGCTGCATGATCTTTTTGCGGACTCCAGCTACACCGGTGAGGAATGGGAGGTTGTGGGGCCTGAGCGTCAGGGCTCAAAGATGTTCCCGAAACTCGACCGCTACCAGCAGGAGGGATACCGGAACGCTCTCAAGATCGCAGCCCGATATCGGGGGGCATTCGTCTGCGACGGTGTGGGCCTTGGCAAGACGTTCATCGGCCTGATGTTGCTCGAACGATTGGTGGTGCACGATCGGCGGCGTGTCGCCCTGGTCGTGCCGAAGTCCGGGCGAATTCCAGTCTGGGAAGCCACCATCAAGCGCTATTGCCCGGAGCTGCTGAGCGGCTTCCTGCCTCTCAAGATCATCAACCATACGGATCTGACGCGCGAGCGTACTCCGGATGTCGACTGGCCCGCCGTCGTCGAAGACATTCGGAACCAGGCCGATGTCATCATCATCGATGAGGCACACAATTTCCGGAACCCGGGTATCGCCGGAGAGGGAACCGCGCGGCCATCACGTTACCGACAACTGGCTCGCATGCTGCTGGGACCGGGCGGTCCAAAGCAGCTGTTCCTGCTGACCGCCACGCCGATCAACAACAGCCTCCATGACTTCCGGCATATGGTGGAACTGTTCACCCATCGCGATGACGCGTTCTTCGCCCAGTCACTCGGCATCAACAGCCTGAAGTCGCACACCATCGCAATGGAGCGACGCGTGCAGGCGGTCCTCGACGGCAGTGACCAGGACACCCCGACGGAGCTCGATCTGGAGGCGGCCGGGAAAGTCCTGGCGGACGACCGACTCTTCCAGGCGCTTGTGGTACAGCGCAGTCGCGCCTACGTGCGGGCCAGCCAGCTGCAGGATGGCAAGACCCAGGCGACTTTCCCGGAGCGAGAGCCGCCGGCGGTGGCCGACTACTCCGTCAAGAAGGCCTACGGAAACCTTCTGACCATGGTGGATCGCGCCTTCAACAAGCAGCGACCGTTGTTTGTACTGCCGATCTACAACCCGCTCGCCTATCTACTCAAACCGCCGCCCGAGGGCGATCCGGATTTCGCATTTTCGAAAGGCCGACAGGCGCAGGTCGTCGGACTCATCCGAACGCAGTTTCTGAAGCGGTTCGAGAGTTCGGCGCATTCCTTCGGGAAGTCCTGCCAGCGGTTGATGCTCAAGCTGCTGGCGTGGGCCGAAGTGCATGCCCAGACGCCGGCCGAGAAGCGGCGGCTAGACCGCTGGAAGTCCTCCCATCCGGAGATTACCGGCTTTTTCGAGCAGATGAACATCGCGTTCGAGGGCCTTGATGATGAGGACGCCGAGGAGGATCTCGTCCCGGCGGAGCTGCTGGAGGCAGTGGAGGAACTCGAGCGCGACGAGTACGACGTACCGACCATGCTGGATGACTGCATCGATGATCTCAATCAGATCGCCGAGTTCACCAAGGAGCTTTCGAAGCTCGACACTCGACACGACGACAAGCTGAAGTGTCTCATCGCGCTGCTCAAGAAGGATCCGGTACTCAAGACGGGGAAGTGCCTGATCTTCACCGAGTTCGCCGATACGGCGCGGTATCTCAAGAAAAGCCTGATCGATGCGGGCATCACGGGTGTCGAAAGCATCGACAGCGGCAGCAAGCTGGATCGGGGACTCATCATCAAGCGATTCGCGCCTTACTACAATGACTCCAGCACATCGAAGCTGACGGCCGAGGGGCACAGCGAGATCCGGATCCTCATTTCAACCGATGTGCTATCCGAGGGCCTCAACCTGCAGGATGCGACGCGACTCATCAATTACGACATCCACTGGAACCCGGTCCGATTGATGCAGCGCATCGGTCGCGTCGATCGACGCATGAATCCGGACATTGAGCGGACCCTGCTTGACGATCACCCGGAGCAACGGCGGCTCCGTGGACACGTCAAGTACTGGAACTTCCTGCCACCCGGAGAGCTGAATCAGCTGCTGACGCTCTATACCCGTGTCACGCACAAAGTGCTGCGGATCTCTGAAACCTTTGGTATCGAGGGTCGCAAGCTCCTGCATCCCGAGGACCACCTCAATGCGCTCAAGGAATTCAACGAGGAGTACGAGGGAACTCCGAGCAAGGTCGAGTCGATGCGGCTCCACTACCGCGGATTGCTCGCTAATGATCCGGCGCTAGAAGGCCGGCTCAACGGATTGCCGGGCCAGGTCTTCAGCGGCAAGGCGCATCCGTCATCTGGCGCACAGGCGCTTTTCTGCTGCTACCGACTGCCGGGAAAAGCGGCGGAAGCCGCCGCGGATGAGGATCCACCGTGGAGCACCGACGATGGATCGGTCGAGTGGTATTTGGTGGATCTCGAAACCGGCCGAGTCAGCGAAGGGGCGGAGGGGATCCATGAGGCCGTGCGGTGCGAACCGACGACGCCGCGTCGGTGCATCGTTGAGGCAGGGGTGTTGCTGGAGGCGAGGACGGTGATCGAGAAGCACATCAAGAACGGCTATCTCAAGCGGGTGCAGGCGCCGGTCGGCGTCAAGCCCGTGTTGTCGGCCTGGATGGAATTGAATTAGGCGAGGGACGGCATGAGCGAGCGTGAACGTCAGCGACTCAAGGCAATCCATACCTTTCCGGAGCTGGTGAAGTACCTGCATACGGATCTCGGTTGGCCAGTCGAGCAGGACAGCTTTGAGGACCTCGATGACATCACGTTCGACTGGGAGCCGGGCGAACTCGGGATCGATCCGGGCCAGGCCGCGAAGATCGAGTACATCAAGCAGCTACGGCCGTTGGAGAACGGCCAACCGCAGGGCGTGTTCTTCGTCAAGTTCAGCGCCAAGAGCCTGCCGGTGGTGGCGCTGCGTCGACTGCTCAGCAAGCTCGTCATCAAGAAGCGGGCGTCCGCTAAGGCCGCCGAGCGGCCTCTCTGGGCCATGCGGGACCTCGTGTTCATCTCAAGCTATGGCGAGAAGGACGAGCGGCAACTGTCGTTCGCGTACTTCCAGGAGCCAGAGCACGCCCACGACCTACCATCGCTCAAGGTGCTGGGCTGGGATGATCGGGACACCGTTCTTCACCTCGATCGCGTCCATGATCAGCTACAAACACATCTGGCGTGGCCGGATGACTCCAAAAAGCTTGCCGTCTGGCGTCGGGACTGGTCACGAGCCTTCGAGCTCCGTCATGGCGAGGTTGTCACGACGGCCAAACAGCTCGCCGAGCAGATCGCCGGTCTTGCACGCCGAATCCGGGAGCGTGCAATTCAGCTCCTCAAGCTCGAAACGGAATCGGGTCCACTACGGACCCTGATGGCGGGGTTCAAGAAGGCGTTGATCCACGACCTGACTGAAGATCAGTTCGCGGACATGTACGCGCAGACAATTGCCTACGGGCTGCTGTCGGCGCGCATCACGCATCCGGATCCGGTCAAGGCGGAAACGCTGCCGGACCTGATCCCGGTCACCAACCCGTTCCTGAAGGAGTTGCTGGAGACGTTTGTTACGGCTGGTGGCAAGAAACGCGGTCGACGTCGCGGTCATCATCTCGACTTCGACGAACTCGGCATCGACGAGGTCGTCGAGCTGCTGCGCCGCGCAAACATGGATGCCGTGCTCCGGAATTTCGGAGCCGATGACCGCAAAGAAGATCCCGTCACGTATTTCTACGAGGACTTCCTCAACGCTTACGACAAGCAGGAACGCAAGCGGCGCGGCGTGTACTACACGCCAAAGCCCGTGGTGTCCTACATCGTTCGCAGCGTTCACGAGCTGCTGCAGTCGGAGTTCGGGATCGAGGACGGGCTTGCCTCAACGATCACCTGGGGGGAGATGGCGAAGCGCCACGCGGATCTCAAGATCCCCGAGGGAACGTCCGCCGACAGTCCGTTCGTGCAGATCCTTGACCCGGCGACCGGTACCGCCACCTTTCTTGTCACCGTCATCGAGGTGATCCACGAGACGCTAAGCGCGAAGTGGACGAAAGCGGGACTTGCCGAGGCGAAGCGGCTCGAGGCCTGGAACAACTACGTGCCGAAGCACTTGCTGCCGCGGCTGTACGGCTACGAGCTGATGATGGCGCCGTACGCGATCGCACATCTCAAGATCGGGCTCAAGCTCTACGAGACCGGTTATCGATTCGGAAGCAATGAGCGTGCGAGAATCTATCTGACAAACAGCCTCGAGTCGGCCACGGATGCATCCGAAACACAAATAGATGCTCTTTCCGAGGCGCTGGCACATGAGGCAAGCGCAGTAAACGGCATCAAGCGCCATCAGAGGTTTGCGGTGGTAGTCGGCAACCCTCCGTACTCAAATTCAATCAGCGAGCCAGAGTGGTTGATGACTCTGCTTGACGACTGGAAACGGGGTCTGAATGAGGCCAAAAGCGACCTCAATCGGGAGGAGTGGAAGTTTCTGCGATTCGCCGAGAACATTTGTCAAGCCACGCGGACGGGAATTATCGGGTTCATCATTAATCGTGACTTCCTTGACGGCATCACAAAGCGCGTAATGCGGGAGCACTTGGCGGCGACGTTCCCTCATCGAACCGTTGTCGATTTGAATGGCGATGTCAAGGGTAACGTTTCGGACGAGAACGTCTTTGATATTGAGCAAGGCGTAGCAATCGCATTATTACGAACAACGAATCGGACACCGCGGCTGCAATTCACATCTCGAGTTGGGACGCGAACGCAGAAGTACGCGGACCTTTTGTCCAAGACGGCAATCGACAGCACGTTTGAAGATCTTCAGCCTGGCCCGCCGTACTTCCGATGGGTTCCTCTTGCGGGCGGGGCCGAATCTGCAAGTCTGGAGAACGAATACCTGTCTTGGTGCGGCGTGGACGAGATTTTTGGCATTCGCAGCTCTGGCATTCAGACGAAGAACGACGACATCTGCATCGGCTGGTCTGCGAATGAAGTGTGGGATCGTGTGCGTTTGCTGGCGGACACTTCGCCGGCGCAAGCCAGCCGGGAGCTGGGCATTAGTCAAGGTGGCGTCTGGTCGGCGGCGGCCGCAAAGAAGGACTTGCTAAGCACGGGACCGACTAGAGAGCGTATTCGAAGGATCCTTTACCGACCGTTTGATTGGCGGTTCACATATTTGACGGAAAAGTCCGGCGGCTTCCTCGGTCGCCCACGTTTCGACGTCATGAAGCATATGGTTGTCGAGTCAAATGTAGGGCTCATTTTCAATCGGCAGATTGTCGGCGAATCCGTGTCGCACTTTGCTGTTGCCCGTGATCTCATTTGCCACGGTACGTTCTACCTTGGCAACAAGGGGCAGGACTACATTGCTCCCTTGTACTTGGTTGAAGAAGGACAACTCCAGCTGGGAGGACGATCTCGACGGCCTAATATCTCGGATCAGTGGCTTCGCGCAGTTGGGGCTGCAATTGGTGTGCGTGCGACCGAGGTTCCGCCGATGGACGTCCTGAGCTATGTTTACGCCGTAGTCCATAGCCCGCTGTATCGAGCCCGTTACAGCGACTACATTAGGAGGGATTTTGCTCGCGTCCCGCTTCCCGGCGGCCCCAAATTGTTCCGCGAGCTTGGCCCGCTTGGGGCTCAACTGACGAAGCTGCATCTGCTCGAGTCAACCGACGTCTGCGACTTCATAACGAGCTATGCCGGTCCAAAGAACCCGGAGGTCAGCCGCGTCAGCTGGTCCGATGACACGGTCTGGCTCGACGCAGCGGCGACCAGGAAGGGCCAGCCGGCGACGCCTGGCACTATCGGCTTCCGGGGCGTGCCGGAGGCAGTCTGGAACTTCCACATCGGTGGCTACCAGGTCTGCGAGAAGTGGCTCAAGGACCGGAAGGGGCGGAAGCTCTCGAAACACGATATCGAGCACTATCAGAAGATCGTGGCGGCGATCTCGGAGACGATCCGGATCATGAAGGAGATCGACGAGGTCATCGAGAAGCACGGGGGATGGCCGGGGGCGTTTCAGACGGGAGACACGGGCGGGAAGAAGGGGCATTGAGGGAGACGGTGTAGATTGAAGGCAGACGCCGCCGTTGGCGGCTCGGCGCTGACGCGCCTGGAGTTGGCCCGATGGGCCGGAGTTTGGCGGGGAAGAGGTAAGGATTCTGGGATAGCCATGGCCAAGATCCGCAAACTGCTGTTCGTGGATACGAACATCCTCCTCGATTTCTATCGGGTGAGGAATGAAGCAGGGCTTGGTCTACTGCGGCATCTCGATGAAACGGCGGCTTCCGTGATTTCTACGTTTCAGCTGGAAATGGAGTTCAAGAAGAATAGGCAGGCCGCGATTCAGGATGGATGGAACGAGTTGAAAGCGCCGGCCGGCATCCAACGACCTGGGCTGTTTTCGGATGCCAAAGCGGTCAAGGCAATACAGAGTAGTCAGAAAGCAATCGACCGTCGCGTGAAGTCGCTACGTGATCGATTTTCGAAAGCGCTGCGAGATCCATCTAAGCATGATCCCGTCTATAAAGTGTGCCAGCGCCTATTTCACAAGGGCGACGCACTTTCCCTTACGCGCGAAGATACTCAAAGGCATGCGATCAGAAGGAAGGCGCTGAAGCGCTTCTTACTAGGCTGCCCGCCGCGCAAGAGAAATGACACCTCGATTGGTGATGCAGTCAACTGGGAGTGGATGGTTCACTGTGCCAAGTCCCAGAACGCGGAGCTGGTGATTGTTTCCCGTGACTCCGATTTTGGTGCTGTCATCGATGGGGTTGCTTACATCAATGACCATCTCAAGCAGGAATTTGCCGAGCGCGTTAGCAAGAAGAGAAAGGTTCTTCTCTATCACAAGCTATCGGACGCACTGAAGCATTTTGATGTCAAGGTAACCAAGGCGGAAGAACAGGAAGAGGAAAGCATCGCGCAGCCGATAGCCAACCAGGTGCGCGATTTTCAGACATACGTCGACGCTCTTCTCGAAAAATCTCGCGGCCAAGTAAAGGAGCTTACGGAGAAATTGCGCGGCGACGAAGTAGTGGGCGCACTACTGGCCGATGTGTTGAAGCAGGGATCGAGTGGGCCAGGTGTCGGCCTTAGTGAGGACACGGACAAGGGGCTTGCCAAGAAGAAGTAGGGTACGGGTCTCTTCCCTTAAGGGACGGCGCCAGCTTGCATCTGGTGAGAATCAGTCAAAGCATCGCGGATAAAGTGATGATTGCCCTCGGCAGGAAGTCGCCAGGTCTTCGATAGCCTCAGACTGCCAATGCGCTTCTTCACCCACTACTGGCAGAACGGCACCTGGGCCTCGCAGGACGAGCCAACGATTGACGCGGCGGCCCCCCGTGCCAATGTGACGTGAGACAGCTGCCTGGGGCAATTTAGAGTACAGGCAGGACGATTCATGAAGGCAGAAGGATTACATTCTTTGCTCGATGCCCAGATGGTTTCCGTTCCGACGGCTCC
>JAIBBE010000078.1 GCA_019694835.1 Fimbriimonadaceae bacterium | reverse complement strand
TTTTTTGTTGCCCATCGATGGACGCGTCTAGTCGGGGAAGCGCACACATACCCGAATCCACCTACTCGCTTCAACAGTTCCCGTATACTGGCTTCCGTGCGGAGTCGAGGCTTGCCACCGCCTTCCAGCCGTGCTGGCGCTGGATTCAAGTACGAGGACCAAGTAGGCGCCTTTTTCGCCCTCTGCCTGCTCACAGAGCGGCCCGTCGCGCCTGGATTCAACCCGGTTTCACGAATCGACTTCCAACTGGACGAAGGCGGTCAGCTCGGAGTCGATGACGTTGTCCTGACGCTATCCAAGAGCGATGGCACTCCGCGGGTGTTCCTGTCACTTCGATCCAGTCAGCAATTCCGTGGTCGGCGGTTCCCCCCGGACTTTGTCTACGCTGCGTGGGCTACGCTCGGCAAGGGTGCCGACTTTGTAGGTCTCGTCACCCGCGACATTCCATCGACGATGCGTCCGCCGTTGTATGAGCTGTTGAACGAGGCCCGTGTTCAGATGCCGGCCGACCTTGCTCGAAGGATCCCCAACGGAGGGGCAATTCGAAAGAACCTGTGGGCAAGCCTTGAGCCGCCTGCCGACACGAAAGCGGAGTTGGACGGAAACCCAGCCACACTTCTGTCGCGGCTGTTGGTAATGGAACTCGATTTCGGCTCGGCGGTCTCACGGGATGAGGTCGAAGCGCTCCGCCGGTGTGGAGAGGCACTACGGGATCCGTCGGAAGCGGATGCGCTGTGGCGCGAGCTCCAGATCTTCGTTTCCGAAGTGCGCGTGCCGGGCGGGTATCTCGACCTCAAGCGGATGAAGGATCGACTCCGGCGCTTTCGGCTCAAGGCGATTCCTTCGGCAGAGCCGACGTTGACCGAAGTCAAGGAACGCTCCCGAGCCCACCTGTCGCTTGTGCGAGACACGCTGGCTAACGGCACGCGACTGGACCGGGCCGAGGTTCTCGAAGCACTCAGTGCACCCGCCGCGTTCCGGGTTCTTCTTGGAAAACCCGGAACCGGTAAGTCGGCTATCGCCCGGCGCTGGACGGAGGCAGTAGATGAGGCGATCTGGTTGCGACCACCGGACATCCGCGATTTTTGGCGAACTGGCCCGCAGCGCCTTTCGCACGCCCTTGTCAACTCCGGCGTCCACACAAGGGTGGTGATCGATGGGTTCGACCGAGTCTTCGACGAGGAGGTCTTGAAGGTGGCCGGCGCCTTTTTGCATCAGATGGCTACGTCGGCATCCACCGTGGAAGTCCTGCTGACAACGATGGACGACGAATGGGGAAGGCTGTCGAGGGTCCTGTCACCTTCCGGGGTCGAGTGGGATGTTTCGAGGGTCGAACCCCTCACGGAAGGTGATCTTCGAACTCTCCTGGCCGACTCGCCCAACCTTCTAGACGCCGCGCTTCGGAGCCGTGCTTTTGCCCCGCTGCGAAATCTGAAGGTTCTGGATACTGTGGTGGGCCGCTCTTCGAACGCGGCCAGCACGGAGGCCGCCACGGTCGACGAGGCGTCTTTCAGCCGTTGGTTTGTCGAGGACCTGGTTGCTGGTACCGGCCCCTCCCCGACCTTGCGCAGGCAAGCTGCGACGCAGCTCGCGATTCGCCAGGCACTCACTTCGGCACCAGAGACGCCGATCTCGGAGGTCGAGCTTCCCGCAGCGATCGACGAGCTGGTCCGTGACGGCATCTGCCAGAGCGACCAGGGCCGCATTCGCTTTGCACACGGACTCTACGGTGATTGGATTAGAGCGAATCACCTCGAAAGCCTCACGACTACGCGACTGGCGTTTCTCGTGGATCAGGCCAACGCTCCGTCTTGGCACCGAGCCTTGCGGGTGTACTTCCTCGGCCTGGCCAATCGATCGGATCCCAGTTCATGGCGCAGGGTCTTGGACGACCTCGACGCAGTGGATGCCGAAGCCGTTGCGGACATCGCCCTCGAGGCGTTGCTGTTCGCGGACGACGAGGCGGGGCTCATCAGCAAGATGTGGCCCGAACTGTGCTCGGAGGCAAGTGACCTTCTCTCAAGGTTGCTTGGCCGCTTCTTGCATGGCGCCACGCTACCGGATCCCAGATACTCCGCCGTCGCAGCCGGCGATTCGAGGCTTGCCATCAGGGTGGCTGCTCGCTACCGCCTGCCCTGGGCGCCGCTCTGGATACCCGTACTGAAACTGCTGGGGAAGAACCCCGATGAGGTCGTTCGGCACGCCTGGGTGCAGGCCACCGAGATCGCCAATCTCTGGCTCCGATCGACACCGTCAAATGTTCCCCGACGCCAGGAGGCAGCCAGTCTCGCAGTCACGGGCGGGCGGCGATTGGCGGACGACCTTACCCACCGGCGATATCACCGTGACGAGTTCGAGTCCAAAGTGTGGCTGGCGCTGTTCGCCGCTGCATCAGAGCAAGGGCCAGCGGTCGGCGAACTCACGGCGGCCATGACGCGCTTCGAGGTTGAGCGTCCGGCGGCTCTGTTTTCCGTTACTCACAACTTACGCAAGGTCACCATCGTCGAATCCACTTTCCGGTCCGTCTGCCTCTCGTTCGACGGACTCGAACCGCTCATTCGGGCGGATCCGATGGCGGCTTCGACCTTGATCAAGAGATGCCTCGAACCAGGTCCGGAGGGCGATGATACGGTTCAATCGCCGCTCGACGGCGGGTTCGACATCGTCGATACCGCAGATCGCGTAAACCCGTTCTTCGGCGAGGGCCCGTTCCTCACTTTCTTGCGACTCGCCCCCCGCGAAGCGCTCGCGTGCCTCATCGAAGTGATGAACGTCTGCGTGGAACGTTGGTTCAAGAACGTCCCTCAGGGAGAGCGAGTCGCAACGACGAGGCTCCTCGTCGGCGACTCGTGGCGGACGTTTTCTGGGACCGGAGAAATGCTCTTTTGGCACCGAGGCGACAGTCGAGTGCCTTCGATAATTAGCAGCTCTCTCATGGCCTTCGAGAAGTACTGCGTGGAAGTCCTCGACGCCGGCGGGGAACTCCAAAACTTGTGTGATGCGATTTGGGATCACTGTCACAACCTTGCGTTAGTCGGAGTGCTGCTGTCGGTCGCGGCCCGCTATCCCGAGCGGCTGTCCGCAGAACTGCGACCGCTGATGACATCTCGCGAGATCCTTGTATGGGACAGGCAACACAAGGCAACGATGGA
>JAIBBE010000244.1 GCA_019694835.1 Fimbriimonadaceae bacterium | reverse complement strand
ACGAACGAACCTGCCATTCTCCTTTGCCGTATCGGTATCGAGCCGAATTGACGAACGTGGCGTCCACCTCAACGGCCGAACGTAGCCAGTGCTTCCAGTTGTTCCACGAAGTGTCCCATCGGAGGCCATTCAGCAAACCCGAGTCGAGCCAAACCTCCAGTTTTCGTCGGGGATCCAGGAACCCGAGCCGGTCCGGCAAGAATTCGAAAGAGCGGAGCCGAATCTTCAGCCTTCTACGACTGGTGGTGGGCTTGTAGGAGAGGATCGCTTTCGCAAAGAACGTTGATCCGTCTTTCGACAAGTCACCGGCTACGAGGATGTCCCCCTCGCCGCCATAAGGAAACGGCAGCATTGCCCTGTCGTCGGCGAGGAAGGAGTCGTAGCAGGCACGCAGATCATGATTCGCAAGAATGTTAAACGCTCTCTCGCAGCCTCGCCTGAGGGCCTCATCCTCAGCAACCGCTGTTTCGGCAGTGCGCATTCGCCAGGCAAACCGAAGGCTGGAAGGGGAGCAGTCGGGGTTGGCTCCGAGGGTTGAGTACAGCGTCTCGCTTCGCCCTAGCCTGGACCTGTAGAAGTAGCGGGCCAACGCCTTTCCATCGATAACGATGCTTCTCAGAGCCGAGCCATCATCCAGGTGTGCTCGGACGTACCAACTACCGCCGGAGCCATCCTTCGGGCGGGTGACCAAGCGCACTCTGGCATGGAGAAGATCGTCGCTTTGCTTCTGGCTCGAGCGAATCAGAAGCGGAGATCCCGAGCGTTCGCCGAATTTGAAACAACGATGGCCGCTTCGTACGAACCTTCTGACAAGGGAAGGAAGGTCCTGCGTTTTCATCTCTCGCAGGTCACTCACCGTCGGAAGGCTGGAGTCGCTGAGCTGAGGCACCTGTGGTCAGAGTAGTTGGCGATCTCCGAGACACCAAACGAGATTGAACAGGGGAATCGGAACAGAACTCGCTCGATCCTTTGGTCACTGGTCGCCCCAACTCTCCCGCGGCGGACAGGTAGTTATGAGCGATGCTCTGCGAATTCGAGCAATAACCAACTACGAGCGACCTGATTCATGCCTCGGCGAAACTAGTTTTGCGGCACGCATTAGTACCCACCAATTCCCTTCAAAACTGATACCGGCAACCGATCTGGAGGCGGCGGGGCGGCTGTGAACCGACTGCTTGCCCGTAGAAGGGGGAGGTGAGTGCGCCAACGAAGTTCTGATAGTTCACGTGGTTCAGTACATTGAACGCGTCGACTGAAACCGTAAAGCTTGGGCTCTTGTCCTTCCTCGCGGGGCGAATTCGAAAGTCACGATACCAGCGCAAGTCAATGATCGCAGCGCCGGGGCCGAGACCCATGTTTCGTGTTACACCCGCCGGGCGATCCAGGGCCATGCCATCCCGGTTGTCGTCTCGACCAGTGGTGATGTTGAAGGGGATACCCGAGAGCAGCGAGACCGACAAGCCGAAGTTGGCCCAGCGGTGCAAAGACGCTGTTCCGAGGAAGTTGAACTGGTGTCTCCGGTCGGTGTCGGCCCGTCCCCATTCGCCTGCTGGAGAGAAGCTATTTGCCGGGTACCAATTCACGCCTCCCGTGTCGGTTCTCGTCCGGCCAAACACATACTGGGCCATACCCGTGACGCGTGGGGCGATTTCACCGCGCAAGGTTAGTTCGAGCGCATTCGCCTCCACACGTCCGGCGGACTCAATTTCCCGGAGGACATTGACAGATGGATCCGGACGGGACGCGAAGCCAGGAGGCAAGGGGGCGTTGGCGTCCCGTGAGCGCAGTTGCTGAACTCCGCGAGTCCCAACGTAGTTCACAGCAAGCGTGGTCTTCTTCGCTAGCTGCCGTTCGATACCCAAGCTGAATTGCATTGTGTTGGGGAGTTGGACGCCGCGCTCCAGTTGATGGATGCTGGTGGGAAACGCGAGAAGGGACCCCTCGCTCAGGACCGGCGGTATCTGAAGCCCGCTGAGGACATACCTGCGCAACTGAGTTCCGTTGAACCGGAGAATGTCGAAGATTGGGACTGGGCCGGAGCGGTCGAAGAAGAAGCCTGCGCCAGTCCGGATGACGGTCTTCCGCGCTTTGCCCGGCGCATAGGCGATCGCCACCCTGGGAGCGAAGTTGTTTCCATCGCCGAAGTTGTTTTGCCAGTCGTAGCGCAGACCCGTCGCCAGGGAGAGGTTGGGGCGCAGTTGCCATTCGTCCTGGAGAAAGGCGCCCACATTCTTCTCGATGAACACGACGCGCGGGTCTCCTCGCTGGAGCACGGCTGAGAATGGCCGGTTGGCGGACAGATCCCCAAGTGATGCGAACGAAAGTGTTCCGATCTGATTGGTCCGGTCGGAGAGGCCGCGCCGGCTCCAGTCGGGAATATTGAAGCCGTACTTGAGCGTGTGCTTGCGGGCGGTTTGCGTCAACAGCCAGGTGATCGAGGTGTGAAACTCCGTTGACAACCGGTCGGCCTGTGCGCCGCCGCCGGTGAATGCATCGGTCACAACGAGCCTCGCCGCGGCGAGATTGCTGTTCGTAGGGGACCAGTATCGGCCCACTAGTATGCGGAACTGCGACAGCAGCTTCGCGGTGAGCACAGCCCGATGGTTGAAGATGAACTCGTCCTCGCGGAAGCGAGACTGTGCGCCGGCTTCGGCCAGTGTCGTACCGCCTACTCCTATGTTGTTCTGCCAACGATCCTGAAAGTTGTATTGCACGAACAAAGCCTGGTTCTCGTTGAGCTGGCGGCTGATGCGCAAGGATGCGACGGTATTCACCTGAGGCGTGGGCACGTTCTCATTGATCGGACCCTGAAGGCCCTGGGCAAACACCACGGCTACTAGATCCTCCTGCTCGCGAGCCGCGGAAAACAGAAACGATGTGCTCTTGCTCCTGCCCACCGGCCCGAACAGACTCCCTTCAAAGATCCGGCGCTGCTCCTGCGGGCGCTCCGTCGCGAACGCGTCGCGCGCATTCAGGTGGTAGTCGCGAAACAGGAAGTTGAATGTGCCGTGGTAAGCGTCGGCGGAGGATTTGGTGATGACCTCAATGCGGCGGCGGCTCCATCGCGGATACTCGACGGTGTACGGGTTGTTATTGATGCGGATCTCTTGGATGGCCGAGGCTGTAACGCCGACATTCCGCATCTCCATTCCGTCCACCACGATGGAGGTGCCCGCGCCTCCTGGCGTGCCAGGGTCAAGGAAGCGCCCCAACGCCGATAGGTAGTTCATATCCAAGAACGGCAGATTGTCGAGCATGGTTCGTTCGACCGAAATCGTGTCCACGTTGCCGCTCGCCTGCGATGAGACGGTCTTCTCCTGTTCAGGCACATCGAGTTGCTCTTTGAGGCTCGCGAGCGTCAATCGAATTGTGAGCGGCTGAGGGCTGCGGGTGCCGACCCTCACTTTCCGCACGACCGGGTCGAACCCGGGGAAGGCGGCATGGATCTCATAGTTGCCGGGAACCACTTGCCCAAAGCGGAACTGCCCAGCGGCATCGGTTGTCGCTTCCACATCAGCATCAGTCGCCTTTAGCAGCACTCGGACTGAGGGTACCGGTGCGTTCGAAGGATCGACGATCGATCCGGTGATGGCCACTAGGGGAACACCGGTTTGGCCGACCAGCGCCATTCCCAAGACGAAGCTCAGTAGGAGGAGCTTCATACAAGCACCTTCGGCAGCGACACTCTGAAGGTGCTGCCGCTATCGACAGCGCTCTCGACTTCTATAGAACCTCCGTGGGCCTCCACAATCCATTTGGCAAGCGATAGGCCGAGTCCGGCCCCTCCCGAATCGCGGTTACGCGACTTATCGGACCGGTAGAAGCGCTCGAAGATGTGGGGCAGGTCTTGCTGACTGATTCCGCCACCTGTGTCGCGGACCTCGACCGTGACCTTCTCCGAGTGCTGGTTGATTCCCACTTGAATCTGCCCGCCTGGCGGTGTGTACTTCACGGCATTGTCCAGCAGGATAAGAAAGAGCCGGCGCAACGTGCCGCGATCTCCGCTGATGAGTGCGATTCCCTCTGGCGCCTGGCAAGCAAGCGTGATTCCCTTCTGCTGGGCGAGTTTCTCCGCCTGCCCTGAGACTTCCAGGACCAGCGAGGCGAGATCGACCGTGGTTCGATCCAGAATCTCCTTGCCGGCATCGGCGCGGGCGAGGGTGAGCAGATTCTCGATCAAGCCGGTCGTGCGGACTGATTCGGCATGGACCTCGTCCAACGCTTCGCGGTATTCGGCATCGGAGCGTTGCTTGCGAAGAGCAATCTCGGAGGTTGTCCGGATCAGCGCGGCGGGTGTCCGCAACTCGTGCGAAGCATCCGCAGTGAACTGTGTCACGCGCCGGAACGCTCCTTCGATGCGGTCCAGCATTTGGTTCAACGTTTCGGACAGCCGCTGCAATTCGTCCTCGGTATCCGGGACAGGTAACCGCTTCGCCAGATTCTGTTCGCCGATGGAACGAGCGGTTGACGTGATCTGGTCGACGGGATGAAGTGCGCGCCGGCTCATCCACCACCCGCCGGCCGTCGCGGCCAGAAGCACCATCGGAACCAGCAGGATCAGCGCCCACTTGAACCTGGTCAGGCCTTCGACCAGTTCGTGGGTGGGGGCCGCGACTTGTACCGTGTAGGGCTTGCCAAGAACCGTCACGCTGCGCGAGAGGAATCGCAAGCTCGTCCCGGCGACTTGCCGGTCCTCCACAACGCCTTTCGCAGATACAGTTGCGGGCAAATGTATGGGCACTGAGCCGTTCTCGAGGGATGCCGAGCGATAGAGCCAGACACCCGCGGCATCGCACACCTGAAAGAGATCGCCGCCCGGCCCAAGAACCGAATGCTCCTTGAACTCGTCGCGGATCTCCTCAACGGAGAGCGCGCCGATCTGATTCTCCATGAACCGGCGCACTCCTTCGACTCGATCCGCAAGTGTCTCATCGACCGCATGGAAAAGAATCTCGCGAACCGCGAACCAGGTGAACACCCCGAAGGTGGCCAAAGCCAACGCCAGCACCGTCGAGTACCACGCCGTGAGCCGGAATCGAATCGATCGCGGATTCATTCCGGCGCCTCCTCCCGGATCGCGTAGCCGATGCCGCGGACCGTCTGGATCAGCCTCGGTCCGTCCTTGCCTTCCAGCTTCGTGCGCAGAAGCCGGATAAAGGCGTCGAGGGTGTTGCTCTCGATGTCGCGGTCGTAGCCCCAAACGGCTTCAATCAGGGTTGCTCGCGGGACGACCTGCCCGGCTCGCCGCATCAGGAACTCGAGGAGATGAAACTCGGTCCTGGTCAGCGGGATCCGCTCGTCGCCCTGATAAACCTCGTGTGCGGCTGGGTCGAGCCGCAGTTCTCCGATCTGTAGATGCGCCGAAAGGGCCGCCGGGCCGCGACGCAAAAGCGCTCGGATACGCGCCAGCAAGACTTCGAAGGAGAACGGCTTGGTCAGGTAGTCGTCTGCGCCCAGGTCGAGCCCCTGAACCACATCCGGTGTGGCATCGCGAGCGGTGAGCATCAGAATGGGCGTCGAGTTGCCGTCGCTTCGCAGCCGTCGGGCGACGCTGAAACCATCCATGCCGGGGAGCATGATATCGAGCAGGATCAGTTCGAAACTGCTTGCACGCGCCATCGCAAGGCCCGTGGGGCCGTCCAGTGCAATGGCCACGACATAACCTTCCTCCTCCAATCCCTTCCGGAGGAGTTCAGCCATGCGCTTCTCATCTTCTACAACCAGCAGCCGCATCTATCCATTACCAAGCTACCTGTTGATTCTGAAGATCGTCTGAATCTTCGCTGGCTCGATGAAGTCCTTCAGAGAATCTTCAGATTCAAGACCTAAAGTGTAAAGATTCCCACGATGCCAGATACCCCCTCGCTGAAACAGTTCACCTTGTACTTTCTCCGACTCGGTGCAGTGGGCTTCGGTGGCCCGATCGCCCTTGCGGGCTATATGCAGAAGGAGCTCGTCGAGGAGCGCAAATGGATCACACCCGACGAGTACAAAGAAGGGCTGGCGCTTGCTCAGTTGGCGCCCGGCCCCTTGGCGGCACAGTTGGCTATCTACCTCGGCTGGGTTCGGGCGGGTGTGCTCGGAGCGACGCTGGTCGGCGTCGCCTTCGTTCTGCCGTCGTTCCTGATGGTGCTTGCCCTTGCCGCCCTTTACCTCGAACTTGGTGGTCTGCCCTGGATGCAGGGAGTGTTTTACGGCATCGGCGCCGCCGTCATCGCCATCATTGGCCGAAGCGCCTACAAACTTGTCAAATCGACGCTGGCGAAAGACTGGCTGCTCTGGTCGATCTTTGCCGTCTCCGCGATCGTCACCGCGTGGACGGAATCTGAGGTGATTTGGTTGTTTGTTCTATCGGGAGTTGTGGCCTTGGCTGTCCGGCAGCGCGCCTTTCGGGCACGGACTGTTGCCTCGGTCCCCGTTTGGTTGATCTCAGGACTGCACGGACCTGCTGGGGGCAGCACTTTGGCGACTCTCTTCTGGTACTTCGCGGAGGCCGGCGCGTTCGTCTTTGGGAGCGGCCTGGCCATCGTGCCGTTCCTCTATGGAGGTGTCGTTGGCAAGTTCCACTGGCTGACGGAGCGCCAATTCCTCGACGCGGTAGCCGTGGCGATGATCACTCCAGGACCAGTGGTCATCACGGTCGCCTTCATTGGCCACCTTGTAGCCGGTCCGTTGGGGGCGACGGCGGCCGCATTGGGTGTATTCCTGCCCTGCTACCTGTTGGTGGTGATTCCGGCCCCGTATTTCCGGCGCTTTGCGAACAACCCGCAATTGAAGTCGTTTGTGGATGGAGTGACGGCGGCGGCGACGGGCGCAATTGCAGGAGCGGCATTTGTGCTTGGCAGGAGAGCCATCTTCGACATCCCGACTGCCTTAATTGCGGCGGCAACCCTGGCCATCCTCTTGAAGACAAAGCGTGTTCCAGAACCGCTCGTCATCGTTCTCGCGGGCATCGCCGGCCTGATCATCCGGGGCTGACGGCAATCTTTCAGAAGAACTTCAGATTCGTCCACGATAATCCCAATGATGATGCCTAAACGCCCTTCGGTATTCCTTGCTCTGGTTTCTCTCGCGGTCGCGATCCCGCTTTCCGGAGCAATCTCTGAGGCGCAAAGGACCGCAATTGACCAGGCGACCGGCGCGAAGGGGAGCTACACGGCCGATGAAGATGTGTACCGGGTGACGTTCCCCCGCACGGACGTCAAAGTTGCCGTCGAAGGCCGGAGCATTCATCCGTTCCTTGGCCTCACTTCCTGGGCAGCCTTCACGCCGGATGCGCACGGCGGATTGATGGTCATGGGCGATCTCGTCTTGTTCGAGGACGAGGTGAATCCCGTAATGTCGGCGGCACTGGACAATGGACTCGAAGTTACGGCCCTTCACAACCACTTCTTCTTCGACTCGCCGCGCGTGATGTTCATGCACATCGGCGGAAGCGGAGCGGCGGACAGACTGGCGGCAGCGGTACGCCGCGCGATGGACAAGGTGAAAGAGATCCGCTCGGCCAATCCTCAGCCGGCCGCGCGGTTCTCCGGCCCGGCCGTTCCTGAAACAAACTCGATCACTGCCGCGACCATAGACGGCATTCTTGGTGTAAAAGGCCAGGTGAATTCCGGCATGTACAAGGCTGTGATTGGCCGCAAGGCTGCGATGCACGGCAAAACGGTCGGCAACCAGATGGGCGTGAATACCTGGGCGGCGTTCGCGGGGAGTGACGATGTTGCGTTTGTGGATGGCGACTTTGCGATGCTGAAGTCCGAGGTGCAGCCGGTTCTAAAGGCTTTGCGAAAGGCCGGAATCAACATCGTTGCGATTCACAACCACATGACACACGAAGAGCCGCAGTACATCTTTCTCCATTACTGGGGGAAGGGCACGGCGGCTGGTCTGGCGAAGGGCTTACGATCCGCGCTCGACACGCAGCAGACGCAAACGGCGCACGTTGTGTTCGTTTGCGAGCATGGGGCTGCCAAGAGTGTGATCGCCGCCGCGTACTTCAACAAGTTGGCATCTGACCGAGGACTGAATCTGAGTGCGATTGCCAGAGGCACCACGCCCGATCCAGAATTTAACGCGGCCATGCTGGCTGGATTGAAGTCAGACGGATTTCCAGCACCCGCAGGCCATCCTCGCCTCCTCAGTACGAGTGACATTCTGTCGGCCCAACTCGTGGTCACGCTCGGGGCCGAACTGCCGCACGATGCCCCCTCAGTGCAGCGGGCCAATTGGAACGACACCCCATCTGTGAGTGCAAACTACGACGGCGCGCGGGATTCCATCCGCGCCCACGTCGAAGCGCTAGTCAACGAACTGACCGCAAAGACGGCCAAGTGAGGTCTGCATGAAACGCGTTCTCGCCGTGATGACGCTCGGCTGCGTTGCAGTTTCCGCGCAAACGATAAACTTCGACCGGCAATCACCGGGGCCGGCGGTGAAGGATTGGACGGTGGCGATGACCCATGAAGGTGGTGCGCCGAACTGGGAAGTCATCGCGGATCCCTCTGCTCCAAGCAAGCCGAACGTGATCGCCCAGACTTCGACCGACAACACCTCCGGCCGCTTCCCGCTGGCGATCTATGAAAAGACCCTCGTCGTTAATGGATCGGTGAGTGTGAGGTTCAAGCCGGTTTCGGGGGAGCGCGACCAGGCCGCAGGGATCGTCTGGCGCTACAAGGATCCGGACAACTATTACATCGTTCGGGCCAACGCGCTGGAGGATAACGTGGTGCTCTACAAGGTTGAGGGAGGCAAACGGATATCCCTCGAACCGAAGGGAACGCCATCAAAAACCTATGGCGTGAAACACAAGGTGCCCAAGCAAACATGGAGCACGCTGAAAATTGACTTCGATGGGCCCCGATTCGCCGTCTTCCTCGACGCCACCAAGGTCATGGAGGTCGAAGACAACACGTTCTCCTCGGCCGGCAAGGCTGGCCTGTGGACGAAGGCCGACAGCGTTACGTACTTTGACGACTTCATAATCGAAAAGAGAAGGTAGAGTGCCCATGCGGTGGATCACGCGCGAGCGGGTAAAGGTCGACCGGGTAGCTTGCCCGTGGCTCATTCGCAAGTTTGTCGATCCGGACGCTGAGTTCGTCTTCCTTCCCCACGACACGGACTGGAGTCGGGTCGATGGGACCGTCTTCGACGTCCCAGGTGCCGAACTTGGGCATCATGGCGAAGGAGTGAGCTTTGACGCAATTCTCGACAAGTACGGACTGACCGACCCGGCTCTACGTCTCCTTGCAGATATCGTCCGCGCAGCGGACTCCCGGCCGGCCAATCCACACCTTGCCGGGGAAGGCCTGCGCTGGATCGCCCACGGGTTTGCTTCGATGGGTCTCTCAGACCATGAACTGCTGGCATCTGAATTCGTCGTCTACGACGCCCTGTTCTCGGAATGCCAAAAGCGAGTGGCAACCGCCGCGGCGGAGTGACTGATTTGTGACCTTCGGCAATCGGGTGACAAACACCTCGTCAACATGGGGCCGCGCCTGAATGCTCACAACGCGCCCTCATCAATCGAACTCGACCCCAGTGGTGTGCCTCAGTGCTTGTGATCTTCCTTCTTGGCCTCGGGAGGTTTCGGCGCCGGTACTCCGAGAATCACTTCGTTTGCCATGAGTTCCCCCGTCGGCAACTTCGACCCGATCACGCCGACTCGGTCGCCCAACTTCACGGCGGCCTTTTCCGCGGGCTTCTTGTTGAGCTCGAAGGTAGTCTTGCTCGAGTACTTGACCTTGACGATTCCGGTCTTCGTCTTCAGGTCCAAACCATCAGCAGTCACTGCGGCTACTTCGCCGACAGTGGCTTTGTGGATCTTGTCATCGTGCGCCGTCAGTTGCATGCAGCCCAGCAATAGAAGCGTTGCGGTGGCCGAGGCCACCATGAGTCGTCTCTTCATGATTTCTCCTGTTCCCAGTTCAAGCGGTCTTTGTCCTATGTCGCCCAGCTGCGTAATAGACAGCCGGGACCACCACCATGTTCAGAGCAGTGGATGAAAGTAGACCAAACAAAATCACCATGGCCATCGGCGCCTGGATTTCGCTCCCAGGCTTGCCCATTCCGGCCGCAATCGGAACGAGCGCCAAGCCGGCCGCCAGTGCCGTCATCAGAATCGGCGCAAGGCGCTCAGTAGCGCCCACCGCAACGGCGTGGCGAAGATCCGTGACACCCTCCACCTCCTGGAGGTGACGGATGTGCGCGACGAGCATGATGCCGTTCCGGGTTGCGATGCCGAACAGCGTGATGAACCCAATGATGGAGGCGACGGAAAGAACGCCCCCAGCGAAATAGACACCGGCAACTCCACCAACCAAGGCGAGCGGCAAATTGAGCATGATGATCAGAGCGTCGCGGGTGGAGTGAAATGCGGTCGCCAGAATCAGAAGGATGGCGACGATCACACCGCCGCCGAGGACCAGCAAGCGGCGTGAGGCTTCCGCTTCGCTCTCGAATTGCCCGCCGTACTCGACACGATACCCTTGAGGCAGTTTGACCTGGGCGCCCACGGCGGCCTCAATCTCATTCACTACGCCTAACAGGTCGCGTCCCGCGACATTGCACTGCACGACGATTTTGCGCTGGACTCCCTCACGGCTGATGAAGTTTGGGCTGCGATCCTCATAGACGTCGGCCACAGAATCGAGCGGAACCTTCGCTCCTGAGGGTGAGTCGATGAGCGTTTTGCCGATGACGGCGAGATCCTCCAGGCGTGTCTCCGGGTAGCGGACAACCAGTGGAAAACTGATTTGGCCTTCGAGGATACGGTTGACTTCGATGCCCACGAAGGCTGTCTGAATCTTGGTTGCCACATCACCAGGCTGTAGGCCGAATCGAGCGGCATCCTCGGGCCTGACGCGCACACGCACCGTCGGAATGTCGGTTTGCTGCTCGACGGAGAGGTCGACCACCCCGTTGATTCCCTTCATTGCGGTCTCGATCTGCCGGGCCAGGGATCGTAGCAACACGAGATCATCGCCGAAGACTTTGACCGCGATGTTGGCGCGTGTTCCGGAGAGCATGTGATCAATGCGGTGCGAGATGGGTTGGCCTACTGTGACATTCATTCCAGGGAGCAGCGTGACCCTTTCGCGGATTTCGTTCAGTACCTCGGCCTTTGACCGGTCCTTCATTCTCAGAGTGACGTCCAACTCGGCTGATTCGACACCCTGGACGTGCTCGTCCAGTTCCGCCCGTCCTGTCCTTCTTGCCGTAGAAACCACTTCGGGAATGCCGATCAGAATCCGTTCCAGGCCGCGCCCGAGGTTGTCCGAATCCGCGAGACTCGTGCCAGGCAGCGTCACCGCACTAATGGTCAGCGTCCCTTCGTTGAACTCCGGCAGGAACGCCCGTCCCGTTCGGGAGAGCGCCACTCCCGCGGCAATGATCAAGAGTATGGAAGGGATGACGACCAAAATCGGATGATCCAGAGACCAGTTCAGTGTGGGCCTGTACATCCGCTTGAGCTGCGTCACCAGCCAAGGCTCGTGGCCTTTCAGAATCGAGCGCGCATTGGGTAACAGGAAGGAGCAGAGAGCGGGCGTGACCGTAAGCGCGACAGCCAGAGAAGCGGTGAGGCTGACGATGTAGGCGAAGGCGAGCGGCGTGAGCAAGCGACCCTCCACGCTGCTCAGCGCGAACAGCGGAAGAAAGACCAGAACCACGATCACCGTCGCGAAGACGACCGAGCTTCGGATCTCGCTGCTCGCGCGGTAAATCACCTCCAACGCGGGCAGCCTTTCCGCCTCGGGCTTCTGAGTGTTCTCGCGAAGCCGCCGCATGACGTTCTCGACGTCGATGATGGCGTCGTCAACGAGTTCACCGATCGCGATGGCGAGGCCGCCCAGACTCATGCTGTTGATCGTGAAACCGAACCAATTCATGGTCAGCACCGCCGTCAGGACGGAGACGGGGATCGCGAGGAGCGTAATGACAGCCGCGCGAACATTCATCAGGAAGAGCACCACCACGATCACGACGAGAATAGCCCCGTCCCGCAATGCTTTGGTGAGATTCTCGAGTGATCTCTCGATGAAGTCCGCCTGCCGGAACACCTGCTTGTCGATCTTCATCCCCGACGGAAGGCTGCGTTGAATCTCATCCAATGTCGCGTCCAGCCGTCGCGTCAGCTCCAGGGTGTTCGCTCCCGGCTGTTTCTGAATGCCGAGCACAACAGCGGGTTCGGCATTATGGGAGCCCTCGCCGCGTTTCAGGGCAGGTCCGATCCGCACCTGTGCTACGTCACGAACGAAGATGGGACGGCCGTCTCGCGATGTCACGGCGATGCTGCCGATCGATTCCTCCGAAGAAGCCCGTCCAACACCCTGGATCAAATACTCCTGCCCACCCGCAACGCGAAAGCCCGCGGATGCGTTTTGGCTCCCTTGCCGCAAAGCGTTCTCAACATCGTTGAGTGAGACCGAAAACTGGCGTAGAGCCTGGGGTGACACTAGTACTTGATACTGCTTCTGGTCTCCACCAGTCGGCACCACTTGAGCGACACCTGGTACCGCCAGAATCCGGCGCCGGAGCACAGTGTCTGCCACGGTCCGCAGTTCCATTCCTGAATGGCGATCCGACTCCAGCGTCACGAACAGGATCTCGCCCATGATCGAGGAGATGGGGGCGAGGTACGGCTTGTCGACATTTGAAGGCAGTGCGGCAGAGACGAGCGAGAGTTTCTCGTTCACCGTCTGCCGGGCGCGATGAATCTCCTGTCCCCAGTCGAACTCCACCCAGATCACAGCGACACCCACGGCCGTAGCCGAGCGCACCCGCCGGACGCCAGGGGCTCCGTTGATCGCGGACTCAATAGGAAACGTCACCAACGCTTCCATCTCGGTTGGCGCCATGCCTCGCGCCTCCACCAGGACAGTGACAGTCGGCGCTGTCAGATCCGGTAGCACATCCAATGGTGTATCGCGGATGGAGTATCCGCCCCAGATCAGCAGTGCTGCCGTCATGAAGAGAACGACGGCGCGATGATGGAGAGACCAGCGAATCAAGGAATCAAGCATCTGGTCTCCCCCTAGTGAACGTGTCCGTGGGCCGGTACCTGGTTGGACATCGCCGCGAGCCGGATCAGATGCGCTCCCCGAGTGACGACACGCTCGCCGGGGAAGGCCCCTTCGAGCACTTGAACGTACCCACCTTCGCGGATGCCGAGTTTTACGGGCCTGCGAAGAAATGCTTCGCCGGATTCCTGAATGAAGATCACTGGCCTGCCTCCGTCGTCCACAAGGGCCGACTCAGGCACGGCCGGAGCCGCGCCCGACGCTTTGGTAAGCAATCGGACGTGGAGCGCCTGATGAATCGCGATGCTCCGGTCCCGGTTATCCACTTGATAGATGACGGGAAACGTCCGCGACTGCGAATCCACCACTCGCCCGACGGAGACAAGACGGCTCAGCGGCCTCGGCTGCGCCGAGCCGGGAACCTCCAATTCCGCGCCGCTGAGATTCCGCATCTGCGGCAGTTCCGCCTCGGGCACGATGGCGGAAACGTACACCGAATCCGCGTCGACGATCTTGAAGATCGTTTCGCCGGCCTTCACGTTGGCGCTGGGAGCCGCGGTGGTCTCAACCACGATGCCGGAAATCGGAGCGCGCAAGGCGAACAGTCTGGCGCCCTTCGGATTCGCTTCGGCTGTACTGGACGCCTCGTACTGGGCAATGCGCGTCTCCGCTGCCTTGAGGCGTGCCTCCACGGTTGCCTCCACGGTCCTCGCTTCATCAAGCCGTTTGGCGGGAGCTGCTCCTGATTGCACAAGCCGCTCGGCGCGCTCGCGATCCTTGCGCGCCAACTGGAGCGCGAGCGACGCTTCGTTCTTTGCCAGTTCCAGAGACGAAAGGTCGCTCGGCGCGCTTGTCGGCGGGAGGAGGCTGGCGAGCACTTGCCCCTGCGATACACGAGCGCCAATGACGGGCAGGTTCTCGGCCACGAGCCGGCCGTCGAACGGGACAGTTACTTCCGCCTCACCGCCGGACCGTGGGAGTACCTCCGCTGGGACCCGTATGCTCGAACGTAACTGCCGGTCTTCGATGACTGCGGTGCCGAAGTCCAAGGTCCACTGCTGTTCTTTCAGAAAGGCGATCTTCTCCTCGGTTTCTGCCCCATGCTCGTGGACCGCCGCAGCCTTTGTTGCCGACGATTCGATTTCACCGAGTTCGTGTACATCGCTCAAGCCGTCACTTGTCAGGTGCACGGAGAGCCGGAACCCTCCGGCCGCCGCGGGTTTCACGTCGACGCCAAAGATGCCGGGACGGGACGGGCCGTCCGTGCTGAACGATTCGACCTTGCCGTCTGCGGAGGCGAGACGAATTTCAACTTTCCCCTTGGCAACCGGCTTGAACGTGTCCAGTCGAGTGAAGTGAACGGCGAAGCGGCTTGTCTGGCCGACCACTAGTGGTGGGTACTCCGCGAACAACTCGGTCTTCGTCGTCCAGTTCGTGTAACTTTCCGGATGCGGCTCCGGCTCGGTTGCCTTCTCAGCGACCGGTTTCTGCTTCTGGCATCCCACGGTGAAGATCACCAGCAATAGAATGAACGACCTTCTCATTTCCCAAGCTCCTCTCCGACAACTCGCTCCAGTTCGATCTGCGCTTCTTTCACCGCTGCCTGTATGTCGAGCATTCGCAACTGCGCCTGGCGTTGTGAGCGGTATGCATCGAGTAGTTGCAGAATTCCGATCTCCCCTTCCTGATAGGCGACCGTCGCTATCTTGATCAGCTCAGGTCCGCTGTCGGCCAGTTCCTGGCGGTAACGGTCGCGAGCTTGGACGCGAACGTTGAAGGCGCGAACGTTCCCTTCGACTGCCGCCCGAATCCGCTGCGTGAGGATTTGCAGGCGGGCCGAAATCCGTTCCTGCTCGGCGGAATAGCGAGCGACTTCGGCTTGGCCGTTGTTGAAGAGAGGCAGCGGAATTGTGACGCCAACCACCGCGCCGTTCGCGATGTTGTTCTGACCGACATCGGCACGCTTGAATCCGGCATTGAGCACGGGCTCGGGTATCTTCAACCGGTCCGCCGCACGCTGTTCCAGCCGGAACTGTTCCAGGCGGCGTTGTTCGGCGCGGAAATCCTCACGCGCACCCATTGCCCGTTGCACCAGTGCCGTTCCGTCGAGTGCTGCGAGGATCGTTTCGATCTGGCCCGCGACCGTGGTAATTTCAGTCGCCGGGGGAAGAAAGGCGACCAGGCGAGACCGCTCCAGTTCCATCTCGGCCCGGACGAGAGCAAGCTCGGCAAGAAGTTCGGCCCGCTCTCGCTCGGTGCGCATTCGGTCAAACTTCGAGCCCTCGCCTTCGCGCTCTCGATCGCGGAGCACCCGGATGACGTTCTCGATTTCCTTCAGTCCGGTCGAGTAGACCCGTTCCCGCTCCTGCGCCGCCAACAGCTGGTAGAACGCCAGACGCAGACTGGTGCGAGCTTGCCATATGTCGAAGGCGCCCTCTGCTTCGGTGGCACGAACAGCCGAATCGCCGGCCTGGCGCAGGAGCTTCAGACGACCGTTGATCGGGATGGCTTGCTCGGCCTGGAAGAACTCAGTGAGTCCAGCCCCTTCCCGGGTGTAGTTGAAGCTGGGGTTTGCGTACAGAGTACGGCCCTTGGCCTCCGCCTGCGCGATGGCCGCGCGGGCGCGAGCCTCCCTCGCGTATGGACTTTGCTCAAGAAACTTCTGGACTACGCTCGTTTCCGTCCACTCCTGCGCCGAGCATAGACCCGAAAGTGCGGCCACGCACAGCAGCGAAGTGGCGGCGCGATTGGGCAAATGCATTGCGCCACCTCATCAAAATCAACATTTGGGGACAAAAGGGGATCGCGCACACGAATGGTGCGCCTGATGGGTGGTTAGGCAGGAGGGGCGCGGGATTTGAGAGTGAGCTGCCACGGGGGATCGTGGCTGTGGGGGATCAACTCCGTTACGAGTGCGGGCTGCGCGATCGGTTCCGGGATCGAGATGGCCTCCGGAAGCGCAGCTGCGAGTCTCACGGGAGACTTGCCATCACCCGCAATCCAACTCAAGGAGCGAGCATCGCCGACGTGATCGTCGGCCTCGATCGCCAGACCATTTGTGCGTTCACCGGCCCAGTGTGCGTGGGTGAACCCGTGCGCATGCTCATGCGCCGGATCGCGATCATGGACATGCATGAACGGAGCCTGGGCAAAGGCCAGCAGGAGGCTGGCTATTGCGCCAAGATGCAATGTCCTACGCACGTGCTCATATCTT
>JAIBBE010000116.1 GCA_019694835.1 Fimbriimonadaceae bacterium | reverse complement strand
TTTCGCATGGCTGCAGTGGAAGCGGCGGCTGCTCGTTCGCTGGGAGTACTACCCCAGCAACTTTCTCGGCTTCGTCGAGCTCGCGAGCCTCACGATCCTCCTGAAACGAATTTGAGATAGGTTCTAGCTCTGTTGAGGCAGAGGGGCAGTTGTAAGGTGTGAGGGCGATCACACTTGCTTCCGATCGCACGTCGACAAGTTCGCCAAACGCGATGACCACAGCATGGACCCCGGTAGTCGACAAAGCTCCTGGCACCCGACTCAGGATCGGCATAGCTACCGTCGGGCGCTTCCATGTTCTGGATCTTGCGAGGGAGCTGGAAGCGCTGGGGCACGAGGTGCGGTTCTACTCGTATGTGCCGCGTAAACGTGCGGAGCGATTTGGGTTGCCGCGGCAGTGCCACGTAGCACTTCTCCCGCTGCTGGCGCCGTTGTTAGTGTTGCAGCGCTTCTTGCCACGGAGGTGGCGGCAGAGCTTTGACCTGCTCATCTACCTCGCGGCGAATGCGGCTGTGAAGCTGCGGATGCAACCATGTGATGTGTTCATCTGCATGTCTGGTGTGTATCTGGAAGCCGCGATCGCGGCGCGCCGGAGATACGACGCGCTGATCTACCTTGAACGCGGCAGCCGCCATATTCTATCGCAACACGAGATCCTGGCAGCCATTTCTGGTGCGGACACGCCGCCGGCGTTTGCGATACGTCGAGAGCTCCAGGGCTATCAGCTTGCAGACCGGATCGTCGTACCGTCGATGCACGCAGAGGAGAGCTTTGTTGAACGCGGGATCGCTCATGAACGCCTATTTCGCAACCCCTACGGCGTGAACCTCGAGATGTTTCCTTTGACGCCCGCAGCAACAGGCATTCCGCCGACTGTTCTGTTCGTCGGGACATGGTGTCTTCAGAAGGGGTGCAATGAACTGGTCGCTGCCGTGCGACGGCTACCGGGCGTGCACCTCTTGCACGTTGGCTCGATCGGCGACGCTCCACTTCCCACGGACATACCATTCGAACATGTCGAGCCAGTCCCGCAATGGCGGTTGACGGAGTACTACTCGCGCGCCCATGTTTTCGCTCTGGCGTCGCGGCAAGAGGGGCTCGCCTTGGTACTTGCCCAGGCACTTGCGTCTGGCTTGCCGATAGTCTGTACTCCACGTACCGGCGGAACGGACCTCCGGGCCATGCTCCGCGAATCTGCGGTGGTGGAGGTAGTTCCGGAAGGCTCGGACAACGCATTCGCGGATGCCATCCAGCGCATGCTTGCGCGATCGAAGGCGGCGCCAGGTTCTAGAATTGTACTGAGTGCGACAGAGCGGGAGGCCCTGTCATGGCAGGCCTACGGACAGAGATACGCTGATCGCGTACTCGAGGACGTTTTGAACAAGACCTCGGCTCAAGTGTTGACGCCTTGATTGCGTGGGTCGGTGACAGGGTGAGAGAATCGGTCGCATTTGACGCTCCCTCGACATCTGCCTCAAGGTTCCGGATTTGCATCGACGTGCGGAGCCCAAGGCTGAAGTAGGAAAGGATACCGGGTCTCGCTATGTTGTCTGTTCATCAGATGGTCGGGCGCGCGAGATCGCGGGCGCACCGACGAGGCATCGTCGGCTCGCTATGGGATATTCCCGCGCGATAAGCGGAGATGCGGGCCGGGCGCGAGCCCTGGTGCGCTATGGCCCGATCGTGCTGGGGGTACTGGCAGCGATCGGCATCTTGGCGTCCGCGATTGACATTAGCACGTCGCATGCGGGGATGCTACTTGTCGTCATTGGATGCGCGCCGCTGGTACTTTGGGCGTTGACGCCGTCACGTACGTCGCTCCCGCTACCCGAGTTAAGCGGCCTCTTCTATGCAGCTACATTTGGTCTGCCCGCAGTTGTCCAGGTAGACAACTTCGTGAGGGGTGGCGAAGCCGCGGTGACGATCGCTACTCGGTATGCCCTCCTCGGAATCAGCTGCTTCGTGGCCGGGAGTCTCGCGGCGCGCCCGAGGATCGGCAGAATGGGTCGGCTGGTCTGTCTTGAGCGCGATCATCGGCTGCCGAATGGCATATATCGGCTCTCCTTGATCGCCCTCGCTCTTGCGATTATGTACGACATCTCCGGAATGCCTGTCATTTCGCTGAATAATCTGGTCGAGACACTCAAGATGTTTTCATTGGTAGTCCTGTTCTTCGGACTCTTCTCGCGGCAGCTAGGTCATTTGGAATGGTTCGTATTCGCATTCGCGTTGATCCCAATCGAGGTGGTGCTGCGCCTATTTTCTGGAATGGTGGGCCAGTTCGCAATATTTGCAGTGATCGCGGCGCTGATGGCGGAACGTACGGGACGAAGGCTCCAGTATGTCTTGGCGCTGATCGCGGTACTTGCGATTGTTGGGCTCAACGATATCAAGGCAGACTACCGCAAGGAGTTCTGGTATGCGGGTGCGAGTACCACTGGCAACATCTTGGAGAAGATCGACTGGGCCCGCGAGCGTCTTGGTGATGGACTGTTCGATTTGGCCACGGGATCGAGCAAGAACAGCATGTTGACGCGGATTGATCACCTCGGAACGCTGTCGGCGGTTGTTGAGATGACTCCCTCATTCATTCCGTACTACTACGGGCAGACCTATGAGGAACTTGCGTACAGTTGGATTCCCCGGGTGCTCTGGCCCGACAAACCCTTGGCCAATCTCGGCAATCGATGGGCGAAGGATTATGGGCTTCTGCATGAAGGCGACCAAGTAACCAGCTTCAATCTTCCGTGGTTGGTCGAGCTGTACATGAACTTCGGCGTGGTTGGGGTCGGCGCAGGTATGGCATTGTTCGGACTTGCGTTTCAGATCGCTTCAAACCGTTTTGGGACGCGAAGAACCGGAACGATGGCGTTTCTGATCGCTGCAAGCGTTTCGCTTCAACTTTGGTATGCAGAATCGAACTTCGCGCTCATGGTGGGCGCCATACCAAGCCAAATACTGTTCCTCTACGTTCTCGTTAGAGTGCTCTTTCCGAGCGCATTCCGCCCGCCTCAGCAACTGATGCACGACACAGGCCACACGGGGGCGCGCCCGCCCTTCATTGCCCATTGAGGCTAGTGCAAACTCGTTTCTGTAAATCGGCCTGGGCGGCGTCGAACGATCTGGTCGGGCGTCATCGAAGTGAGCAAGCGAGGGTGTAACGGTAATGGCTCAACGAGTCGAAGGCAATCCGCTGG
>JAIBBE010000210.1 GCA_019694835.1 Fimbriimonadaceae bacterium | reverse complement strand
TGGCCGCCTGCCGCGCAGTGTTGTTCGCTCAGCTCGTGGATGATCCGTCGAGTGATCTTGAGGCGTTTCCGACGCACGAGGCACAGGAAACGGAACGCAAGCGTCTGTTCGGGATCATCGAGGAGCTAGTCCAATGGGAGAACTCGACCAACGAGGAGGTGCTGGAGCGCGCCCGTGCGGAAATCCGCAAGAGTTGCGGCGGTGAGCTGCCGCCGGTCTATGACCCATTCTCGGGTGGCGGGTCGATCCCGCTGGAGGCGCAGCGCCTCGGTTTGCCCGCCTATGGGTCCGACCTGAATCCGGTGGCCGTGATGATCGGCAAGGCAATGATCGAGATCCCGCCTAAGTTCAAGGACATGCCTCCTATCCACCCAGACATCAAGGAGCGGTCGTTCTACCGCAATGCCGAAGGGCTGGCCGAAGATGTGAAATTTTACGGTGAATGGATGCGCGAGAAGGCGCTGGAGCGCATAGGGCATCTGTATCCGCAGGCAGATCTCCCGAAGGAATTGGGTGGTGGAAAAGCAACGGTAATTGCTTGGATTTGGTCGCGGACCGTTCCCAGTCCTGATCCTGCATTCTCCAGTGCGCATGTGCCGATCGCGTCTAGCTTTATGTTGAACTCGAAATCTGGGAGCGAGGTTTGGGTTGAGCCGGTTGTTGATCGTGTGTCGAAGTCGATCACTTTCACCATTCGGCGGGGGGGCACGAAATCTGAAATTGAAAAAGCAGCTGAGGGTGCAAAAGCGGGCCGAGGAAATTTCAGGTGCTTGCTCTCCGGAGCGGGCATTTCAACGGAATATGTGAGACAGCAGGGGCAAGCGGGCAATATCGGATACACCCTTATGGCCGTTGTTGCTGAGGGAAAGCGCGGCCGCTTTTATTTAGAGCCTTCAGAAGGCCAGCGCCATTCCGCAAAAGCGGGTGAATACGCTAAAGAAATATCGGAATTTAGGTCTCTCTTTCTGTCTGGATCGACTCCTGAAAAACTCACAGGCGGCACTAGCTATGCTTATGGATTGACTACTTGGGGGTCACTTTTTACTGATCGCCAAATCGCTGCGCTGAAGGCATTTTGCGATTTGTTGCCAGAAGTGCGCACGAAAATTGCAGCTGACGCCAGCGGCAAGTTTACCCAAGCCGACGAACTGGCCCTCGCGGAAGGCGGCTCCGGTGGCAAGGCTTATGCCGAAGCCGTCTCTCTATATCTCGCATTCTCGATCAATCGTGTCGCCATGTCGGGAAATAGCCTGGTGCGTTGGAATCCGGTGGGCGAAAAGGCACAGCACATCTTCAGCCGCCAAGCCATCGCAATGCTCTGGGACTTTGCGGAGACGAATCCTCTAGGAAACGCCACGGGTGCATTCAACGCAGCATATTCGATGGCGGAAAATGGGCTCCACACGCTGATGGGTAACGTGGGTGGCGTGCGGCAAGCCGACGCCCAGACGGTTAAGTTTCCTGAGGGAGCCGTTCTAAATACGGACCCACCATACTACGATAATATTGCTTATGCCGATCTTTCGGATTTCTTTTATTGCTGGCTGCGACCAGCTTTGAAAGGGACTTATCCAGATATATTTGGAGTTCTAGCGACTCCTAAATCAGAAGAACTGGTGGCAACGCGCTACCGCCACGGGACTCGTGAGGTAGCTGAGGAGTTCTTTCTGAGTGGCATGCGTCGCGCGCTCTCTAATGCTCAACTCCAAACGAGCGACGAATTTCCGGCAGCGATCTACTACGCCTTCAAGCAGAGTGAAGTCTCGCAGGACGGCGTGACCTCTGCTGGTTGGGCGACGTTCCTGCAGGCGGTTATCGAGGCGGGGTTTGCAGTTGTGGGCACCTGGCCTGTTCGCACCGAGATGCGGACAAGACAAGTGGCGATGGGAACTAACGCGCTGGCCAATTCAGTGGTGCTTGTTTGCCGTAAGAAGAAGGCTACAGCAGAGGTCGTCACTCGAGCAGAGTTCGTTCGTGCTCTGAAGCGCGAACTGCCACTGGCGATCTCCGAGCTTCAGGCCGCCAACATCGCCCCTGCCGACATGCCGCAATCGGCTATCGGACCCGGCATGGGCGTGTTCTCCCGCTACAAAGCCGTTCTCGAATCCGGTGACAGCCCGATGAGTGTGAAGACTGCGCTTCAGCTCATCAATCGGGAACTCGACGAATATCTCGGCGGTATTCAGGGCGAGTTCGACGCCGATACCCGTTTTGCTATCACTTGGTTTGAGCAGAACGGGCTAAAGGCCGGCGACTATGGCACGGCGAATAGCATCGCCACGGCGCGCGGTATCTCGGTCGATAGCGTCAAGCACGCAGGGATTGTCGACAGCGCCGCCGGCAAGGTTCGCATCCTCTCGCGCGACGAACTGGACGACGATTGGGACCCGGAAGAAGACCGCCACCTGACCGTGTGGGAATGCCTCCAGCACCTGGTTCGACAGCATGAGAAGGACGGCATTTCCCACGACACCGCCGTCCTATTGAAGAAGATTAACACGCAGGCTGAGGCCGTGAAGGATCTCGCCTACTGCCTCTACGACATCAGCGCCAACAAGCGGAAGGATGCGAAGGAGGCCACGGCCTACAACGCTCTCATCGCCGACTGGACCGAGCTGACGAAAGCTGCGGCGGCCATTCACGACACGAGCGGGGATCGCCAGATCCGGCTGGATATTTGAGGGGGAACGGGACGTGGCAAAAAGCACGCGCCAATATGTGTTTGAAGGGATGGAGCTGCTGCCGGCGGCGTTGATCCCCTTCGTCGAGAAGCGGCTCGAAACCTCCCTCAAGGGGCACTGGCAAGTCCAGGTTCTGGAGAAGCTGCCGAGCCTGCGCCCCAACAGCAACGGTGAAGTCGGCTGGGATCAGGCCGCGCTGTTCAATGCGATGGACCGTTTCTGGAACGAGGCGTTCAAGGCCGTTCTCGGCCGCGCGGAGCGGTCGTTGGTGAACGAGCTGGGCGATGTCCGCAACAAGCTCTCGCACAACGAGACCTTCACCTACGACGACGCCGAGCGCGCCCTCGATTCCATGCGCCGGCTGATGGAAGCGATCAGCGCCGGCGAGACGGCCGAACAGCTCGGTAAGATGCGCGACACCATCCTGCGCACGAAGTTCACCGAGTTGGCGCGCAATGAGGAGCGGCGGAAAACCCAGCGCCTCGAAATCTCGGTCGAGACCGTGGCGGGCCTGCTGCCGTGGCGCGAGGTGG
>JAIBBE010000115.1 GCA_019694835.1 Fimbriimonadaceae bacterium | reverse complement strand
CGCGCTTGCCTGAGCAGGTCCTCCTCACCCCAACGCTTTGGCTCGGCGCCAGTGGGCACCATTTGAAGTTCCCAGGAACGCTGTCAGCAAGCTTTGAAGCGTATCAGGGGGCGATTGCGTCGGTTGTCGAGTCGCTGGTCCAGCATGGGTTTACCAAGTTCTACGTGCTCAATGGGCACGGCGGCAACACGGAGCCCAATGGGATGGTTCTGCGCGAGATGAAAGCGAAGTACCCGAACCTCATCTTCGGGCACAGCGGATACTTCGCCTATTCGACCGAGGTCGCGGCGAAAGTGATGGAAGGGCCGGCGAAGGAGATTCGGCACGCCTGCGAGGCTGAGGCGAGCTTGGCATTGCATCTGTTTCCTGAACTCGTGCGCAAGGACCTCCTGCGCGACGACGGCTTGACCACCGACCCTCCTGTGAAGGGCCTCATCTGGCATTTCGACGAAATGACCGAAGAGGGTTCGCTCGGCTATGCGACGCTCGCCGATGCCGAAAAAGGCAAGGCGATCTTCGATGCGGCGGTAGAAGGCGTGACGCGCGACATGAAAGCTCTGGCCGAAGGCGTCGTCCTCACCGGGCTCTGACGTGGAGTTCCGGCCGATCGTTGCGGACGAGGTGGAGACGTTTCTCCGTCTGCTTTGCGATGTGTTCGAACTCGATATCGGCCGCGCGAGTTCAGTGTTCACCTCGGAGCCGTTCTTCGATTTGAATCGCAAATGGGCGGCGTTTGAGGATGGCCAGATGCGAGCCATCCTAACCACCACACCCTTGATTTTCGGCTGGGGGCGGGCGATTGGGATCTCGGGTGTCGCGACTCATCCGCGATTTCGCTCGCGCGGGATCGCGGCACGGCTCCTGGACGCGGCGATTGACCAGGCCGTGGCCGATGATGAGGGGGCCGCGTATCTCTTTGCCGGCGATCCACGGCTTTATGCGAAGCGCGGGTTCAAGGTGGTGGACGAAGTCATTCGCGGACCGATTGCGGTTCAAAAGGGGTTTGTTTCCTTGCCCGCAATGGCGTCGGAAGAAGTCCGATCGCATTATGAGAATTGGGTGGCCGGGTCGGATGATCGACTCCGGCGAGATCTGACTCGATGGAAGCTCTGGGACTGGCACATGCGTCCTTGCGAGCCTTTTGGCGGCGGCTACTTGTGTTTAGAAGTCGGCGTGGTGCGGGAGGCCATTGTGCCCATGCGCGCGGAGGCCTGGCCGGTTGCACCCGGGACCGAGTGGATTGGGCTCAAGGGGCTGACTCAGGAGGCGGGTGTGCCGTTGGAGCGGACGATTTCGGAGGCGTTTGTGATGGCCCGAAACACCGACCGCTTACCGCAAATGTTCATTACGGACCAGTTTTAGGGGACACGCCGAGCCGTACGGGCCTCCGGTACACTCGATAAGCTCAATCCCAGCCAGAGAGGTTCTGCGTGAAGGTTCCCAACGATTTGCTGTACACCAAGTCCCACGAGTGGGTTCGCGTCGAGGGTGACGTGGCCACCATCGGCATCACCGATTTCGCCCAATCCGAGCTCGGCGACGTCGTCTTCGTCGAGTTACCCAACGTCGGCCGCGCGGTCCAGACCGAAGAGTCGTTCGGCACGGTCGAGAGCGTAAAGACGGTTTCCGACCTCTATGCACCCGTCGCGGGTGAGGTCGTCGAGGTCAACGCCGCGCTTGGCGCACAGTCCGAGCTCGTCAACGTAGATCCATACGGAGGCGGCTGGATGGTCAAGATGCGACTTTCCGACGCCAGTGCGACGAGCGGACTGCTCACTCCGGAAGCCTACACCGCCGTCCTCGAAAGCTAATTCAAAATGCCCTACATCCCCCACACCGAAGCCGATCGTCAGCAGATGCTCAAGGAGATTGGCGTCGAGTCGATCGACGATCTGTTCTGCGAGATTCCCGAAAACCTTCGCCTTCGCGAACCCATGAATGTACCGAGCGGGCTGGACGAGCATCGCTTGTTCCAGTACATGTTTGACCTCGCCGCACAGAACTTGAGTTCGGCGAAGCTGACGTGGTTCCTGGGGGCTGGGCTGTACGACCGGTACATCCCGGCGACGGTTGGGGCCGTGATCAGCCGGGGAGAGTTCCTGACTGCGTACACGCCCTATCAGCCGGAACTCAGCCAGGGCTACCTGCAGTGCATCTACGAGTTCCAGACAATGGTCGCGGAGTTGTATGGCATGGACCTCGCGAACGCGTCGATGTACGACGGCTCGACTTCTATGGCCGAGGCCGCTCTGCTCGCATGTGGCCAGACCGGACGCAGCAAGATCGTCGTAAGCCAGGCCGTTCATCCGTCCTATCGGCAGGTGCTGGAGACGTATGCTTGGGCGAGTGAGCACCACGTGGTCGAGATTCCCACGCCGAACGGTCGGACCGATCAGTGGGGTGATCTACAGGATGCGGCTTGTCTGATCGTCCAATATCCGAACTTCTTTGGTGTCATCGAGGACCTCGCGGCGGCTCGAGCGGCGGCGACCGAAGCGGGAGCCATGTTGATCGTCGCCAGCGATCCAATCGCCATGGGTTTGCTTAAGCCGCCCGGTGAATTCGGAGCAGACATCGTGGTCGGCGAGGGCCAACCGCTCGGAGTGGCGATGGGCTTCGGTGGTCCGCTGGTCGGGCTCTTTGCGTGCAAGCAGGAATTGATTCGTCGATTGCCCGGACGAATCGTCGGTCGCACTCACGACGCGCAGGGTCGACCCGGCTTCACGATGACGCTCCGTACCCGCGAGCAGGATATCCGCAGGGAGAAAGCGACGTCCAATATCTGCACCAACGAGGCGCTCATGGCCCTCGCCGCGACGGTTTATCTGATCGCGATGGGTAAAAACGGGGTCCGCTGGGTCGCCGAGAGCACGGTTCAGAACACCCAGTACGCTCTTTCCGCGTTGGTTTCGGCGGGCGGTAAGATCCGGTTCGATGCGAACGTGTTTGGCGAATTCGTGCTGGAACTGCCGAAGAATGCCGTCGAAGTACGTGATCGGCTGATCGAGGACGGAATCATGGCCGGGCTTCCGTTGGGAGAGTTCTATCCAGGAATGGCGAACTGCCTTCTTGTGGCGCTGACCGAGACGCGGACGAAGTCGCAGATTGACGAGTTTGCGGTTGCATTGAAACGCGCTATCGCGTAGACGTAACCTAGGCCTCCATCCTCCCACGGATGGAGGCGTCGCACACGGAAGCTCCAAGGCGGCGCTCGGCAGAAACGGGGTGCACAATCCATCACCCCGGCCACCCCCCAACGGTGCCGACGCAGGGAAAATTACTCCCCCCCAGCGCATCCTCCTTCGTCGTCGCGCAGCCCCCCACAACTTCGTTGAGAGGGGTACGGGAATCCTCTGACCTCGTGCGACGTAAATTACACAGTGCGGACGCCATAATGGACGCGTGGGCACGCTCAAGCCGATGAGAAACGTCTTTGCACTTCTGTTGTCGCTGATGGCGCTGGTCGCCTTCGCCCAAGATACGCCGCCAAAGGTGAGCCTCAAGCTCGACAAAACCACCGGCGCAGCTGGATCTACCCTCAAGGGCACCGTCACCATCGAGTTTCTCGACAACCTGCACGGCTATCAGAACCCGCAGGAAGACAAGAGTCTGATTCCGATTGAGGTCGTGGCGGGCGACAAGACCACCAAGATCGTCAAGGTCGAGTACCCGAAGGGCATCGACATGAAGGTGCTTGGCTTCGACAAGCCGATCAAGGTCTACGAGGGCACCATCAAGATTCCGGTGACATTCAAACTGCCTGAAACCGTCGGGGCGGCGAACCTAAAGATCTCGGTCAAGTACCAGCAGTGTAACGAGAGCAACTGCTTCCCACCGGGAAGCAAAGACTTGACCGCCAAGGTCACCGTGTCAAAAAAAAACGGTGAAGAACCGTCCGAAGAGCCGGAACTAGTCGCTTCGACCGGCGGCGAGCCCACCAAGCCAACGGCGACGACTCCAACAGCACCGGAAGACGATAGCCTCGTAGCGCGCCTGTTACGTGAAGGTTTCGAGAAGAAAAGTTACCTTTGGATACTTCTCGGGAGCCTCCTCACCGGCCTCGCTTTGACTCTCACGCCATGCGTCTACCCGGTGATTCCGGTCACGATCAGCTTCTTCAGCAACCAGACCAGCGGCAGTCGCTCGGGCCGGGTGGGCCTCGGGCTCATGTACATGCTCGGCATTGGCGTGACCTACGGCGCAGTCGGCGGGATAGCGGCTTCCCTCGGCGGTGCGGTTGGGGATTTGTTTAAGAAACCGTGGTTTCTCTTTGCCTTAGCGATCTTCATGGTCGCGCTCGCGCTGTCTATGTTCGATGTCTACCAGATCGGAATTCCGGGGCCGATAGCGAAGCACCTCAAGGGTCGAAGCGGGGCACTTGGCGCCTTGATCATGGGGCTGATGGTGGGCGTCGCGGCGGCACCCTGTGCGGGGGCTTTGGTTAGCTCCGTGGCCATCGAAGTTGCACGTATCGGCAGCGTACCGATTGGGTTGCTGGTCTTCACGACGATTGGACTCGGCATTGGGCTCCCTTTCGTCGTGATCGGAGCGATGTCGCAAGGAGCGAAAGCCTTGCCCAAGTCGGGAGGATGGCTTAAGACCGTGAAGTCCGTACTTGGAATTGTCGTGCTTTGGATCGCGGCCGACTACTTCTTCAAGGGCCTCGGGTTCAAGCCGGAGGAGCCTCGAACGCTCGTGGCGTGGACCGTCTTCTACCTCGGCGCAGCGGTCTATTTGTTAGGGTTCGATAACTCGGGCAATACACGAATCATCTTCGGAATCAAGGGTGCGGCGGTCTTGGCACTCGGGCTGCTCATGGGGCAAGCGATGACCACTCGAGCGGGCATCTTGAAGGAAGAAGAATTCGCCAAACTGGCGGCCGAATCGGGGGGGAAAACCAAGGCAGTAGCAACCAAGGTCGAATGGGTGAAGTTTACGCCCGAAGCTTTTGAAGAAGCAAAAAAGACGGGTAAACCTATACTTATCGACGGCACGGCCGACTGGTGCTTGGTTTGCAAGGAAATCGACGAAGCTGTGTTTAAGAAGCCCGCCGCGATCATCGCGCTCCAAGACGTGGTGACGATGAAGATCGACCTCAGCACAGGTGTCGACCCTGCCTATGATGAAGCCGTCCGCAAGCAGTTCAACATCGTAGGCCTCCCGCACATCATGCTCTTCAAGCCGGGCGGCGAGCAGATTCGGACCTTCAGCGACCTAAAGCAGCTTCCTAATCCCGACGTTCTCGTCGCCGCCCTCAAGGAAGCTGGCGCGACGCTTTGAATTCCTTCCGTGCAGGCTCGGCGGAGTTTGGCGGCCCCGATCTAGTCGTCATCGCCGGACCTTGCCTGGCCGAGAGCCTTGATCTATGCCGCGAGGTAGCCGTCGAAATGAAGCGGATTTGTGCTGGCCTTGGACTGCCCTACGTATTCAAAGCCTCGTTCGACAAGGCGAATCGGACCTCAGTCACAACCACGCGCGGAGCGGGAATCGAAGTGGGGCTCGATATCCTCGAACGGATTCACGGAGAATTCGACCTCCCGACGACGACCGACATTCACTTGCCAGATCAGGCGGCCCCCGTTGCCCAAGTCGTCGACCTCCTCCAGATACCCGCATTCCTCTGCCGTCAATCCGACCTCCTCGAAGCTGCTGCCAAGACCGGGAAGCCGGTGAACGTGAAGAAGGGTCAGTTTCTCGCTCCCTGGGATGCCAAGAACATCGTTGATAAGCTCGAGTCTTTCGGAGCGAACGGGGTTATGCTTACCGAGCGGGGGACAACGTTTGGCTACAACACCCTGATCGTCGACATGCCCGGCCTGGAGACCTTGTGCTCGTTTGGTGTCCCGGTCTGCTTCGACGCGACCCACAGCGCCCAACGGCCAGGCGGGGCGGGCACGGCGACGGCGGGCAATCGCGAGTCGATTCCGGCGATGGTCCGAGCGGCGGCAGCGGTTGGCATCGACGCGCTGTTTCTTGAGGTTCACCCCGAACCATCGCGGGCGCTCTCCGATGCGGCAACTCAATGGCCTTTGGCAAGTGCAGAGCAACTGCTTCGCCAAGCGGTCGCAATTCGCCGAAGCCTACAAGCCATCATCACTTGAGTCAAGTAGAAATGCACATCAATGCGCCATGCTAAGGGCATGCTTGTGGCACTTGCTTTTGCGCTTACCGTTCAGCCCGAACCCCACCTTTCCAACATTCGCCAATTGACCTTCGGCGGCCAGAACGCTGAGGCCTATTGGAGTCCTGATTGCGAGGTGATCAGTTGGCAGGCCCAGGTTGAGGGTTACCCCGACGAGCAGATCTTCGCGATGAATGCGGACGGCAGCGGCAAGCGACTCATCAGCACCGGCAAGGGGCGCTGCACTTGTGCCTACATTTCGCCCGATGGCAAGTGGGTCTACTACAGCTCTACCCATGCGAGGAACGAGGGCAAGCAAACACCAATTGACATGGCGAAAGGCTATGTTTGGATGATTAATCCTGAATATAGTCTCTGCAAAGTCCCCATCAATAAGCCAGACACCAAGCCGATTCCGGTCATTGATTGGCCCGGTCACTACGTGGCGGAGACGACCATTGCTCCAGACGGCTCCTACATGGTGTGGACAAGTGACCGAACTGGAGACTTGGAGATTTACCGATCCGATCTGAATGGCAAGAACATCGTGAGGCTCACCGACAAGGTTGGCTACGACGGTGGTCCCTTCGTGAGCTGGGACTCCAAGAAAATCGTCTACCGCCGAACGGACGACATGACGCCAGAGCAGGAAGCCGATTACAAATCACTGCTCAAAGAGCACATGGTCCGACCCAGCAAAATGGAAATCTGGATCATGGACGCGGACGGGTCGAATAAGCGCCAGGTGACCGATCTCAACTGCGCCAGCTTCGCGCCATTCCTCCACCCAGACGGCAAGCGAATCATCTTCAGCAGCAATCATGGCGATCCGAAGGGTCGGGAGTTCGATATCTTCATGATCAACGTCGACGGTACCGGACTCAGGCGGATCACGCGAAGCGCTGAATTCGATGGCTTCCCGATGTTCTCACGTGACGGTAAGAGGCTCGTGTTCGCCAGCAATCGCAATGGCAAGGTCCGAGGCGAGACCAACATCTTCGTCGCGGACTGGAACGACTAAACCCCGTGGCGCGGCCGTCCCGCCCGCGCTGCACCGAACTTGGGATGTCAGCCAACATCAGCAGGTACTTCCCGATCCAGCGGCTACCATATCGAAGAATCGGCAGTCTCCCTGAAGGTTTTTTGGCAGCGCGGGCGGGACGGCCGCGCCACGGAGTTTAGCCCATCGGTGTGTAGCAGAGCTTGCGCTCTTCGCGCTTGTATCCGCCTTCGACCGGGATGAAGGCGTGGCACCACTCCATCTCGCCGCCGTACACGTGAATCGTGACGGCCGGAGTCTCACCCGCATTCTCGATCGTGTGGTACTCGAACGGCGGAATCAACGCCCCGGCATCGCCTCGACCCGCTAAGATCTCCTGCTCGTAGTCGAACTGAACCAGCGCATCTTCGTCGCTGCCCTTCAAAGAGTACGAGACGACCTTGATTTCGCCTCGGTACACGCACTCCACACACCACATGTGGGCGTGATCGTGGAGCGGAGTTCCCTGCCCCTTGCCCCAGACCATGATGAGCACACTGTAACGCCCTTGCGGGTCTTTGTGGAACAGTCGGCGCGCATAGCGATCGGGCACGGGCTGCAGAAACGGTTCATCGATAAACTCGATGCCGCTGGTACAAAGGTCGTGAAGGACGTCCTTCACGCGGTGACAACAGGGTTCGGCGTCCATTCCGACTGCCTCGTCAAGGCGGCGGATGAGTTCGTTGACTTTCTCGGTCTGAAGTTGGGTGGCCATGGTTTACTCCGGATTCTTCGCTCAATTGTATTCGAATCCACCCTAGTGGACCAAGAAAACCTGGCACCCAGGACCAGAATGATCCACTTTTTCCTCCCATTCGTCCGTATTATTAGCGTGGGCGAACGGCCCCATACCCAGGAGGACGAGACCAATTTTGAAAATGAAGACTGCATTCATGGCCCTTTGCTTGGCGGCGACCGCCATCGTCGCGGCCCAAATCGACGGGGCAAAGGCCGTGATCGTCGTGAACGGAGAGGAGATTCGGGGCAACGAATACTATCGACGCATGGAGTTTTTGCCAGGCGTCGGTCGGATGGCGAACAACCAGTTTGTCGAGGCACCTCCGGGCATTTTAACCATCCTCCGGCTCATCGATGAGCGCCTGCTGATTCAACTGGCCAAGGACAAAGGGGTCTACCCGTCTGACGCAGAGGTCCAAGCCGAGATCAAGCAACGAACAGATGACAATCCCAAGCTACAGGAGGGACTTGCTCTGCTCGGGCTCACACGAGAAGATTTCGCCTACCAAGTTCGGCTCGATCTCGTGGATTTCAAACTCCGAACCCAAGGCATCACGATCACCGATCAAGAAGTCGAGAAGTTCTTTAACGACAATCCGTCCACGTTTACAATACCAAAGCGGTACAAATTACGAGTTGTCGCCGTCGGCGATCTCGCTGGGCGCACGGCGGTCGACGCCGACTTGAAAGCGGGCATGAAGTTCGAGGATGTTGCCAAGAAGCACAGCGTCGAGGTCAGCCGAACTCTGGGCGGCGACATCGGACTGCAAGCAGAAGACCAACTGAGCGGTCCGGTAAAAGCAGCCGTCACCGCCGTCAAAATCGGACAGTACACGGACTGGGTTACGGGCGGGCAAGCCTCCATCAGATTCTACGTCGAGAACATCTTGCCCGCGGAGAAGCGTCAGCTTAACCCCGCCCTCAGACAGGAAATCCGGCGCAAGCTGATGATCGACAAGGGGGCGGTTCGCAACAACATCGACAAAGACCTGCGCGAGCTCCGCCGCAAAGCGGTTGTGGAGACGAAGGTGCCCCAATTCACTGATGCGGTGAAAAAGTACATGGATTCCGCTCGGATGGGCGGCTAGAGCAACCGAGCTTCTCGGTCTTTCGCCAATCGAGGCTTGGAATAGTACATGCTCTTGAATATCCCGGTCTCTACGAATCCCATCCGTTCGTAGAGGCCGACCGCCTTTTTGTGGCTCTGTAGAGCAGCGACGCGACAGCCTCGCTCACGGGCAAAAGCTAGCGCCATGGTGAGAACGGCTGTCGCCGCGCCCCTGTTTCTGAACTCGGGCCTCGTAACAACGTCATAGACCCCGGCGATCTCTTCGTGGACGAAGAGCGTCATCGCGCTGGCCAGCTCACCATCGATGGTGCTGCCGAACGGAAAAGCGGCACCACGCGAGACCAGTTCGCGAAGCATCAACAGACCGTCGGCCCGTTGAGCCTTCGGAAACCACGTCATCGTCGGGTGTTCGTCGGGGCTAATCGACTCAAGGTCCCGGAGAAGCTCCGTCGTCAGGCTGACTTTCTCGGGTTCCCACCGCACGAGGTCAAGTTCCATTCCAATCAAGAACATCGGACCCATCAGGCGTCGTTCACGGCGCAGGTGTTTCGACAAGTCGATGGGTGTGGATGAGGGGCCGAGAGTCCAGTTGGCCGGCTCGTCTGCATCCTGAAAGCACCGCAGGATCTCGTCGACCTGCTCGGCAACCGAATCTGGGTCAAAGTGGCACCCAACGACCGCTTTCACACCCGCAGGTCGATATGACAAGCCCCAACGCGCAAAGGGCCTCTCCCAAACTTGGTGCCCGGGTAGGGCGAACTTGGCTGCTGTCCAGGCCAGGCTACTTGATTCAGCCGCAGTCATCATGAGTTTCTACCCCTAATCATCAGATGTGCAAAGGGGCTAGGTCAAAAATATTGTAACATTCGATCCGTACTTCATTCACTGTTGCGATGCTTGGCATTAGGCTGTTCGGCTATCTCGAAGCGGTCAAGGGGAAAGAGCCTCCCATCCGTAAATTCCGCTCCCGCTCGGCGGGAGAGGTTTTGGCGTATCTCTCGGTCGCCATGCCACGTCCTGTCTCGCGCGAAGAAGTCGCGGCGACGATCTGGCCCGAGGACGAGCCCGACCAAGCGCGTTCGAGCCTGCGTACCGCTCTGTATTCGCTACGAAAGCAGCTGGGTCTGCCCGACGATCCCAACGGCCCCCTTGGCGGTGACAGGCAGTATGTCTGGCTGAATCCATCCACTGTAGAAACCGATCTCCTTTCGTTCCAAGCCCTCGTCGATCGGGCCCAAGCTCTCGATGATCGTTCGATCCGATCCAGCGAACTTCAGCGTGCGATTGGCTTGGTTCGGGGCCCCCTGCTCGAGGGCCTGGAGGCGTCGTGGACGCTGCCGCATCAACTCGCATTCGAAGAGATCTACTGCAAGACCGTCACCCACCTCATTGAGGTCCTCGCCAGTTCAGGAAATGCAGGTCTCGCGACTGAAATCGGCCGGGCCGCCTTGCGGGTCGTTCCCCTGCGGGAGGACGTCCATATTGCCCTGATCCGCTCCTTGGGTGCAGACGGAAGAACGTCAGAGGCACTCCGCCAGTTCGAGATCCTCGAACAGCTTCTTTTGGATCATTGGGGCGAGTACCCCTCGGAACAAGCGATCCAGGCGATCGAGCAACTGGGCCAATCCGGGCCAAGCAATCACCGGCGGCCGAGGAGTTCAAACCGGGAAGCGCTTGGGTTCCAGACATCGCGTGGCTGGGTGCTGGGGCGCGATGACGAAGTCAATTCGATTCTCCTCGAAGTGCAGGATGTCGCCGGGCCCCGACTTTGGACCCTAGTCGGTGCGGGCGGGTGCGGAAAGACGACCCTGGCTCATGCGGTGGCGGAGAAACTCGCCGAGGTCATGACCGTCCGGTTCGTCGAACTGTCGGCGGCTCGCGAGGTCCGGAGTGTTGTTGGCCTCGTGGCTCGCGCATTGGAACTGCCAGAACCGAACGCACCAGACGCCGTGGATCGAGTAAGGAGGCAGTTGAGCCAGCACCCAGTTCTCTTGATCCTCGACAACGCGGAGCACCTACTTCCAGCGATCAGCGGCGTGATCTCGAGTTGGGTACGCGCCGATCAGCCTGGCCGGATTCTCTTGACCTCGCGCGCTCCTCTCTCAATCCCGGGAGAGAGACAATTGGCACTCCCTCCCTTCCGGACCCCAAACAGCAACGAGACGTTGAGTGCGCTCGTGCTAAATCCTGCTGTGGGACTGTTCGTGTTAAAGGCGAAGGACGCCGATCCCAGTTTCGAACTCAGCTCCCAAAACGCAACCGCCATCGCCGAGATTTGTGGGGCGATGGATGGGCTGCCTCTTGCCATCACGTTGGCTGCCAGCCACGTCGCGCTCATGTCTCCCGCGCAGATTCTTAAGAAGCTGCAAGGAGAGCGCTTCAGAGTGACGGCAGTAGGGGCATCGTCCTCCGAACGGCACTCATCGCTTGAGCGTGCAACCAGGTGGAGCTACGATCTCCTCACACCCACCGCGCAAGAGCTGTTTTGTCGGCTCGCGATTTGCCGGGGTGACTTCAGCCTTGAGTTGGCGGAAGCGCTGCACGGTGGAGATGTCCAAGAATGCCTCCTCGAATTGACCCGATCGTCGCTCTTGGAGCGCAGCAGTGCATCCGACGCCGTGCGATTCCGAATGCTGATCCCGTTGCGAACCTTTGGCCTTGAGCGGCTGCGTGAGAGGGGATGGGAAAGCGAGACCCGGGCTCGACTCCTGGATTATTGCCATGCCTTAGCAGGTCAGCTTCGCTGGGAGTTCCAGGGACCTCAATCTGCCCAAGCCTTCGAAAGTGCCGAGCGTGAACTCGACCATTTCCGCCAACTCGCCGATCACGCCCTTGCTTCCGGTGAGGGGCTGGCAAAAGCAATCAAGTGTGGCTTTTACCTCGGCACCTTTTTCGCCATGCGGCGACACAACATCGAATGGGTGGAGCGCGTGACCAAACTTGTGGAGGCTGCCACCGATTCGACCGGAGTGAGCGATCATGACATGGCTTGCGGCTTCACAGTACTCGCCCAGCTCAATACATACCTGACCTACCAGCAAGAGGCTCGCCGATGGCTTAAGAAGGCCATTCCGGTGTTTGAAGGGCAGGGCAACCCGATTGACTTGGCGGCGGCGCTCAACATATGGGCGATGACCCATATCATGCCGAGCGATACACGGGAAATCGATGTAAATGAGGCGCTGGCAACCCTATCCCGCTCCGCAGGCTTGCTGGAGTCTGCGGTCGGGAGCGGAGAGTGGTCGGCGGGGCACCTTCGAATTGCGACCTTGTCAAACCTTGCTGCCGCCTACCGGATGGTCGACCGGAATGAGGAGGCCATTCAAGTGCTCCAGGACGCGCTGTCGCAGGCCCAGCGAGCGAATTCGAAGCGCCTCTACCCCGTCCTCCTACTCGGCATCGCCGATAACCACATGGACTTGGGCCACTTTGACGCGGCCCTCGTCGTGGCAAAAGAGGCTCAGCGGGCCGCCGGGCAGTCGGGGGTCGCGATCTACGCAACCGCTGCCCAGCTCACGCAAGCGTGGTGCCTGCTTTGTCTCGATCGCATGGACGAAGCCGCCCGCTTGATGTGCTCACCTGAGTTTGGGGCTGTACGCCCTGGGGCCCGTGCCGAATGCTCGGTAGCCCTCTATATCGTCGGCTGCGCCCTGTTTCATCTCGGCCACGAGGACCTGGCCTGCGAGGGTTACGAACTGTCCCAACGAGTTGGTTTTCGACATGGCGTTACCGTGCGTCATAAGCACCAGGAGCAGGTACCGGACTTCATGCACGTCCCCACGCATCTCGCGGCCGACCTCGAGCCCGATGATCCTCCGGTGCAAGACTTCTTTGTGCGGGCGGAAACGACGATTCGGTTTGGACGGGGCTCGATTTAGGTTCGTCACGATCTTGTCACGGTAGCTGTTGTAAGGTAGCTGCAGCAAAGGAGGAATGACATTGAATTTCAAGTACTCGCTGCAAATACTGCTCGCCACAGTCGCCATGCTTGGCACCGCCCCGACGGCTTCGGCCGCTTGGTGGAAGGATGGTTTTGATAGCTACCCGGAAGGCCCACTTGTACCGCAGGGAGGCTGGGAGTCATACCTTACAGGCACCTACAACATTACCGTCACAAGCGGGTGTGCTCGCAATGGGTCGAACGGCATTTTGGTTGACGGGGGACCCGTGCTCAAGACCCTCTCGGGTTTCACCACAGGCAAGTATGCCTTTCATGCCTCGGTAATGCTTGCAAACACGGGGCCGTTTCCGCAAATCGCTGACATTCGACTACTCAACCAGTATTTGCTGGGAGAAGACTACAGCCTGCAACTTCGGGTCGCCCAATCGACGGTCTCGTGGTACGAATCGGGGTCACTGCAGGGGTCCGGCGGCGTACCAGTCGGCGGAGGGCCGGGTAGCCTATCCTTCTCGCCTGGCTGGGCCGACATTCTGTGCATCATTGACCTCGACAACGACCTCGCGGAAACCTTTGTGAACGGTCAGTTGCTGGCTCGTCACCCTTGGAAATCAGAAGCATTTAGCTTGAAGCGCATCGAGGCCGTGATGCTTGACCGTGGTGGTGGTCAACCTGTCTGTATGGACGATTTTTGCCTAGTTCCATACCGGCCGCGCTACTATCGAAGGGGAATTGCCGACAACTTTTCGACAACTGGGGTACCGGACTTTGCCATTCGCAGTGCAGCCCTCAATGCGGCATATCCTGCATCGCCGTGGAAGGGTTTTGACGACGCTACCGGGAACAAGCACGTGGGTGTTTCTTGGACTGGATTGCCGATTTCCTGCGGAGTCCTCAAGGCAGAGGTGATCACGAAAATGCAGGCGTCGGCAGGTGGGAGCAACAACGATGTGGTCTACCTCGGGCTACCCGCCACCGGACCCACGTTCGGTTGGGGCGCCAACCTGGCAAACCTGCCCGCAGCCCTTGGAACCTGGAATGTCGGCGACCCCGCTCGCACTTTCAGCTTCGACCTGGGCAACCTTCCCGCAGGCATTGGCTCTCCCGCCGGTACGAGTTTGATGGACAGGTTCACCGATCCGAGCTACTATGGCGGATTCGATATGTTGGTGCAGGACGACTCGATGGTCGACTACGCGTTGCTCAAACTCTGGCTTTGTTGTCCCACGGTAGGCGGATTTCCAGTCGGCGAGGTGGGAAACGCTTCTATCGCACCTCGCATCGGAGGCGGCGTTGACGTGAACCTCACCGGCCCGAACCAGGGCATCGTGGTACCCGTTGGCGAGGCTCTTACGGCCAGTGTCGAGGTCGTCGACTCACCGGACTTCTCCCTTCCTGGCCGTTCCATTCGCGGAACGTTTAGGGGGCGCCTCAACGGCACCGATCAAGTGGTTCTTGGAACGGTCAATTCAGTTGGAATTGGATCGGGGGTCATTCGCTATGACTACGACTTCTCCAACGTTACCGATGGCCCCGTCAACATCCGAGAGATCAGCGTGAACGGACAGGTCTTGTCGTCGTCGACTGGCGCGGCCGCTGGTTCCAAGCCTTGCCCGACACCAACCTGTCCGCGCTGGGCCTATAACATGCACAAAGATCCAATAACGCATCAGTGGGTGTTTACTCGATTCTGTCTCGACGCGGTTCATCGAGGAATCTCATTTGACTTCGGTCCAATCGAGTCTGAGGATCCCGACGATAAGAACTACATTCAGGAGTTTGAGGTCACAGCCACTGGTGTTACCAGTTTCGATGTCGATCGACCCACTGGGGCGTGGTTTGGGGTCAAAGAGAAGGGAGTCCAGTTTAATGGCTATGGCGACCAAGTGACCGTCCATCCCTTCGGGGGTCTGACGAACGTCCAAGACGTCAACATCGGAAGTGGAGTTCGGGCTGATGCGACAAATACGCTCTCCTTACAGATAACCGTGTCCGCAGTGGGTGGAGAAAATGGACCGCCGGCCATGTCCCGCCTCGACACGTACCTCTACGGAGACCTCGACGGCAACGCCAACCAGTACGTTGGCCGCCTCCACCAGACCTTCGTGACTGCCGACCGATACAACTTGGCCTCGAACTTCGACCCCGCCAACGCGATCACCGTACGAGTCAAGCAGATTCGGAACGGCGTCCATATCGGCGGCGGGGGCGTGGTTGCGGCGAACCTTCTAGGCAGCATCACCGGTTCGAACAGCCAAACCAAACTCGTCCACGACATTGCGGACGGCACCATCGCGCTGGTCTTCGATCCGCCGGTCGAGCACAACTTCGAAAGCGTCACCCGGGTCATTGACCGATTGGAAATCCGGCCAAACGCGATTGGTCACACAGTCAGTCGGTACAGCCAGGTTGATCTCGAGGGCCTGAACCTCGGAGAATTCACGCTGGCAGAAGTCGACGCGACAAGGCTCGTCTCGGGCACCGTCACCCTCAGCGAGTTCGATCCGGACGAAGCGGGTCAGGCGGTAACCCTGCAGGTCTTCGCCCCCGGAGATTCGGTTCCGCTTGAGACGCACAACGTGACCCTCGGCGCGGCGGGAGCGTTCTCGCTGGCCAGCGGCATCGTCGGTCCGGTTGACATCACTGTCAAGGGAAGCCATTGGCTGCGCAAGCGTACGTCAACCTACATTTCAACCGCAGGCCTGACCGGCTTCACCACCAGCCTGATCAACGGCGACTGCGACGATGACAACGAAGTCGGCATCGCCGACTACGCCATGGTCTCGGCGTCGTACAACCTATGCCTAGGCGACGGAGGCTACCTCCCCGCTGCTGATCTCAACGGTGACGACTGCATCGACATCGCCGACTACGCGATCCTGAGCGCTAACTACGGCCTCACCGGAGACGAGTAGATTAAGCGCGAATGGTTGCCCTGGCTCGCTGAGCCAGGGCACGATGCACTCCCGGGAAATTGCCAGTTTCTTGTGATCGGAAGAATGTGATTTACGGAAACCACCTTTCTCCACTATACTGTGAAGGAGATTTGCTTAATGCCGTGTTTTCGGCCATTACTACTTGTGGAGGGCAAGTTACCATGAAATCGCCTAAACTCCTCGTTTCCGCTCTTGTCGTTGCATCTGTTGGCGCTACGCAAGCGCAAACCTATACGAGTGTTCAGATTGATGCCACCGACAACCTTTCAGGCGCGGGCAACCCGTCGAACACAACACCTAACCCGGGTGGCGGCTCGGGCGGCACAGCAGCATCTGGTTACTCTCTCGATCCGGGCCTTGGTCGCGTTTTGACCTTTCAGTCCGTATCTGGGATCATTAGTCTAAGCTCCCCGGTTGTTTCCACGAATGCCGACGGGGTCGATCCGGTGAACGGTACGGCTGACCTGTTCCCCGAATTCTGACCCAGATTGAGTGTGAGGTTCGTCTTGAATCACACAATGAGCAAAGGGAAACGATACTCTGAGGATCAGATCCTCGGCATTCTGAAGGAAATTGAAGCGGGGGCGAGCATGGCGTCCGTTGCACGGGCTCACGGCGTGAGCGATCAGACGATCTATCGCTGGCGCGAAAAGTACGCCGGAATGAGCGGTAGCGAACTGGCCGAACTTC
>JAIBBE010000045.1 GCA_019694835.1 Fimbriimonadaceae bacterium | reverse complement strand
TGACCAAGGACGACAAGGTGATCAAGCGCGCGGCTTACGGCAAGGCGGACCTTGAGCTCGACGTGCCGATGACCACCAACGACGTGCTCCAAACTGGCTCGATCGGCAAGACGTTCACCGCGACGGTGATCTTCCAACTCATCGAGGAGGGCAAGCTGGCGCTCACCGACACCTTGGGCAAGCGATTGAAGGATTGTCCGGACAAGTGGAAGGACCTCACGCTGCAGATGCTGCTCACGCACACCAGCGGCCTTCCGGATTACGCTCTCGTGCCTGGCCTCGGGCTGATCGAGCGGTGGACCAGGGACGATTGGTTCAAGAAGATGCCGACGCTGCCGTTCGACTTCACCTCCGGCGGGCAGTTCGCGTACAGCAACAGCAACTACATGCTGCTGGGCTTTGTCGCGGAAGAGGCGGGCGGCAAGCCGATCCTCGACCTCGTTCGCGAACGCATCTTCGACAAGCTCGGCATGAAGCACAGCTATGTCGATGAGGAGATGACACTCATCCCGCACCGGGCGAAGGGCTATCTGCGCGACGGCGCTCAGTTCCTGAACGGTCCAGCGATCGCGCCAGGCTATGGCGACGGGTCGTGGATCAACTCCTGCGAGGATCTGGCCGCCTTCGAGAAGGGTCTGCGCGACGGCAAGCTGCTCAAGCCCGAGACGGTCGCCCAGATGCAAACCGCCCATCGATTGCTGAGCGGCCGGAAGAGCCAGTACGGCTACGGCTGGTTCGTCCGCGAGGTGAATAAGGTCAAGGCGTTCTCCCACGGCGGCAACACTGCCGGCTCGTTCGCCTCGCTCTTCCGCGTGCCGTCGGCGAACCTGACGATCGTGCTGGAGGGCAACGTCCACGATGTTGGAGGCGATGGAATCGCGCAAAAGGTCGCCGAGATTTATGTCCCTGCGCTTCGATTTGTCAAGCTCCCCGAAGCCAAAGATCCCGACCCGGCGACGACCGCGAAGTACGTGGAAGTCGTGCGCTCCCTCGCCGCGCGAACACCGAAGGCAGAACTCCTGGACCCCGAGATGGTCGCCAGGCTCCAGACGGGCCGAGGTCAGATGGCGATGGGTGCCTTTGCTCCATTGCGCGAACTGGACAAGCTCGCGTTCCTTTCCTCCGACCTCGACGACCCAGACACCGTCGTGAAGTACCGCGCGAAGGTCGGCGAGAAGAGCTATCTGCTCACGTTCACCATCACCAAGGCGGGCAAGGTGTACAGCGTCGGTCTGCGGGAAGAGTGACGGGCATAGTGCCGAGCTTCTTCTGCGGGCGCGCCTCCATCCGTGGGAGGATGGAGGCATAGGAGGCGAACTCAACCCGTACCGCTGGCGTCCCGCCGGCCTCCCCGACTTTGTGAGGCTTCCGAAATGCCGGCGAGACGCCAGCGGTACTGCCTGGATTCGCCGGCAGGTGCCAGCGGTACTTGCCGGATTTGCCGGGACGGCAAAAGCACTCTCTACTTGGGGCTCTTTCGCTTAAGCTGGCGCTGCTGCAGCTTTTCGAACACCTCGATCGCACGAATGCGGAAACCGAACCGCACGTCGTTGGGGAATTGACGCCAGACGACGTAGGGCTCGAAGCTCCCGGCCGCGAACGAGAAACCGTATTCGTGGTCGTACCAGCGGGCTTGGCCGAAGTCGTACTTTCCGAGGAAACTCGCGCGAATCGAGCCGAGGTCGACGTCGGCGCGGATGTGGACGCCGGAGTTGCTGTAGAGCGGGTCGAAGCCGAAGAAAGGATTCCCAGCCGAGCCGCCCAGGACGAGGGCACCGGCCACTTGCAACTGCTTGATCGGATGGTAAACCAGCGCGGCCTGGCCCCGCGCCCAGCCGTAAGTTTGTTTGCCCGACGTGTAGGCCGCGAGGTCGCCGCGCAGGCGAAAATCGAGGCCGGGAATAAGGCTCCAGCTTCCGATGTTCGCCGCGCCGTGGGCGGAAAGCCGGTCGACGAAGGGGCTGTTTCGGTCGGGACGGATGCTCTGATAGCGAAACTGCACGTAGCCGCCAACGGGGCCAAAGGTGCCCCCGAAATCGGACGAGAGTTCCCATCGCTTGCTGATCGACGAAAAGTCCTCGCGGCGACCTCGGACACTCTGATTCCAGTAAGTTCCGGCGGCGATCGTTCGGCGGGGGTCGCGTAGGTAGTCGTCTTCAGCCTGGGTGGTGGTGGTCGAGACACTGTCCATGTAGGCATCGCCAAAGCGCTCGCCAAGCTCGGTTCGCGGCGAGATCAGGCCGGTGGACTTGGTCGGCGGCACCGCGCTCCAAGCAAGTTCGCCCGCATAGGTCGGCAGCGCACTGGGGAAAGCGTTCCATTGCGCAGCGAAGCTCGTTTGGTCGTTCACGAGGACGCTGCTGTTCCACGCAAGGCCAAATCCGGCTCCGCGACGGAAACTGATCGCGGGGAACCGGAAACCGGTCACGCGTCGGTCAAGCGAGAAGCCGAGTGTAGTCGGGATCGTGAGCAACCGGATGCCGAAGACCTCGAAGGTGGGATTCTGAAGTCGTCCGCTCCGCCCGACGCGAAGCACAACGCGCGGGCTCTTGATCGAGAATTCGGGTGGCCTCGTTCGGCTCGGTGTCAGCGAAATTGAGGTCAAGATCCAGCGGTCGGGTTCAATGTCGATGCGCTTGGCCCTGGCCTTCATCGGACCGACCTGCACATAGACGTCCTCGGCCGAGCCGGTGCGCTTCTTCCAGTCGAAGTTGAGGTTGGTGCCCGACAGCGTGCCTTCCGGATCGACCACGAGAACATTGCCGTCCGCGCGGCCCGTTTTGTTCTCCATGTCGACCTCCAGGCGGTCGGCGGTGAGGACGGTGGGGCCGTAGGTGGCCTTTACGCCGCCCTCGAAGATCGCGACCTTGCGCTTGAGGTCGATCTTCTTGCTTTTCCACTCGACAATCAAGGTTTCGTCGATAGCCTCGCGCGTGATGGGCTGCTCTTGGCTGACGGGAACGGGGTCAGGATCGGTGTAGGGGACCGAGTACACGAGATTGTCCCCGGCGCGCATGATGGGCGCCACCGCCTCGATGGGCAGGCTAGGGAAGGGGACGGGCATGCTAGTCGGACGAGTGTACCGCTGGGGGGCTTCACTCCGGGGCCGGTAACTCGGGTCTGGCTTGAGGCGTCTAGAACTCGTTGGAGCGGCTAAACTGATGATCATGAAATCCACTTCTCGCCTGTGTGTGCTGCTGATCGCGACGGCGCTGACCACGCTCGGTCTCGGGTGCTCACCCAAGTCGGATCCAGAGGCGCCCTTGGTTAACGACGCGACACCCACCAAAATGGTCAGCAACGATCCCGGCAAGCAAGACGAAGTGGACCAGATTCCCGTCTACGGTTACCAGGTCGTGAAGACTTTCCCGCACGATCCGATGGCCTTTACGCAGGGACTCGTGTTTCACGACGGCTATTTCTTAGAGGGGACTGGGCTCGAAGGTCGGTCATCTTTAAGGAAGGTCGAGATCTCGACCGGAAAAGTATTGCAAAAGATCGACATCGACAGCAAGTACTTTGGCGAAGGCATCACCCTATTCAAGGACAAGATCTACCAGATCACGTGGCAGACCAATCAGGCATTTGAGTATGACCTGGAGACATTCAAGAGGCTAAAGTCGTTCACTTATTCCACCGAAGGCTGGGGAATTACCCACGACGGAACAAAGCTGATCATGAGCGATGGCACCGCGACTCTTTACTTCCGCGATCCGGAGACGTTCAAGGAGATCGGGAAGGTCACGGTGAAAGACGACAACGGCGAAATCTCATTGCTCAATGAATTAGAGTACATCAAGGGCGAAATCTACGCCAATATTTGGGGCACCAACACGATTGCGCGGATCGATCCCAAGACCGGCAAAGTGGTGGGTTGGATCGATCTAACCGGTTTGCTCAAGCCCGAAGACATGAAGCCGGGACACCAAGTCGACGTTCTCAACGGTATCGCCTACGACGAGAAGGCGGATCGCCTTTTCGTGACTGGAAAGCTCTGGCCGAAGCTGTACGAAATCAAACTCGTTAAGAAGTAAGCATTGCCATCGCCCGGTTCAGCCTTCGTGTCATGCGGGCAGGACCGAGCACACTCATGAGTTCGAAGAGGCCGGGGCCGGTCGTCTTGCCGGTCAGCGCAACGCGCGTAGGATGAACGACCGGTCCGAGTTTCTCGAATCCGTTGTCAGCAGCCCAATCGCGCAAGAGCTTCTCGCACTCTTCGGGTTCGATCGTTTCTCGCTCGGCACAGGCATCGAGAATCGCCTGGAAGAGATCACGAACATGGGCCTCGCCAAACCATTTCTCGACCGCCTTGGGATCCATTGCAGGCTCTTCAACCATGAAGAACTCACAGGCCGGTCCCATATCGGCAAGCGTTGTCACCCGTTCTTGCTCCAAGAGCAAGGCGGAAAGCGCATAAGAAGCATCTTGCTCAATCGTCTCTCGAAGCACTTCAAGCTTCGATGCAACATCCGACTCCTTATGCTCGTCCCGGAACCAATAAGCGGGCGTTTCTGGAGCAGAAACAAAGGAGTGAACCCGAGCAATCAACTCCTCGCCGCCGAGGCTTCGAACGTAATTTCCGTTCATCCAGTTGAGCTTCTCTTTGTCGAAGATGCCGGACGAGGGCTGCAGGCCATCGAACGTGAACGCCTCCGCCATTTCCTGCATGCTCATGAGCTCGCGGTCGCCGCCCGGCGACCAGCCGATGAGCGCGATGAAATTCGCTAAGGCTTCCGGCAAGTACCCGGCTGGACGAAAGTCCAAAAGCGCGGTATCACCGTGGCGCTTACTGAGTTTCTTGCCATCAGTCCCTTTGATGACCGGCACATGAACGAACTGCGGCGGAGTCCAGCCAAACGCCTTGAAAAGCGCGAGATGCTTGGGCGCGCTCGAGATCCATTCCTCGCCCCGGATGACGTGGGTGATCTCCATCAGGTGATCGTCGACCATCGCCGCAAAGTGATAGGTCGGCATCCCATCCGCCTTGATCAGCACCGGGTCGTCGACGGTGTCGCTGTCGAATTCAATCCGCCCCCGAATGCCGTCCGTGACCTCGATTTTCGTGCCGCGAGGCACTTTCTGCCGAATGACGAACGGCTTTCCCGCCGCAATCGCCTCTTCGACCTTAGCCGGACTCGCGTCGCGCCAGATGCCCCCGAAGTAGCCCTCGTCCTGCTTGTTGATGCGCTGGTACTCGCGCATTTCCTCAAGCTCTTCCGGCGTGTCGAAGGCCTTATAGGCGTTGCCGCTCTCCAGAAGCACCTGAACCCACTGGTCGTAGATACCCGCCTGCTTGCGTTCGCTCTGGCGATACGGCGCGAAAGGACCGCCCTTGTCCGGGCCCTCCTGCCACTCGATCCCCAGCCAGGTCAGCGCCTCGATGTTCTCCTCTTCACATCCGGGGACGAACCGATTGCGGTCGGTGTCTTCGATGCGCAGCACGTTCACACCGCCGAAATGGCGCGCGAAAAGGTGATCAAACAGAGCCGTGCGGATGTTGCCAACATGCGGGCTTCCGGTCGGGCTGGGAGCATAGCGAATGCGTACGGACATGAGGCACGAGGGTACCCGCCGCCCAGCGGGTACGATGCGCGCATGAAGCGCGTTGCCCTATGCTCGTTCGCCGTGCTGGCTCTGTCGACAGCCTACGCCCAGAAAGTCACGACCTCGGTCCAAAAGGGCGGCGTCAAGAACAAGTGGAGGACCACGATCACCATGCCCAAGGTCTCAGGCGGATCGGCTCTCGCGAACTACGCGAACAGCCAATTCAAGGCCAATGCGGCGACCTTTCTTGCTTCCTTCAAGAAGCAGGTGAACGAGACGTTCAAGGACGGCCTGGACCTGCCCGGCCCTCTCGAACTGGACGCTCAGCCCACGTTTACCCTCGTCAGCCCCACCTGGATCACCGGCTACTGGACCGTTTACAGCTTCATGGGGGGCGCACACGGTGCGACCGGATTCGTCGCGTTCAACTACACGATGATCGGCGGCAAGCCGAAGAACGCGGGTCTGAGCGACCTGTTCGTGAACGCCAAGTCGGCCTCCGATGACCTCACGCAGCTTTTGACCCAAAAGCTCCTCGCCAACCCCAACGCGCTCTTCATCCACGACGGCTCCAGCAAGGTCGCGGCGGAGCAACTGCCGTTCACGCTGACTAAGACCGGCCTGCTTTTTCTGCTTGAGCCCTACATCGCCGGTCCTTATTCGGAAGGGACCTTCAAAGTGCCGCTGGCTTACAAGGAAATCCAGGCTCCGTTCAAGCTGAAAGGCAAGTAGGTTACCGAACGAAGTTCGAATCTGCGGGCTGGATCGGACGCATCAACACAGCCAGGGTCGAGAGCGCGTCGATCCGTGGCCCTTCGCTGGTGGGGACCACGACCCACGAGATGCCTCGCGCGGCAAAGCCCGGCCGGGCTTCGTACGTAACATCAACGAGGTAGAAGTTCTGGATGCTCGTGGTCTGGACGACCCGATACGGAACATGCGACCGCAACCTCGGGATCACGCCCTCGATCAGCCGGGCGACGTTCGGGTCATTCAGGGGTTGGAGAACGCAGTCCTGCACGTCGCTGCGTCGAATCTGTGGCTTAGACAAAGCTTGGTGGAACCGCTCGACGACACCGGCGGGTCCCTCGCGAAGGGCGGCAAAGGTGCCGAGGGTGACGACGGCCAAGACCAAAGAGGTCCATTGCGAGGAAGCCCGCTTTTGGCGCGTTTTCACGCCTGAATTCTACCAACGGTGAACGAACCGTGATAAGCTACGTCTAATCGACCAATAATCAGGTTGCCGCGAAGCACCAGGTGAGACGATGAGCGATTTCAATTTTTCCCGACGTGATGTCCTTAAGCAAGGTGGCGTGATCGCCCTTGGACTCGTGGCTCCTCCATGGCTCGCTGCGATCGCCAAGGCTGATATTCTGCGTCAGGCGAAGGGCGGCAAGGTCGACCCCGACAATATCCTCGTCGTCTGTCAGTTCAGCGGCGGCAACGATGGCCTGAACACCGTCGTACCCTACGCGAACAAGCGCTATTATGAGCTTCGACCGGGTCTTGGCATTCCAGAAGCCGAGGTGCTCAAGATCAATGAGCAGATCGGATTGCATCCGTCGATGACCGGTGTGCACTCGCTTTACAAAGAAAAGAAGGTCGCGGTCATTCAAGGCGTCGGCTATCCCAAACCCAACCGGTCGCACTTCAAGAGCATGGAGATCTGGCAGTCGGCCAGTCCGGACGGCAGTCTAAAGTATGGCTGGATCGGGCGCCACTTCGACGGCGAAATGGCCTCCCACCCCCTGAACCCGGTGGTCGCTATCGGCCTCTCGACCGAAAAGCCCCGCGCCCTTAATGCCGACAAGGCGAGCATCCCGTGCTTCGCCAGTCTCACCGACATCCAGTCAATGGTCGGCGATCCGGACTCGGAGCGAATGCTGCGCCAGATTCAAGGGATGGAGATGGGAGCCGACAGCGATACGCGCGTCGTCCAGATGGCGAACAAAACCGCGCTCGATGCTATGGCGACCCTGCGCGACAAGCTCAGCGGATTCACGCCCAAGCAGACCTACGGCACCGACCGCTTCGGGCAAGGTTTCAAACAGATCGCCCAACTCGTCGCGACCTCCCCTCAGACCCGTGTCATCTATTTCAGCGTCGGCGGCTTCGATACCCACGCCCGCCAAGCTGACAGCCATAAGAATCTCTTGAAGGGCTTCAGCGACGCGATGCTCGCCTTCCAACGCGAACTCGAGGCGATGAACAAGGACAAGAAGGTTACGACGCTCGTCTTCAGCGAATTCGGCCGACGAACCTACGAGAACGCCTCCGGCGGAACCGATCACGGCGCCGCCGCCCCGATGATGCTCATCGGCGGCAATGTGAAAGGCGGGCTGTATGGACCGGTTCCGGACCTGAACGACCTCCAAGACGGCGACATCAAGTTCGCCATCGACTTCCGCCAGGTCTATGCAACGACGCTGGAGAATTGGATGGGCGGCGACTCGGCGGCGGTTCTGGGTCAGAAGTACGGCATGCTCGACGTGCTCTAGATCCGGACTCCCCCTCTCAACTCCGGTGGAGAGGGGGTTGGGGGGTGAGGTCCGAGCGAGGCGTCTTTGCTCGTCCCGCGCCCCCTCCCTGTCCCTCCCCCGTGCCGGGAGAGGGGACCTCTGCCACATGGTAAGCCGGTACCAATCACGTTCATCGTCAAGGATGTTCGGACCCGTTGATCGATAACAATCGGGTCCCCTCTCCCGGCACGGGGGAGGGACAGGGAGGGGGCGCGGACTTCCAAGGTGTGGATTCCCCGCAGACAGGGGTGCCCCATCTCCGGACCGTGCTGCTGAGAATCCGGTCAGATCTCGAACCCGACCGAACGCTTCGCGTACTTGAGCGGAAGGCGCTTGCCTTCCGTCAGCGACCGAAGCAGCCACTCTGCCGGACCGATGTCGTAGCGGCGGAGCCAGAGCATCGCAAACACAATGTCCACGGCCCAGACGGCGACCACGACCCCAAGGCACTCGGCACGCCCCAATCGCCCCGCCAGCCCCAACCCCCAAGGCGCGAACACGATCGTGCAGGTGATCGACTGGAGCAAGTAGCAGGACAGGGCCGTCCGACCTACCAGGGCGAGCGCTGACTGCACTAGCCTCCCTCTTCCCGATTCCGCCCAGCGGACGACGAGCATGAGGTAGCCGCAGGCAAGAATCGGCCCAGCCGCTCCCTCGAAGAAGAAGCTGAACAGCGCCCCATCAACGCCCGCCAAGCGCAGCAGGCCGATGGCATTGAGTGGAAGCCCGACAGCAAGACCGACCCCAAGGAGGCGCCGGCGAATCGCGGGATCGCCCTGGGGAGTCTGAAGCACGCCGTGCCGGGCGAGGAGGATCCCGAGCAGGAAGAGTGGCAGGATGCCCGGGATGATGAGCAGGAGCTGAGGCACCATCTGGGCGTAGAGCTTCGCATTGAGCACCCAGTTCTCGGCAAAACTCCCCGAAGTCCGCGTGAGCATCTCCAAGCGGTAAGGATCCGCATACTCCTTGGCCAAATCCTGATTGATATTCGGAACGAAGGCCAAGGCTCCGACGAGCGTCGAAAGGAACACGGAAACGCCGAAGAGCACCCAGGCAATCATGCGAAGCGCTCGATCCGAGGCCTGGACGAAGAAGCACGCCGCGAATGCCACGATCGAATAGAGGAAGAGAATATCGCCGAACCAGATGAGGAAGCCGTGGGCCAAGCCGATCAAACCGAGGAACAGGCACCGCTTCATGTAGCCGCCGGGCCAGCCATCTTCCAACGCAGAGCGCTTGCGGTACTGCAAATACACGCCGATCCCGAAGAGAATCGCCAGGGTGCTCCGGAATTTGCCCGTGACGAGAAAGTCGGTCAGGGCGTGAACCCAGGTGTCGGGGACTGATTCTTCGTGGGGAACTAGGGCCTGGTAGAAGCCGTTCGCGAAGTAGGGGATGTTGGCGAGCAGAATTCCGAGCACCGCGAAGCCGCGGAGCACGTCGATGGTGCCGATGCGGTTTTGGACCGTCGGAAGCACGCCAGCCATCCTGCTATTGTGTCTCCCGATCAGTCGGGGTAGGGACCTAAGCCCAAACCTTTTCCCAAGCGACAAGCGGCAGTTCGGTGCGAACCCGCACATCGTGGTGGTTCGGGATAACACGGACCACATACCCGCGATGCCCGGGTTCGTCACACTTGAGGTGGCCTTCGAAAACCGACTGATCACCCTCCTGGCCAACGTGCTTCAGGTCAACGAGTTCGACGTGTTGAAGCTCTCGGTTGGCGCCGACCTGACCGATCAGCGCCTGAACCCTTACGTCGGCCGGCGTCAGGCTTCCGAGCTTCACCAGAGCGCGGACGCTGAAGTCCAGGCCCAGCCCGTTGACGGGACCGGCGGTATCGGCAACGTTGGTGATCTGCACGGCTGGCCAGGCACTGCGGGTCTTTTGCCGCCAAGCAAGGGCTTCCCTGGCTCGGACCAAATCGTCACTCGTGAGGGCTTGAAATGCCTCCGAGGCTGGCATGTAGAACCGAGTCGTGTACTCGCGGACCATCCGGCTGGTCGAGAATTTGGGAGCCAGTTGACGCATCGAATGGCGCATCATCTCGATCCAGGTACTCGGCAGTCCGCTGTCAGGCCGATGGTAGAAACGTGGAGCGATCTCTTGCTCCAGAAGTTGGTAGAGGGACCGGCTGTCGAGCCAATCCTGATGGCCCGAGTCGGCATGCTCGTTCGAATCGCCGATACCCCAGCCGACGCCAGGCTGATAGCCTTCCGCCCACCAGCCATCGAGAATCGAACAGTTGAGGCCGCCGTTGGGCACGACTTTCATGCCGCTGGTTCCACTGGCCTCCATGGGTCGGCGCGGGTTGTTGAGCCATACGTCGACGCCCTGCACCAGCGCTCGGGCCACTTCCATGTCGTAGTCCTCAAGGAAGACAAGCCGCGACCGGGCTCCTTCGTTTTGGATGAAGTGGCTGATTTCCTGGATGAGCTTCTTGCCTCCATCGTCGCGGGGGTGGCTCTTTCCGGCGAAGACGAACTGCACGGGTCGCTCGGGGTGGAAGAGCATCGATTTGAGGCGATCTTTGTCGGCGAAGAGGAGCGCAGCCCGCTTGTAGGTCGCAAATCGGCGCGCAAATCCCACCGTTAGGATCCGTGGGTCGAGTACGTCTCCGGCACCTGAGAGGTCGGATCGACCCGCATTGCGACGAGCCAACTGCTTTTGCAGCCAGCGCCGACAGAATCGGACGAAATCGCCACGCTGGTTCTCGCGCATCTCCCAAAGGTCGACATCGGGAATCTGCGACGCCTTTTCCCAGACATCCGGGTTGCTCGGGTCTTGTCGCCAACCAGGCCCAAGGTGTCGATCGAGCAGCTCGGCCATACGTCGGCTCATCCACGTAGGGGTATGAATGCCGTTCGTAACGGCGTCGATCGGCACTTCGTCAATCGGGTAATCGGACCATCGCTGGTGGAACATGCCTCTCGAAACCTGGGCGTGAAGCTTCGAAACCCCGTTGATGTAGTTCGAGTTCTCCATCGCCAGCACGGCCATGTTGAAAAGCTCGCTCGCATTGTTCGGGTCAAACCGACCCATGCGCAAGAAGTCCTCGAACGGCAGGTCGAGCTTCTCCAACGACTTCGCGGTGTACTTGTGAAGAAGTTCGGGATGGAAGAGGTCGAATCCGGCCGGGACCGGCGTATGGGTGGTGAAGACGTTGCCCGCGACCATGCACTGACGCGCGGTCTTCAGGTCGCATCCGAAGTCCTCTTTGAACTGGCGCAGCCGCTCCAGGGTGAGAAACGCCGCATGGCCCTCATTCATGTGGCAAACCGTCGGGTGGATGCCCAGCGACTTGAGCGCGTGCATGCCGCCGACGCCGAGAATGAGTTCTTGGCGGATACGCATCTCCTCATCGCCGCCATAAAGCGTGTCGGTGATGCCTTGGTCGGTTGGCTCGTTTTCGAGGACGTTGCTGTCCAACAAGTACAGAGGAACGCGACCCACCAATGCCTTCCAGACCTGACACGTGACCACGCGGTCGGGCAGTTCGACCCGGATGCGCATTGGCTGATCGTCGAGGCCGCGCATGAGCTTGAGCGGCATCCGGTAGAAGTCGTATTGGGGATAGTGCTCCTGCTGCCAGCCGTCTGGGTTCAGGTACTGCTTGAAATAGCCGCGCGCATAGAGAAGGCCCACTCCGACCAGGGGCACGCCGAGGTCGCTGGCGGCTTTGAGATGATCTCCGGCGAGGACGCCGAGACCGCCCGAATAGATCGGCAGACCCTCGCCGATTCCGAATTCGGCACAGAAGTAAGCGATCGTCGTCTTCTCCCGCTTGCCGGGAAACTTCTCATCGAACCAGGTTTCCGCCGCGAGGTAGTCGGTCAGGTCTTTGTGGCACGTCGTCAACCGGGCGAGGAAGGTCTCGTCTTTCTCCAGCCGACGCATTCGCTCGGGCGTCAGACGGTTGATGAGTTCAACCGGGTTGTGTCCGACCTCATCCCAGAGGTTTTTATCGATGTCGCGGAACAAGAACTGCGTCTCGTGACGCCAGGTCCAAAGAAAGTTGAAGGCCAGGTCCTTGAGGGGACGCAGGGCTTCGGGCAGTTCCGAGACGACCTCGAACGAGTGGGCGAATTTCAGATTCCTCATGCGGTGCTCGTATTATTGTCGGCAGGGCGGATGACCTGCTGAACCCGAGCACCGCAACCAAGCGAAGGAACTAACCGGTGCGTCGGCGACGCAGCAACGACAGCGCACCCAAACCCAGAGCAGCAAGGGTGGCTGGCTCGGGCACCGCAGCCGTGATGATGCGGATCTGGTCACCCGGATTCGTCGCACTCAAGTGAACTTCGATTTGATTGGGCGCGAGCCAACGAACGTACTCGTTGGCGCCAATTTCCATTCCACGCGCCTCAAAGTGCGATGCTGGGATGTTCCCCGACGGAACGAGTGGATTAATCAGATAATCACTGAGCATGAAGTGATCGTTCGCTGCGTTGTTGCGCTCGTTGGTGATGAGACCGAGAATGGTTCGATCAGTTTGGAAGCGCGCCACTGCATCGCCGCTCGACGGATCGAAGTACAGGTAATAGGAGTCAATCGCTGTGCCGGCCACGATCTTGTTGTCGTTGTTATTGAAGTGGCTGGTTACGTTCGTCGGGAACGAAACCGGCGGCAGCATCGAGATTACTAAGTCGTTGGCCAAGAGATGATTCTCTCGCTCGACCCAGTAGTTGACAGTCGCCGTATTGTAGGCGTTGGCCGTGTACTTCATGCTGGCCGGGGCCGTGATCAGAGTGGTCGGGCCACCGAGGGCGGTGATTCCGGCATGGGCCTGAAACACAGCAGCGAATAGGGCTGCACCGGCAAGGGTGCGCTTCATTGAGTTCATAATCTTCTCCTTTGCTGCGACCTGGGAAGCAAGTGCTTCCACTATTCGTCGCACCACTTAGGACGTATGGAGCGTGATAAAGTTCAACTTGGCTGCAATTCCCAGCCTTTTCCCAGGGAGGCTTGGCGGGACTTTGGTCCCACGTCAGCTACGACATCCTGTAAGTTGCTAGATGAGGTAATTTCCATGACTGCGCTGTTGCTTACGCTAATGCTCTTTGGATCGGGACTCCTGATGGCAGTCCTGGGGATGCCCATGGCTCTGGGCCGGGTTAAGCGCAATTCGCTCTACGGATTCCGAACCCGCAAGACGCTTTCGTCCGATCACGTCTGGTTCCTCGCCAACCGATACTCGGGCCGTGCATTGGTCGGTGCTGGGCTGATGATGATGGTGGCGGCGGTTCCATTCTTCTTTATCGCCTCCCTGCTGGGTCCGACGATCGCCGCCTGGATAATGCTCGCCCTTCTGACCGTCCCGATGGCTTGGATGGTCGTCAAGAGCTTGCGCTACCTCGCGCGCCTCTAGTTTCGGTCCAAGAGCAGTTTGAGCAGGGCGATAGCTCCCGGCTTGTCCAGCATCTGGTTCGCCACCTCGCAGCGCGGCAGGAGCAGGCATGACGGGCAGCCCGTTTCGCATGGGCAAGATTCGAGCAACTCCAGCGCCGCCTCGAACCACTCGTCGGACGACTCGAAGAGACGTTCTGCCAGTCCTACGCCCCCCGGAATTCGGTCAAACACGAACAGGCAGGGCGCAAGCGTCTCCAAGTACATGACGTACCATGCCGAAGCGAGGTCAATGCGCTCGCAGCCCGCAATCAGTGGCGCGACGGCAAGGAGGGCGTGTTCCAGGCCGTGAACCGACGGCACCGCGAGATCGGGGTCCTTGTCAATCACGGACTTGGGCAGATCAATGCGAACGGCCACCGACGGGAAGGTCGTGATCGGGAGTTCGAGGCTTTCGGAACCCAAATTTTCTCCCGTTTCCAAAGAGACTCTTCGATAGCTGGTGACCGATAAGCAAGCCTCCACTGCCGCTAGGGAAATTACTCCCCCTGTGTCACGCGCTCGTTCCTCGCGGTGAACGTCCCCCTCATCGGGAGATGAGGGGGATTTTCGGCGCAGCTCAACCCGAGGTTCGATCGACGTGACTGCGAGGGCTTGGGTGTAATAGTCAACATTGCGTTCTTCAAGGGTGGCTTCTCCTGCGGGGAGGTTCAAGCTTGAGACGAAGTACGTCTTGTCGCGATGGAGGTAGATGGCGCCCGGATGGGCTTCAGCCAAGGCGCGCCAGCGTTCCATGCGCCCAATCTCGACTCCGGCGGCTCGAAGCACGATTTGATCGTTGGACACACCCCGGATCATCACAGTCGGCGCGGGCGCGGTGTGAGAGGGATAGAAGAAGCGGCCGGCGCTGAAGACGAGATCGCCTGACAGCTCCAGTTCCTCGGCCAATCCGATGGCGGTCGGCCCGAATGCGTCCAGTTCGCTGGGGGAGATGGGACGCTCGAACGCGGCGCACCGCAGGTGCTGGGCCAGGATTTGGGGGTTGCTCGGGTTCGTCGTCGCCGCTTCGAGATCGGCGTCCAGGAGCCGGGCCGGACGACGCACCAGGAACTGCTCGAGAGGGTCATCGCTGGCCATGTAGACCGCGACCGCGTCTCGCCCGCCGCGTCCGGCCCGACCGATCTGCTGCCAGAAACTCGCCTGGGAGCCAGGATAGCCGTTCAGGATGACTGCATCGAGATCGCCGACATCGACACCCAGTTCCATCGCGTTCGTGGTCACGAGCCCTCGCAGCGTCCCACCAAAGAGCCCCTTCTCGATCTCCCGCCGCTCCTTGGGAGAGTAGCCGCTTCGATAGCTCTCGATCGCGTTCGTTGGCTGCTTGGCCGTGCGAAGCTGCTTGCGGGCCATCTTGAGCACGAGCTCGGTCGACAGGCGTGCCCGGCAGAACGCCATCGTCCGTGCGCGACCCTCGACCAACTTGGCCATCAGGCGTGCCGACATTTGATTGAGGCTCGGGCGCGCGATTGGCTTCTGCCCTTCCAGCCCAAAGGGCGCGTCGGGAGTGTCGTCAATGTCGTCTTCGGCTTTGGTTCCGACCAAGATCAGCGTCTTGCGCCCGCTAGGCGCGCCGTCCTCGTTGATGATCGTCGGTTGGCGCGAGGTCAGATTGAAGAACAGCTCGGTCGGATTGGCGACGGTGGCGCTGCACGCAATGATCTGGGGCCGCGACCCGTACCACTCGCACAACCGCAGCAGCCGCCGGATGATTCCCCCGACGTGGGACCCTAGAATCCCACGGTAGACGTGCATTTCGTCGATCACCAGGAATCGGAGGCCCTTGAGAAACCGGCCCCAGGTCTCATGCTGGGGCAAGATGCCGAGGTGCAGCATGTCGGGGTTGGTCAGGATCAGATGGGCGTTTTTCCGTACCAGGGCTCGGGTCGCGGTCGCCGTATCGCCATCATAGACCCCCGCCCGAATGTCCGGGCCGGGCAGGGTCGCTTCGAGTTTCAGCAGCTGGTCGTGGGCGAGGGCTTTGGTCGGATAGAGGTAGAGCGCAGTTACCCTCGGCTCGCTGAGGCAGGAGTGGAGGACGGGGAGGTTGTAGCAAAGCGTCTTACCGCTGCTCGTTCCGGTGACCACCGCGATGTCTTTCCCGGCAAAGGCCGCATCGACGGCTTGAGCCTGGTGCCGAAAGAGGTGGACCAAACCCCGCTCGATGAGCTTCTGCTTGAGTCGAGGATGCAGAGGAACGCGAGGGTCCAGAAACTTGGCAGGATGAGCCGCCAGGTCGTGGAGGTGCAGTTCGGCCAGGGGTGCCAGTTCGGACTCCGCCAAAGCCACCAGTTCACCCAGGGTTGGCGGTTCCTCGGTCGGAGGGGGCGTCCATTTGAGAGTCTCCGCCGAACCCGGCATGGCCCCCGAAACCATGGTCTCGTTCTTGTCGAGGCCGCGTTTGCGCCGAGCCTTGGGGGTCTCCTCCGTCACGCCCGATTGTGGCTGATCAGCCCTTGGGTGTCATCACTGTTCGGCCTTTGAGCCTGATTTCCTGATAAGGCTCGTTCGGGTTTTGGGTCAGCACGACGTTGGACTCGCCTTTCGATTCGGCTACCGCAAGCAGCGTCTTGCGGGTTTTGAGGTCGAGATCCCAGAGGATCGTCTGGTCTAGTTTGAGAGTCATGCCTTTGAGCCCCGACTCTTCCGGCTTCATGTCGAGCAGGCCGTTAATAAAAGGGGCGACGTCGGTGTCGAGTTTGAGCACCGCTTTCACCCGATGGACCTTCTTGCCGCTTTCCGAGTCGACGATGCCCTCGTAGGTGTAGGTGTAGTCCAGCCGCTGCACCGCGCTTTTGCCCTTGCCCTTGATGACCTGGGGCGCATAGCTGGCGGTCTTCTTCCAGGTCTCGCCAACCTTCACTTCCTCGAACGGCAGCTTGGGGCTGAGGTCGAGAGAGGTGTCGAAGTTGCCGACGCAGAGGGCAAGTCGGAAAATCTCCTGTTGGTACTGGTTGAGTTGGACCGCCGCCGCCGCCGCCGTCGGAGCCTCCATCCGTGGGAGGATGGAGGCATAGTTGGCCTCGGAGGCGGA
>JAIBBE010000236.1 GCA_019694835.1 Fimbriimonadaceae bacterium | reverse complement strand
TTGCGTTAGTCGGAGTGCTGCTGTCGGTCGCGGCCCGCTATCCCGAGCGGCTGTCCGCAGAACTGCGACCGCTGATGACATCTCGCGAGATCCTTGTATGGGACAGGCAACACAAGGCAACGATGGAATTGCAGCGGCCGTGGATGGTGGGCGAGTGGATGACCGGCAAACCGCTCGCTACTGCCGTCGCGGAGTGGCACGACCAACCGTTTCGGAAGCTCGAAATCCAGCAGCTTGCGATCGAGCGCTTCCTCCTGGACCCCTCAGAGCAGGTGTTCCTCAAGACGCTGCGGGCTGCTTGGCTCGATGAAGCGGGAGACCCCGTCCCGCACTGGATCGGCACGCTGGTCGCAGTGTTCGACGTGGGCAACTGGTTCGACCTCGGGGATGGCCGGATCGCCTTTCAACCGCCACAGGACTTGTTGGAAGCTGCACGAGCTTCGGATGAAGAGATCAACCGCCATCTCTGGTGGCTTCAAATGCCGATGCGTCTGCGCCGCCTTGTCGATGGGGACGAACCGATCCCGCCCGAGGGCGAGCTCATGCTGTTCTGGTTGGAGGCTATCGACCGTCTACAGAACGCGGAAGCTGGCACGGGCGAGCTCACCCAACCCCGCGATATCGCTTGTGGCGTTGCGGCGGTGTTGCTCTCCCGCGCGCGTGCGTGGTGCAGGGCACACCCGGAGGTCGCAGACTGGTGTCGTCAGGCCACCCTTGACGCCTTCGACGAACCGCCGCGCGCGACTGGATTCGACTCACCATTCACTGTGAGCGAATGGTCGTGGGATTTCTTCGCCGCCGACACGGTACCCATATTGCTGGCCGAGAACCGGACAGAGCCAAGAGTTCGGGCGGCCGCCGCTCAGCTCGTCAACGGTTTCCACATCGGGGCCGTCAGGCGCTTCTTCGCCGCCGCGTGGAGACAGCAAGCCGGCCTGGACGAGGACTTCATCCGGCTCCAGCACTTGGCGCTCATCGCCTCGTTACAGGCGAACCCACGGGACAAGCCGGCCCACGAAGCCGTCATCAGACGTCATGAGCGTGGGATTCGGGACTTCGTCTCCGGGAAGCTTACCGCAACCGTTCCGCCCTGGGCCGTTCTGATGAACCCACCTCCGAAGCGTGGGAAAGGGCAGCAAATGGGGCCTGGAATCTTTATCTCGCGTTGGTCCGCTGCCTGGGACTTCATCCAGTCCCTGGATTCCTTGTCTAGGCAAGATCAGAGAGAACGTTGGATCGGCTACTACGAACAGTCGGTCCTGGCGCTTTGCAGCCGTCTCCGACTGAACGTGGACCGCTATGGCGAGGCAGACGGAACTCCTTTCCAGGAGGACTACGCGCTCCTCCGCACCCTTCCACTGCGAATCCTCGAAATGAGGCCCTCAGAAGAACCATCTCGGCTCTGGCAACCGCTGATCGAGATCGGTCCGATTGCGCACTACTGGACCGAGACCTTCCTGCAGGCCTGGATTCACGCGGGCCTCATCGATGCGCGTCCCGACTCGGAGTTCGAGGTGGAGTGGAAAGCCATCATCGACTTCGCGAGCCACGCACCATCCTGGAAGCGAGGTAACGTCGCGCGCTTCCGAGCGGGTAGGCTCTGGAACTCACTTCTCGGTCTTGATGGCATGGCGCCGTGGAACGCATCCCATCGACGGATCGTGCGTGAATTTCAAGCCACGTACGCCGAATGGGCGTCCCAATGGTTGGAGCGCTCGGCCGGCAACGTGGGACTTCTGGCCCGGTTCTGCACTACTGCCCCGGGTAGTGAACTACTTCCGGACGGCCTGATCTGGATCGGTAACTCGATCTCAACGGACAGCCGACCATTGCATGAAGAGGGCGACGAGTTGGCCGGCCTGCTGCTGGCAATCTGGCAGACAGATGCTTCGTTGAGTCGCCTCGATGCCAGCGCTGCCGACGCGTTCCGGCGCATCCTCCTCGGATTGGTTGCTCAACAACACGAGGTCGCCATGGAACTTGCCAGCCGGATGGGAACCACGCCGACATGAGCGATATGCGAAGACCGCGAATGGTGCAGCGGACCTGGAGTCCTAGGAGCTGGTTCGACGCCGGCGCGGCGGCAGTCGAACGTGCGAGCGCCGGGCGCATTCGGGGTCTGTACGCATGTCCCCTCTGCATGCGTGGCTTCGCGAGTCCGGGAGATCTGACGCGGGAGCATGTACCCGCCCGAGTGGCGGGCGGTCGCAAACTCGTTCTCACCTGTCGCGAGTGCAACTCTGCCGCAGGTTACACCCTGGAGAAGCACATCGGCCCAGCACGGACAGTTCACGACTTCGCGGCAGGGACGTTGACGACGCCGATCCCGGCGCAGCTCGCCGTCGGAGAGGAACGTATCGCCGTCCGCCTAAGCGCCACCGGCTCCAGCGTTCGCATAGATGAGGCTGCCAACGCGAGTGATCCACGGGCCGTGCGGCGGGTTCTCGGACGCCTTGGATTCAATGGAGAACACCGCGCCGAGAACCAGATCCGGCTGGACTTTGGAAGTCATCATCCGAGGAAGGCCCAAGTCGCGACGCTGAAGGCGGGCTACCTAGCCGCCTTCGCCATGCTCGGATACCGCTACATCGCGCCACTCAGGTCGGTGCGTCAGCAGCTTTCGCAGCCGGATGAATCCATTATCGAGAGGTTCCATTTGGCGCTGGACGGCGACACGCCGATCACTCCAGCGGTGACGCTGGCGATCGGCGAAGCTGACGATTGGGGACCGTGTATCGTCGCCAAGGTCCATCAGTTTGCCGTGATTCTGCCACCACCCCTCGTCGGGACGGACGAGCATTTCTGGCAGCGAGGCGCGCGACCAGAAGCCGCTTGCCTTCGGTTCCGGGGCGGCAACCTCGGATGGCCCAGGACGCGGAAGTACCTCCTCGACCAGTGATGGTGAGCATGGACCAGCAACCGGGTACCAACGACGACCGTACACTCGCCGAGCGCTTGCGCGGCACCTTCGGGCCAACTGCTGCTGAACTCTTCCTTGAGGCGTCCGAGGCGATGGCCCGCGGTTCTGCCGCGACCACGCTAGTCACCGCTCACATGATGCGAGAGATCGAAGGCTCGATTCGGTCGGTACTGGAGCCTGGCGATGCGCCGACCGAGCCTGCAACCGAGCCGAACGAGGTGCGCGAGTCTCACCGACAGCAAGTTGAACGGATTGCTCAGTCGCTCGGGCTTGCGGATGACGATCCCTTCCTGCAGTTGTGGTTGTCCTTCGTAGGTGAGCTCCACGGCGTCGCTCACCGGAGCGGACAGCACGGCGCACGACCGGTCGACGACTCATTCACTGACCTCTGGCGGCGATTCCGATTGTTCGCTGATTTAGCCGTCGCCGTCGCCGAGCAGAACATCGCCCACCATTTGGACGAGTTAGACCAACTTCTCGCGTCCGAGCCGACGCGGAAAGCGGTCAAGGCGCTGGTGGAGTCCATGCCTCACGGGTATCAGGCTCAGAGATATCTGTTTGAGCGATTACCGGCGAACTGGCTCATGCGGCTGAGCGAGCGGGGATACTTCCGGGCGCCATACGAGCCCATCCGGGTGGAAAACGGCCTCCGATTCGTTTCTTGGCCACCTGCCGACTACCTCTTGAGAGCAGCGGAGGTCCATCCGGACGAGGTCGGCTCAATTCTGGCTGAAGTGACCCTGAACGCGAACTGGGCGGCGACCCACGAACTCTGCGAAGTGGCACTTGCTCTTCCGCCAGCGACTGCCGTTGCATTCGTGCGAAAGCTGACGAACCAAATCAGGACGACCGACTGGCTTCCGTTGTTCGACGGAGCGCGAATGGGTCGGCTTGCGGGACACATCGTCGTCGCGGATCCGGACGTGGCTCTCGATTTCTTGAGCGCGCTGCTGACAGTCTTTCCTGACCCTAGCCACAACGATGTCGTCGATGAATCGGAATATCGCCCGCTCCCTCGACCTCGGCCCCGGGTGCCACAGGACTACGACTACGAGGAGATACTGAATGCGGCCGCGCCCGTCATGTCGATCTCGGTTGGGCCCCCATGGATCGAACTGCTTATCCAACTGGTCTCCGAAGTGATTGAACTCTCCTACTGGGATCCACCGGAGCAACCGCACGATCACTCCTACATTTGGCATCCGAGACTCGACTCCGATTCGGAAGAGCTGCGCGACAGAGACGCCCGCGGCCATCTCGTCACGGCGTTGCGCGACAGCGTCGTTGCCTACGTTGACTCGGACGAACAACGGCTGAGGTCGGTCGTCCAGCGACTCTGGTCGGAGGGGCGCAACATCTTCCGCAGAATCGCTTTGCATCTCCTGGAAGAGTTTGGTCCAGATGCAGCTTCGGTCGCGGACACCGTTCTGCTCATCGACCGGACCGCGTTGGACGAAACCGAACTTAGGAATGAAGCCGGCCGCGCGTTACGAACTCTCTGGCTCGGCCTCTCCTCGGAAACCCGCGAGCAGGTTTTCTCTGCGATTGAAGCTGGGCGAGACCCCTACGAAGGAGACCCTGAGCGCAGGCAATGGTGGCAGTACAAGTGGCTGCTGACCCTCCGCGACCACTTGGACGACCGACGTCGAGAACTCCTCGAGGCTCTCAGCGAGGGAAGGGCTGAGCCTGAGGATCCCGACCGCAACTACGCAACGTGGACAGCCTCGTGGGGACCAGAGAGTCCTTACACCGCCAGTGAGATCGAGGCGCTATCCGTAGGCGAGGTTCGGCAGATCCTCGAAACCTGGGAGCCAACAGATCGCACATTCGGCAGTGACTACGAGGCTCTTGGACGCGAATTGCGCAAGGCCGTCAAGCGGAAGCCGCGCGAATTCGCGCACGCCTCCAGGGAGTGGTTCGGACTTCGGCCTACCTACGTTCGGAACGTTATCGAAGGATGGCAAGACGCTCTGACCGACGGAACTCGATTGCCATGGAAGCCGGTGCTCGAACTATGTGAGCACGTTTTGGCCCAGTCTTGGGACGCTGCCCCCCGTCCGCGGCCGTTCGGTGATGACCCTGATTGGAGCTGGTGCCGGAAGGCAGTCGCGTCGCTGCTAGAGACGGGACTCAGAATCAAACGCTCTATCCCAGGAGGCTATCGGACCCAAGTCTGGGCCCTCATCGTCCGTCTTCTGGAGGACGAGGATCCGGATCCGCGCACGGAAGCTCGCGATCGGACGGACGGCATGGACGCTTTCACGCGCTCCGTCAATTCGGTTCGAGGGGTGGCAGTCCACGCGGCCTGCTACTACGGCACGTGGCTTCACCATCGTCACCTCGTCCGCGCCCGGGATTTTTCGGTCGCACCCGAGCTGCGGGAGGCCCTTGAGCGGCGGTTATCTGTGGAGGTGGACGGGAGTGCTTGCACCCGTTCCGTCCAGGCACACCACTTCCGAAGGCTGCATTGGCTTGATGCCGACTGGGCCGACGCGCATGCCGCCGACATCTTCAGCTGGGAGCTGAGCACGAGAGAGCTCTCGCTGGACGTATGGCACGCATATACGGCATGGGGCGGTCTAGTAGAACCGGTCGTGGCCAGATTGCTTCCCCACTACTTCACGGCGGTTCGCAACTACGCCGCCGCGGACAACTTGGATCACGATTGCCGCTCCACGCTGGCACACCTCGCAGTCATGTGGTTGACGTCTGTTCCGGCGCAGGCCAATGTGCTGAGCGAACTCTCCGCCCTCAAAGACGACCGAGTGAACGCTGCCTTCGTGGATGAGTTGAGCGACGTTCTCTCGCACCGAAAACCGAAGGATCGCGCCCACGACGCGGCAAGGGTGGAGGAGTTTTGGAACGAACGGCTGGACCGGATCGAGCCAGAAGCGCCGCAGCATCAAGAAGAGCTGCTGGAGCTGGTGTCGCTTTTCAGTTACGAAGGTATTCCTCTGTCGAAGGCGCTGGCCTTGCTTTCACGTACGCTCGACTTCGTGCTGCCGGCAAGCGGGGTGAGCGCTCATCGGTTCGACTCTCGCAACGTACTGCGCCGCCTCGTGCGGGCTGACACCGGAAATCTGGAAAAGGCGATGCACGTCCTGGCGAAGATGGTGCGTGCCGATGTTGATGGGGTGCTCATAATCTTGGCGCGGGAAGAAATCCGTTCCGGCGTGTCTCGCGCGCACCGCTGCAAGCGGGATGACGCCCGTCGTGAAGCCAAGGTCGTAGCGAATCTTCTCGTCAGCCGGGGGCGACTCGACTTCCGCGAATTCGCTTCCTAGCGTGTCAGCGGGCGTCGAGGGTAGAAGGCGACAGGAGCTATATATGCGCAGAATCGCCCTCCAAAGAGGTCGTCTGCGAACACGGGGGAACTCTGCCGGCGAGCCGGGCACGGTCGAGCCCCCCGTCGGCACGGCCGACCTGGATGGGGCCGCTCGCTTGCAGTGCTCGAGTCAGGTTGGTACGCCGAGATAGCCGAGCAGTTGTATGCGGCCGAGAGACAGCCGTGTCCGACGCGGGCTGGATCTGGCGCGTCCCCGAGTCCGATAGAGAGATCCTCCCGATGCCGCAATCGTCTCGCGCCGACCCGAACCCCCATCCCGAAGACGGCTGCGTATCGGGAGGGAGCAGTCTGAGACCGGCGCATCAGCTGTCACCTGCGGCGGCTGCGGCGGCCGCGATTTTGGCTGCGGCGTCTCGGGCCGAGAGGTCGTCCCCGATGGTTAGGCCCGATCTCGCAGCGAGTAGCGGGCTCACGTCTCGGAGGGCATCGAAGGTTGTTCCGTAAGCGACGGGAATCACCCGGTCCGTCGCGAGCAACGCAGAGAGTTCCTTGTCGGCGACGCTACCCTGCCCAGCCAGCTTCTCCAGCAGGGCCGGCGTCACGAGCACTATGCCAATCCGAGACATTGCCAAGCCCCTGTCGATCTCGCGCATCAGCGATTTGCCCAGGCCAACTTCGGTCTCGCTGAACCAGACCGTTGCGTTGAAGGAGAGCAGGTCCTCGTAGAACTCCAGCGCGGTACCTTCTCGGTCCTCCCAGGCATGACAGAGGAACAGGTCGCGACGCTCAGGAGCGACGCGCGCTTGCACCTCGGCGCTGCGCACTAACGGTTCGAACGTGCGCCACTCTGCAACGCTGTACAGCGCGGACCCTCCTCCGCGCAGCCGTCGCGACCGGCCACCGCTCGACGACCCGCCGCCCGACGGGGCGCTGCCGGAAGACGCTCCACTGCCGTACCGCGGTGGCGCGTAAGACGGAGAGCTCGGAGATGACCGGTAGGACGAATATCGCCGGCCCGAGCACGCGGGACACCGGGCAGCGGCGGCGGATGAGCGGTGTCCATAGACGGGTGCTGTGCACTGAGCCATGCCTTCAAGGATACATCTCGGAGCGGGCACTTTGGACTCGGGCTCGGTGGCTTTGGAAACGGGAGCACCGGGGCACAACAGTCGATGCATCGTACAGACTGGCGCTGAGGAGCGGGGGCTATCGCTGCTACGGCGAGCCGGCACGTTTCGAGCGGCGTGACCTCTGCCCGATTCAGCTGCGAGGGCCGATCAGGCGCAGGAATTGCCGCTCGACTCACTTGCCGTACTTGGAGCGGGCGAATCGAACCCGCAAGTCCTACTCGGAAGACGGCTCTTAACGCTTTGGTGACTCCTGGTCTGATGTTCAGCTGGCCCCGTCTGCCCATGGTGGGCGCGACTTCAAGCTGTAACGGCACCGCACGATTCGCCCTTCCGAACGACTGTGCGATCATGCCTACTTACTGTGTTGGGTGATTTAGTGGTGGCGATCGCGCGTGTATAGGCAGTTCGCCTCTAGGACGGCTGCGACCAGGCATCTAAACCGATTCGCTCCGCGGGGCGGTCGCCACCCGCGTTTCTGATATGGCGTCTGCCCGGCATGTGCGATGCACCAGCGTTACTCGGGTTCGAGAACCACAAGCGTGTTCGGCGGTGCGAGTTCCACAGGTGCGGTGTCAATCCCAGCATTGGTACTCCCATTTATCGGGCAAAAAGCTCATTCCCGACCTCGTTGAAGCGGTCCCAGAGTCGGCGGTCTTCTTCCCAGTTGCCTGGGCCCACCGCCTTCAGCTCGTCTCGAAGCTCCTTGAACCGATTGCGGGCAGCTCCCCGGCTGCTCCATTCCAATAGCTCCTCTGCCTCACTGACGATTCCCTCCTTTTCCTCCGTGTTCGCGTCGAACGCCTCCTTGCGTGCCGCAAAAAACTGCTGCCGGGCAGTTTGAAAGCGTTCCCACAGTTCTGCATCATCCCGACCGGCTGGTCCAGCCTCCCTCCACCTGGACATCAACTCCTTCATAGACCCGGCGGTCTCCTTCCAATCCGTCGAATCAGCCAACTCCTCGGCTTCCTCGCATAGCTCTTCTTTCGCGGCACGCGCTTCCTCGCGCCGTCGATCCCTTTCCTCGAAGTATTCGCGCCGAAGATCGAAGAATTCCTGCCGAACGTCCTGAAAATCCGACCACAACTCATCGTCGTCTTCGCGGCCGGCGGTGCCCAGAGACTTCCACTCGTCGAACAGCTCCTGCATCCTCTCTGCTGCTGCCCGCCAGTCATTAGACTCATCGATCGAATCGACTATCTCTCGCGCCTCGTCGATAAGCTCTTGCTTTCTATCGCCAGCGCCAACCACTCGAATTTCGGCAATCCTCAGCCGATGGCTATCGACCCAGCATTTCCAGACTGCTCGCTGCCAACTCGGGTTTCGACTGTCAATCGCGAGCAACGCGTTTCGAGCAGACAGCGACAACGGTCCTTTTGTTAGGATCTCAGGACCACGATCTGATGCTTCTAATTCGTTGGCGAAGCGCTCGGCGATGCCTCCTTTTCCGAGGCGTGATTTGTCAATGATGAGTCGAGCTCTCCAACTCGCGAGCAACACTTCGACTTGGGCCCCCACTTCTTCAGCTCCCATTCTCCGGACTTTGGAGGCTTCCACCGTGAATTGGAACGGTGTGGAAGCAATGCTATCGGGCAAATGAATCTGTACCGTTGCCTGCTGCTCCATTTCTGGCGTCTCAGAGTCGATCCACTGCTCGCCGGAGTCAGGCTGAGATTCAACTCGCCGCTCTACTTCTGTGAACGAAATCAGGGTAGCTGGAATCCACTCTCCTCTTTGAAGAGACGTTCCCACGAACCGCATGGCGTACTCATGTAGCGCTGGCACCAACGTGACGGCGAGCGGGTCCTTGGAGCCAAATCCGGGAACTGCAACCGCGGGAATCTTGGTACCCTCTTCGAGGTCCAATACCCAGCCACGATTTCTAGGATCGAGCGACCCGGTCATCTCTGACTCAAAGAGTTCGTAATCATCGCCTGGGAGACGAAGCACTCGGAACGTCGTCCTGTGGTCTTCGACGATCCCCTGGACACTCACGGTTACCTGTTCGCCGAAAGACAGGCGGGGGAGATCGAGCAGGTACGGACCGGGGCCGCACGGCTTAAGCCTGAGACCAACGTTATCGCCGCTCTGTTCATAGCCAACCACCAGTCCCGGCTGAACTCCCTGCTGCGCCGGCCCTTCCCAGGCAATTGGGAGCGACATGGTCGGAGCGACCGATTCTTGGGTCGCCGGACTGGCGGCCGCAAGCGGCAAGGCTAATCTCGACTGGGTTACGCTGTCGTTCTCCTCTAGGTCGCGAACATCCATTTGCACAAAAACGAGTTCTTCGTCGGGTGCCTCCGCGTTCCGCCGTCGTCCGCCGATGGCGAACTGTGCTGCCTCCTCGTCGCTTGAACGAATCCCCTTCCGCCGAGCGATCCTTGTGTCGTCGTCCACAGTCGATTCTGCGGACACGTCGCGAATCTCATCCAGGTCGGGGAGGTCGTACGGCGGTATCGGGGCAGGATGTTTCCCGACGACCTGGTAGGGCATGCCTGCCTCGGCATCTGCGGGAGCCATCACCACGGTTCCAACAGGGAACATATCCAAGACTCGGCCTAGAACATCAGCGGGCTCTGCCGAGTCCCCATGGCTCATAGCGGACGCCCGCAGGAGCAATTCGAATGGATCGGGGTTCCCCTCTCTTGCCCAAGGCTCCACCGACACGAGGCCTTCAATGATCGCCTTCGGCGGTTCAGAATCGTCGGACGAAGACGGACGCCAGCGAGACAACGCGACCAAACGGCCGGCCACCGATATCAGGCGTTGACGTCCCAGTTCGACAGGCTGTGCGTCTGCGCTGAGTTCGAGGCGCCAAGTGCCCTCCTCTTCAGCGGGCACATACGTGAGGCTGGCGAGTGCCCGCGAAAGGACCGCCCGGGATCGAGGGATGAGCCTCACGTCCACCGCTCGCATCGCCTCTTCCTTCATGGCCGCAGAGAGGGTTTCGAGCAGTTGACGCGCATGCGAATAGGCTTGGTCTAGGATGTCCGGATTAATCCACCACATACGCGCCCAAGCGTCTGAGTAGCCTGAACGTGCCCACGCGGCAGCGATACGGAGAACGAAGTCGAGGTCGTCACGGCACCCGACCGCCAGAGCCCGGTGGCATGCAGTCGCTTGGACGCGCCATGCTGGAGGCCAGGCTCGGTCGAACCTCAGCAAAGCCTCACGACCTACCAGCCGGCCTCCCGACAGAAGCGCAAGCGCGACGCCAACCTCTGGCACGCACGCAAGCCGGTCAGCAAACATGATCGCGATTGCTTGCTCCGCGGGGCCTGCAAATTGTTGCAGCTCTCGTCCGAGCGCTGTCAGATGACCAGCTGAATCGACCGCCCCGTTCGCTGCTAGCGCAAGCTCAGCGCGAACGATCTCTGCGCTGAATACGTCCGCGGCGCGACGAGCCTCGGTATCGGGCGCGTATTGGTCATTGGTGAAATTCGCCGGCATTTCGATGCTGGCAGGACTATCAACGCCTGCGGCCTTCAGCTTAATTAGAAATTGTTCGAGATTTGCGCGCGTTGATCCCGGAGGTGTATCGCGAGGCATGTTCTCCAAAAACTGCCGTTGTGTGTAGAGCGGAAATACCCATCCGACTTGGTCGCGGCCGACCCGTCCCCAGCGTTGCCGTACGCCCGACTGGCTGTGCGGCTTTGTCGGGAGGGACTCCTGCGCTATTTCGGGATCCCACTCACTCTGGCAGATCAAGCCAGAGTCCACCACGTATCGGACACCACTCACAGTGAGCGAAGTCTCGGCAAGATTAGAAGAAATTACGACCTTCCGCTCACCGGACTTGCTGGGAGCCAGTGCTGCCCTCTTGTCAGCCTCAGTCACGGTCGACAGCAGTGCGTAGACGTTGACTCTGGACTGGACTCGTTGAAGGCCTCGCCGAACCTGGTCACAAGACTTTTGGATTAGATCGGTCGTTGGGAGAAATGCAAGAATGTCGCCCGAGTCGGGCTTGGTTTCCTCGAGCAGTCGAAGTATCTGCTGCGCGACCGCTGTTGGCATTCTCTGTCGCCATTGATCGATTGGTATTTCTTCCGTCGCAGCGAGTCGTCTCAGCGCCCGAGTGTGGGCATACACGTCTTCTCCGGCATCTGTCGTCATCGGCCAGCCATCGAAGCGGCCTATGGGCTCAGGTAGGCCTAAGCCGTTCTGGATGACTCCATCTGTGATTTCGATGTCCGGAAACATCGGAACACCATAACCGACACCTTTCACGGCTGGTACGTACTGCGAGTGAACTTTGTCTTGGCCGCCGAAGTATTCGATGAAGAAGTTCTTGTCGATAGTGGCAGAGGCAATTATGACGCGTAGGTGCTGGTATCGGGGGAGTTGGTCGCGCAGCAGGGCTAGGATAAGATCGATGTTCTCGCTTCGTTCATGAGCCTCGTCGACGATCACCGTCCCAATCCGTGCAAGTCGGCCATCGCGAATCCAATTGATCATCGTGCCATCAGTCACGTAGATGAGCTGGCAAGCCTCGTCCCAGTACTTTTCTCCCTGCTTCTGGTATCCAACGGGGAATCCAGGGCCGATGTGCCGGGTACACCGTTCATGGCCGAAGCAAAGCGCCTCCCCCACGAACGTCGCGACTCCAGTCGTTGCTGGGATGCGAGGCTCCGTCACGACGATCGGGCCGTGACGCGTGGGTCGGTAAAGCTCGGAGCCATTAGCGGCGGGCGGCTGGTCTGGGGGATACATCAACCGAAACGGCGCAAACGTGGACTTCCCCGTGCCAGTTCCTGCCTCCAGAACCGCTACGCGTTTGCCGTGGGACAGTCCATCCATCAGCTGGACGATGTCTTCGTCCTTCAACCCGAACTGGAACTTCTGTAGGTCGACTTCGAATCGCTTACGCTCATGAGTGACAGGTAGCGGGCCTAGTCCACCCAAGGGCCCCGAAGGCTCGGAGAGATCGGCAACCGTCCCAATCGCTTTCACGTCGACATATGCGACCGGATAGGCACGTATAGCTTGCTTGTGCTTATTCCGGCATTCCGGGCAACGGTCCGACCTAGTTTGGCCCCGCTCGACCAGCCATTCAGCCCACCTGCCGCTGTACGAAAAGACGGCCTGACTTTCGGTACGTGGCTTTGTACCCCGAGCGGTAAATCTCGGGTCACTGCTCCGAGCAGCAGCCCGGCAGTCCTTACACAGCGTCTCCCAAGTCTCAGTTGTTGAAGTGCCCCGAGCCGGGCGTTCGGGATCCGTCACTCCGCCCTCCATGCAGTACCTTCCGCGTAGGTACCATCCGACTGGTAGTAGCGAGGCAGTACTAGGAGGTCGCTACGGGTGAGGAGATACTCCGTTACCGCCCTGTAGAATCCTACGATGGCCGTGTCTAGGCCGGTCTGGTACATGATTATGGTGGCCGGCTGCCCATCAGAGATGGTTAACAGTTGGCGCACCGACTCGGCGTAGACCATCTCGTCGGTATCACCGGCGGGACGCGGGCGACTCACATCGGTGTTTCGCAACCACGCGCCGTCAACCAAGGCATCGAGCGCACTGTGCCGGATCGACAGCAGGGAGAACGTCAACACGCGCCCCATGTGCTGCCGGTTGTCCGTCAGGTTCAGGGCACGCAACCAGAATGGTCGTCCGTTCGAACCATCGCGGTAGGCCACCGGCACCAGCACTGCTGGATCTGAATTGGTTCGAGCCGCATAGGAGCGCAGTGCCTCAGTCAGCACGGAGTTTGACACGCCGCTGGGGACGATTGGAGTCGCTGGGTTACGAACCGATGCATCGAGTTGAGCGAGGAATCGTTCTCGCACCGCTGCCTTCCCCCATTGGCCGCTTGATGACTCCCATGGATCCATAGGGGGCCGGATGGTTCCCGATCCTTGCGGTCGGACGGTCTTTCCCGGACCAGACGGTGTCACACACTCGATCACCACTGCGCCGTCTTGCGCGCACTCCCGGAGCCACGTCACCGCCTCTTCCGATACATCGCCAAGCGACTCCTCAGGGTCCACGATACAGGTAAGCCGTTCGCCTCTTGCCGGCGAGGCCTCAACGAACGTCGGGGCTCCACCGTTCCAGGCAACCAGCGCCAGCAACTCTAGTTCAGTCTGCCAACGCTCGAAGCGGAGGATGTCTACCCTATCACCGATGGGTGCCTTCTTAGATCTTTCGAGTGCGCCGATGGAAAGCCGGTGCAACTCCGCCACGACTTCGGCTGACGCCGCGGACATCCGAACAAAAGCTCTCTGTTCCGTCGTCATGCTCGGGCTATCCGCGAACTCATGAGCTTTCGCTCAGCGGTTGCGTCCAATTCTGAGACACGGTCCGGGCAGGCGAGCACAGGCAGATCACAATCGACCACGTCGATTCGATCTGCCGGCACCGCAAGGCAGACAGGGAGCTTGGCGCTGTCAGACAACATCCGCGCTGTCTCTACGTCTGCGTTAGACGGGTGCGCGCGGGGCAGCGCAATGAAAGCACCGCCCTCGGGCCTCACCTGCGAGCCTGGACGCTGCCAGGGTAGTGGATCATCCGGAAGATCCTGGAATGCGACCGCGCCGAATTCCTCTATAACGTCCCAACTCACTCCGGCCGAAGTGTCATCGAAGACCCTGGCCTCTGCAGAGCTTCCGGCGGAATCGAGCGCGTCCAATCGACGGTAGAGCATTCCGAGAAGCAACGCAGCGCGGCAGGCTTCGCTTTCTGCCATCCGTGTCGGACGATCGCCGAGGTTCGACCCGCCGACGAGGATGGAGGGCGTCCGACTGCTGGTTCCCATGAGAAAATCCAATTCGATCGGTTCCCAAATCTTGGCCAACAAGGTGTAACAGAGTCGCTCAGGACTCTCTACACCGTCCGCGATGTAATCTTCGACCCGTCTCCGTAGTCCCTCTGGCATCTGCGTCACGGCGAGAAAAAGATCTCTCGACTGCGGGGGCGTCAGTCTGGCGGTGCCGCCGTCGATATCGAGTCCGATAGTGCGGGCATAACGGCAAAGGGACGCTGGCACGGCTCGGCCAAACCGCACCTCCATCGTGCCACCGGACGCATACGCATCGCAGAGCATGAGCGCGGTCAATGCGCGAACGGCTTCTTGGGTGGCTACATGAGGAACTTCGCATGTAGTCCACGCCGGTACGCGGAGCCCGTCGAAGCTCGAGTCATGGGCGAACACAGAAAGCCCGAGGATTACATTCTGGCACGCAAGTTGAACCGGCCGGGCAACATGGGGCTTCGGTCGAGCGCCCCGCTCAACGTAGTCCCGTTTGTATCGGTCGGTGACTTCATCCACGCGCCTGATCGCGAACGGCCGCTCGTTCAGTTCGTGCGCTATGGAGTCCACGTAGTTCCAAGCATCAACGTCGAGGAGTGCCGCTTGATACTCGGATGGAATGGGGTCAAGGTGCCAACGGACGACTGCGCCGGTTCCTTCGACCAGGTCGGCCGTGCCCTGCGTTCCTACGGGCCGACAAACTACTGCAGCGATCGACCGCTCATCGACTGGCATGAGTGGAAGTAGGTTCTTCGGCGGGGGGATGGCACTCCCCGCTAGAGCTTCAAAGGCCGCGATCATGGACATCGGGCGGTCGGCCGACCAGTGCGGAGCATAGAGGATGTCCGCGAGCATTTCCGGGGGTTCTGCCCAAACGGCTAACACCGCCTCATCAGCCGTCAAGCCAAGGGCGCTGAAAACTTCAAGCCCAGCCGAACGGCTCAGGCCGTCTAATCGCGGCAGTTCGCGGTTTCGGGCTGTCGGACGCGGTAGCGCGGCACGAGATCCAGAACGCCTCGCCTCTCGAGGGCCTTCCCCAGTCCCTTGATCCAGCTGGGCTCTGCCCGAACGCGGCGAGAGGTTTGCACGCGAAGGCTGTGGCGTTGGCCTACGTTGATCAATGGCTCGTGGGTCTCCCTCGTCACTGGGCGACAGCGACTTACCTCGACGATTCGGTGAGCGAGAGATCTCCCTATCGACCGAGTTCTCGAGCGTCGGAGCACTGCCCGCGCCATCATCCCTCGGCGGGCGCAGAGACTCTGCATCGTCGGCTTCCGCGTCGCCTGCTACCATACGGGCGGAACTATACAAGAAACGGATGGGCGATTCGATGAGCTGCGCCAATGTGCCGGGCGAACGCACGCCACCCCAATGCCTGGAGGGGCCAACGTCCCGCTCTGGGTCGAAGGTCTACCAAGGCCCACGGCATGACCTGCCAAGCCGGCCCACCGTCAAGATGCAATCGCTCTCCGATAGGGAAGCACGCCAGGCGCTGAAACACATGGCAGAGTTCGTGGCCGCAGTCAACCTGCTCGAACGAGCGGAGAAGGAGATGCTCCGTGAGCGAACTAAAGGTGACCCTGGATTCATCGAAATTAAGACGCCAGACCTGAGTAAGGACGATGCGGTACGGCTTAGCGCGCGTGGTCATCCTGTAGTCGAGGTGTTCACCCTGACGGGTAGTAAGGACAGATTCTTCAAGGGAGAACCCAAAGAACCTCGAAAGTGGCGCGAGGTGGATGAAACCAAAGTAGTCGGTGAAGTGGACAAGGCGCATTCCCACTATTACGCCGAACTAATCGAAGTCAAGCAGATCGACGGGACATCCGAACTCTACTTGAGCATTCCGAAGGCCGCATTCGTTCGGCAAGCACTATTTGGTTGGAAAGGTCGGCCAGAAAAGTGACTTCATATTTCGCCCTGTTCGGCCGCGTTCAGACGTGTCGCGGCCTTCAGGCTCTGACTCGTGTGCACTGCCTGCGGAACGAGGGCATTGCCTTCCTCCAACAACGGTCCGCCTCAGCGTTGAAGGCTAAGTCATCGCCTCGATATACAGCACGTCGTCACACCTGGCACAACCAAATTCCTGGTGAGTAAACCCGCTTTGCTGCCAGGTCATACGTCCGCTGACGCTTACGCGCCAAGGTACTGACACTTCCAAGTCGATTTCACTGGTTTCAATCGTAATAAGGGCATTGCCAGATTCGCAGCACGTGGGAAAGGGCTCCTCCCCAGACTCCACCACTGCTCCAAATTGCGGCACTTTTGGCTCCAAAACCGCCCGCGATGTCGAATTGTGGTCAAATTCGCGCTGATTCGGCCGAAAACCGCCCCAGAGTGCCCGCCGGCACCACCGAGAGCGGCTCAGCCGAGGGCCTTGCCACTACCTCCGCGGCCACGCCAAACGGGGCTGTCCCGCCGTATTCAACACGAGATCCAGGCGGAATGGAACCAGCCGATCGGCCGCGCATACGCATGGGGGTGCTGACACGCCGATGTTCGTTCAGTGGTGATAAACCGAACGGGAATCGAGAGTCCGTTCCGGGTCGAGGTGGTGTTCCCGGAGCGGCGGCGGGCTCGAGCCTGAAGTGTGGTGGGCGGCTGGCC
>JAIBBE010000202.1 GCA_019694835.1 Fimbriimonadaceae bacterium | reverse complement strand
CCAAACTTGCATTCGCCGGGATCTAGAAGGCCGGGCTCCAGACTTCGGGCAATCGGGCTTCAGGCATCGCGGATTGCGAATTGCGAATTGCGGATTGCTGACCCAGGACTCGGGACTCGGGACTCGGGACTCTTTTTCTTTCCGTTCTCTCTTCTCCTCTTTCCATCTTCCTCCTCCGTCATCCTCCCTCCGTCCGTCCTCGTCCCTCCGTCCTGTCATCGACCGCTGTTCCGACGACAAGTCGTCGGCTTGGCAAGAGTCCGATTCCCTCCGTCTTCCCTCTTCTGCGCCCCTCGCCCCTTGCGGGAGAGGGGCCGGGGGTGAGGGGGCATCCTCTCCTCCATCTTCCATCCTCTATCTTCCTCCCTCCGTCATCCGTTGTCTGTCTTCTCATCGGCCGCTGTTCCGACGACAAGTCGTCGGCTTGGGAAGAGTCTGATTTTCTCCGTCCTTTGTCCTCAGTTCTCTTCTTTCCATCCTCCATCTTCCGTCTTCTTCCGACTCGGGACTTTGGACTTTGGACCTTGGACTGAGACGAAGTCGAGCCGACGTTGCCGCGAAGAAGTCCGTCGAAAGCTCGCGACAAGGTTCGAAGGTGCTCAAAATTCGACCTGTTTGCGCCCCGCACATTTCTTCACCCCTGGTCGAAGTTGCCAAAAAGTGTAACTTCTCGTCGCGTCTCACATTTCGAAAACGGCGCAAGATGCTCAACCGCGCAAGGTGCGCAGCAAGATGCTCAAGCCCTTGCGCATCTTCGAACGGACGAGTTGCTCGAGCATTGCTTGGCTGCTCATGGATGCGTGCTCGACCATCCGCATGGCATTTCCTCGGACGACAATCGACGTTCTCTCTCGTGTGCCACTGGCTATGCCAGTGCCGATGTCTTGCGTGCCACTGGCTATGCCAAAATCTTGGGTGCCACTGGCGGCTTGTCCGCCAGTGTTGAGCATTCAATCGAAACCGCTCGTGTGCCACTGGCTCCGCCAGTGCGCCGCGCGCGGCACGTCCCTGAGGCTTTGCGAAGGGCGTGGAATCGTTCGAATCTGTTCGATGCATGCCCGCACCGCTGGGCAAGCCGGCAGTGGCACACACACTTGGCTTCCCAACACACAGCGACCATTCCACCGCGCTTTGCGAGATGCGTCAACATGCGATTCTCCCCCGGTGTTGTTTCGCACTGGCACACGCTTCGTGTTTCGTGCCAGTGTCGCGTAGCAATAAGCGATGCCGTGGGATCGGCGTCACACGAACGTTCACCACGCACTTTGTAAAGCCTCAGGGACGTGTCATCCGACCGGTGTGTCGAGGTTGCACAAAGCTCATTCCCCGTTAGCCGCTGGCTTCTTCTTGATCACGCGTTTCATCCGCGCTTGCCAGTCTCGTAAATAGTCCGTTCGCCACTGGTTGACCGTCCTGGCGCCCGGTTTGTCGTTCGAGATCAGATCGGGTGCCGGGTTGTCGTGCCAGTACGTGGGGCGTTTGTCCGGCTCAGGCTGAATGAAAGCGCCGCCCCAGTGAGGTGTCTCCGGCTTATCCGGGTCGCCGTGCAGCAGGTAGAGGACGCTCGGAGAGTCCCCCATCTTGATGTCCGCCTTCTTCCGCATGAAGAGGGCACCGAGGGCACCGTGTCCTTTGATGTACTGTGCTGGAAAGCTCCGGTTGCCGAGGTCGCCCTCCTGATCGCCCCCCATGTACATGCCGCGAAATGAAGTGTCGCTTTCGATCCACCAGAGGTCGGGGTGATGAGCAAACAGGTAGTCTCGCTCCTTGCGACCGTTTTGAGTGTTCCAGGAGCCGATGGAATAGATGCGCAGGCGGGGCTTGATGGCGGGCGCCGAGTGTACCGCCTGGGCCACGTCGGTGATCGAGCCCCAGACAAGCACGTACAGAGGCCGAAGAGCATCCGCGCCGGCGCGTTCAATGATCAGCTTGGCGCCGTCACTGAGCGCCTTGTCCGGTTCTGCCCCAGACTGCGAATCGATCGCCCCCTGGCGGACGACGGCCTGCAGCGCATCGGGCCGAGGATAATCGCGTGACCAGGATTGCAAATTGTCGAAGTCCCGTTCGTACGCAGCAATGCAATCCAAAATGTCAGACGCCCGCCCCTGTTTGGGGGGTGAACTGATCAGCCCCTCTGTTTCAAATCGATCGGCATAGACCAGGTAATGGACCATCGACTGATGATCGTCAGGATCACCTCCGCCGATGTCGGTCGAAACGATCACCCGCGGTTTCTCTGCCGCAACTCCGGAGAGGCTGCTGAGCAGGGCTGGAATGGCGATCAGGCATAACCAGAGGCGGGACTTTGCGGTTCGTTTCATGGTTATTTCCAGGTCCAAAGACTCAGCCCGGTAGAGTGTACCAATGCTTGAGGATGCAGAGGACTCGCGGAAAACATGGTGGGGCTCGAAGACTCTGAGCACACGCGTTTAATTGTGCCACTTACCGGATTTCTTTTGGAGCACTGCGGCCGGTTCGAACCGGCCCTTCGGGAGTCACAGCGTCGTTGCGTCGTTTTGCAACGCCGAGTAATAGTTGTTAGCCCTCAAGCGGGTGTGGTACTCGCCGGGGTTCTCACGTTCGAGCTTCCCATACTCTTGAGCTTGGAGAAGACACCACAACATCGTCTTGGCATCGTCAAGCATCATCACCCCTTCAAAGTATAGCGGGGAACCCATGAACTCTTCCCGAAAGATGTTCATGTAACGCCGCACGGCCTCAAGGGCATCCTCGATTTGCTGGCGTGACGGTAGCTGATGAGTCTTTGAGGTTAGGTGAGCGGCCCGGTTGAGGTGAGCAATCCGTGTGTGGCGGTGTTTCTGTAAGATACCGCACGTTCTTTTCACGTCCACGAAGGCAGCGTCCAGGGCAGCGCCGAGGGCCGGGTATCTGACCCGGTCTAACTGTTCATGTAATAACGCGACAACTAACGTATCTTTCCTGGCCACCCTTGAGTTGTCGACAGCGAGACGACAGATGGAAAGGGTGATCCAATCGTGTGTCATAAACTGAAGGTTGTACGTGAACGTGGGGCACATCTCGTTCATCAACTCAATCCGTTCCGCGTTCGTGCCGAACAGCTGCCGGTACATTTTCCATTCTTCATGCAACCATGAAAGTTGGCTTTCTAGCTCTTCATAAATGTCGCGTAAATTGGCCGGGATCGGCGTGTAGTCAATCGTCATTGGCGTTCCCCCTCGGCCGATGAGTATGGAATGTCTCGTTCAAACCGGACGTGTTTTGGAGCACTGCGGCCGGTTCGAACCGGCCCTAC
>JAIBBE010000061.1 GCA_019694835.1 Fimbriimonadaceae bacterium | reverse complement strand
TGGTCCTCAAGGCGGTGAGCGAGCAGGGAGTGCGGCTCAACATCAAGAAGGCAACCCTGCGTCACTGGCGGTCGCAGTTCGCGAGCCACTTGAGGGCGCTGGGCGTGGCGGCAAATGCGACCGAGCGTGCGGTTCATGGAGAAAGTCGGACCCCCAAGAAGGATGGCATTTACCGTTCGAGCTTGAGGGGTGAATCGACACACATGCGCAGTAGGGTGGAAGAGATAGCGTCGGAAGTACGAAACGAGCGCGAGCGCCCGGATGTCGCTGCACGTGAGCTTATCGAGACGCGCACCCTAGTGGAGTCTGGGTGGCGCGCTGCAATCTCGATCCTGCATAGGAGCGGTCACCATGCACTCGCAGCGAAGACAGATCAGTTCCTGCGAGTCTTATCTCCGATACAGACGGACCGTGACCTGCTCCTCTCCGAATTGCGCACGGTTCGAATAGCGGAGCGCCTTCATGAACGGTCGCGGTAACAAGCAGACCTTCGGCGTATAGCAATCACAAAGCCCGGAGTGAACGCAGGATGTGCCTCTCGCAGCTGTCATCTGTGCGAGCGCTGGACGAAGCGAGAAGTCTGTCTCTGCTGATGCGAGCGGCTGCAGCAAGTGATCGTGCGTGTGAATAGGTCATGTAAGCGGCGGTATTTGACCCGATTCCCGCAGCGTCTGGAACTGAAATGGAAAGCCAATCGAAAGACATGCCAAATGTCTGTGGCCATCGCACGATCGACGGCTCATCGAACTGGGCGGCCAGAAAATCCCAGAAGAGCAGAAGACCCTCGCGCAGTCCGTCGAACGGGATGGTCGAGAAGGTTCGCGTTGCAAGCGTCTCGATGGTGAACGACTTGCAGCGGGTTGTGCCGGGAAGGTTGGAGTTCCAGAACTTCGCCAGTTTGACCAAGGGTTTAAACCGACCATCGCGCTGGCTATTAACCCGCGATGCGATTTCGGAATGACGCAGGGGAGAGGACTTGATCCAACTGTCAGAGTTGCGGTCCGGAACAAGAATGAGGCCAGGATCCGACCTATCGGGTATCGCGGGTACAACGTCAATATCAAGGTGATTCAAATTTAGCCGAACTGATCTGCGTTGGCTGTATACGGAAGTGCTCGGATACCGGCGACGAATGGCCGTTGCGAATGACTGGAGCACCCGGTCCGGCGTTGGCAGTGTTCGAAAGAGGCCCGAGTTCCAACCAGACGGTTCGATTTCGAAGATGATGTCCACATCGTCGAGGGGGCGTATTGCAGTGTCACGAGCGTAGCTTCCGCTCAGGTAGCTGCCGCGGATTCGCGATCCGATCTGACCGGAATCCAGCAATGCCCGGAGGTGCTTGTGGCTTCTCTGTGCACCCTCCTTCTGTGCGCGCGTGGGCTCGATCTCGGCGAGTATGCGACGCAGGGTACGCTCGATGTCGATCGCGTCGCGAACTCGCCTCAATGAGTCTACTTCGACAACCATTGCGCGTAAGACTGAACGTCAATCATTGGAACGGTGCCACTGAACTGCAAAGTGGCGATGAGTTTAAGAAGAAAGGCCGTGGCAGACTTGCCGCCTGCATAGACATCGTGGACGGATCCATCTCGTTCCATTACAAAATAGCCGTGGGCGGCGACGCATCCGATGTCTAGCTGATCCAATGGTTCCGTAGTGGCGAGCGCGCTGCGTAGCGCATCGCCGAGCGGTGGACTCCAGTCGCTTTCGAACGTAAGTATGCCGCCGAGGATCGGAATCAAGGGTTTTGGGGGGAATGTGCCGCCGGCATGTGGAATCGGAAGGCTCGTGCGGTGCAGTCGTCGTACGCTTTCAACCTTGGATTTCGCGTATTCCACATGGGAGGCGTTAATGCTCTGCTTGGCTTCAAAGACGGCATAGACGCTTTCGGCAGGAACAATGGTGGCCCCTTCAAACTTGAATATGAAGGGCGAATACTGCCGATCGAAGACTACAACATCTATCTGATCGCTAAAGCAGCCGAGACTGTCGACGACGTGCGCGTTTGCAGCCTCGTACCGCTTTGGCAGATAGGAGTTCAGTAGTTCTAGCCAGACAGATTCGGTGGCGTCCCCTTTCGTTCCGGGATGCCCAAACGTCTTGCGGGCAGTTTCCAGGCGTTGGTGAATATTGTCGTGTAGACCAGCCAGGACTTGGGATAGCGACCAGGTGCTCATGATGCGTTCTCCTGAAACGGCGGGGTCGGGGAGAGTGATCTCGCGACCTCCAGCGCTCGCGCGGGAGTCACGGACTGATCCGGGTAAGCGTCGAGAACTATTGCCGGCAGTAAGCGCTGCGTGAGATCGGAGAACGTGAATCCATAATCACGCTCGCCGCGCGCACCGGTGCACGCGACGAGGCTGTCAATGTGCGTGCTGGTGAAGCCCAGGTGCCGCAATGGTTCCGATAGCACGGCGCGTCGCTGTGCATCGTCGGGTCTCTGGAATACGAGGATGTCGGCAGCGCGGCGCTTGACTGCGGGATCGAGCGCGCCGAGGCGGTTTGTACACATGATGACTGCAGCAGGAAGGCGGCCATTACCCAAGCGATCTATGCCGCGTATGAAGGCATTTACGCCGGCGCGGTCCTCGTGATGCATCTGGGAGGCTTCTCGCGATTGAGCCAAGGCATCGGCCTCGTCGACCAACAGGATAACGGCGCCGCGGGATTTTCCGCTGGAAGCCTTAAGTTTTGTCGCTTCGCCGATCGTGTAGTCGAAAGCCGAAGAAATTAGCTGAGTCATCTCGCCTACCCGTCCCTGGCCCCGCGTTGATAGGCTCAGCGGAAGTAGCGTGACGGCAATGTTCTCTTGGCGGGCGACGGCGTCGCCAATTGACTCAGCAAGTGCCGATTTCCCGGAGCCCACATCACCCGATAGCACGACCAACGGCGGCCGCCGTAGCAGTGATTTGAGTGCATTGGCAGCGCCGGGGTGGTGCTTCTTGGCCCACGCTTCAAGTCCGGCTGGGTTGACGAGGAGAGACAGAACTTTCGTCAAACGCCTCTTGTGGTCATCTAAGCCGACCAGCAGTCCCAGCCTTTCTTGAGCGTCGGGATCTGGATAGCAGACTCGGCTCTCAAAGAGTTCGTCCAGGGTTGGTCGGCCGTTCATCCGAGACTCCTCACGCTTGCACGACTCAGTGCGCGACCGCCCGAGGAATACGTACGGTCCTGGTCGAGATATCCGTCGATGCCCGGCTCCGCGGCTCCAGCGCGCGTGAATGGCAAAGTCTTGCGTATTGCCTCGCGCTGCGAGTCGGTGAGGTTGTTCCAGCTGTCGGTGTATGTCAGATAGCTGTGGAAGACCGCTCCCTCGATGCTCCGGCCCGGCCGAACGCGCCCGGGG
>JAIBBE010000177.1 GCA_019694835.1 Fimbriimonadaceae bacterium | reverse complement strand
CTGCAAAGGCCGCAAGTCACTTCATCGGCGTTGAGCTCGGGGTGGGGGAATACTCACCGGGTCCGTCTAAGCGGAAAGGGAGAATGTAGTCCCTCCACCCTGCACCGGCACTCTACCGCGCCGCTGCCGTCACTATACAAGGGAGAGTAATTCCCAGGGCAATCGTTGATCGCTCGCGGGAAAAAATTATTCCCCTTCAGGCGCGCTCGTTCCTCACGGCCAGATCCCCCTCACTCCGTGATGGGGAGTTGGGCCGCGGCTTCTGGAATGCACCCTCGATAACCGGGTATGAAGATATTAATAGCCCGAAGCTGCTCTCGATCACCATGAAGGACAAGTTTTTAACCCCGAAAGGCGGCTCGAGAACCCCGAAGAATGACTACAGCACGTCGAGGCACCTTTCGGGACTCTCGAGGAGGTCTTCGGGATTCTCGAGGAGGCTTTCGGGGTTATCGAGGAGGTCTTCGGGATCATCGAGCCATCCTTCGGGATTTGCGCCCTTCGGCATCCCATCGACCTGGGGAGCTTCCGCGATGCCGGCGGGACGCCAGCGGTACGGGTTTGGTTGCCCTGCAAGCTTCCTACCCCACCACCCGCTGCACGAACCAGAACATGCCCAGCACGCCAATCGCCGCTGAGCCCCAGGCGATGATCGAGCGGCCGACTTTCGGGCGCTTCGCGGCGATCACTGCCAGAACTGGAGCAACCAGGAGCACGATCGTCGCCTGACCCACTTCGACGCCGACATTGAACGACGCCAGCGCCCAACCCAGCGCGCCCTGCGGCAACCCAACCTCGGCCAGCGCCCCCGCGAACCCGAAGCCGTGAATCAGTCCGAACCCGAACGCCAGCCACGGCCGCCAATTCAAATTCCGCTCCTCGGCCGGCCTGCGCAGGTTCCAGATATTCTCAGCCGCGATCGCCACAATGCTCAGCGCGATCAGCGGCTCGATGAATCGCGAGGGCGGAACCCAAAGCCCTGTCGCAGCCACGCTGAGGGTGATGCTGTGGGCGAGCGTGAAGGCGGTCACCGTCTTGACGATGCGCCACGACGTCCCGCCGAGCAGGAGCAGGCCGAGCACGAAGCAGATGTGATCGAACCCGAGAAAAATGTGCTCCACCCCCTGCCGGAAGAACTCCGCCACGATCCCGAGCGTGCCTTGCCCCTTCGCCTCGCCGAAGGTGAGGAGGGCGTCCGCCTTCTCGTGCACCGCGCTTTGCAGGAGCTCGCCGCTGCGGAAGATGCTCACGACCGTCCGCGCGCTCGGGTCTTCTGAGAAGATCTTGCCCCGGATGTCGAAGGCGGTTACTGTCGGATCGAAGGGGGCGGTCCAGGTCAGTTCGGTGGCAACCTGATCGATGTTGATCTTAGCCGCGGTTGGGGCAAGGCGCTTGCCGTCGACCCAGACGATCATCCTCGACCGGATCGTCTCGTCAGCCTTGGTTCCGATCTTGTCGGCGCGCACGACGACCTTGATCGACGACGATCCCGGCGTGAGGTCGATGAGCACGCTGGACAAATTCGGATCATGGGCGAAAACCGAGCAGCAGAGGGCGCAGAGGAAGACGAGGATCGTGACGAGGCGGGCCATGGGGTCTATTGTCCGCCGCGATTGCCCCGTTTCAGGGTGGCGTTGTGACTTGTTCACGCCTTGTTCATTCGTTCCTTGACGAACGCCCTCCAGTCCCAGGTCTCCGCGTCGTCGCAGACTCGCAGTGCTCTGGGTGCTGCGATTCGGATCGAGAGCTCTTTTAGTAAGTCCTTGACGCTTGGTTCTTCTGTGAACTCCGCGTCTTCGAACTGCTTCGTGGTCGTGCAGGCATCGCAGGCCACGCGCAGGTTGATGGGCCGGTTGCAGGCGGTTGTGATGTGGTCGAAGGTCGTCGCCGGTGCGCCGCAGGTCTGACACTGGTTGTTCGCCTTGGCGAAGAGCTTCGCCCGGTCCTTCTCGCTCACGAGCCGCTGCCGCCGAGGATAGCCGCCGCCGAGGAGATGCCACAGGACTTGGCCGAGCGCGGCTCGTCTCTCTGGGTCTAGGAGCGTTCCGTCGGCGAGGTTGGCCCTTGTTTGCCGGATGAATGCCGCGATCTCTCGGCACTCGGTTCCGCAGTAGGGGCTCCTCGTGCCCGCGGTCGGGGTGCCGCAGTTTGGGCAAGTGCTGGGATCGGCAGGGGTTGGTTTTGGCCAGCTCGTCTTCTCGGGGAGGGCTCGAAAGACGAGGGCGAGGACCGCGCTCGCCTGAAGGTCCTCGTCAGATCGCTGGAAGCGCACCGCCGGTTCAGGCAGGCTTTGACGGAAATTTGCGAGACCCGCATGCATCACGGCTTTAGACATTGTGGGCCAGATGAAGTCGCCGGTTGTCTCGCCCCGACTGAAGGCCTTCGAGCACCTCGAAGAACTCCTCAAGCGTAGCGCGTGCCTTCAGTTCATGAAAATAGGGAAAGTCGCCAAAGGCGTACGCAATCTTCATCCATTGCTTGAGGCGAGTTAAGGACTTTGCTGGATGGTAAGGCATGAGATCCACCAAATATCGGAACAACCGTGTCCAGTCGGCATCGACATGGGAGTGCAACCCAATACCAAGTTCAGTGGCAATTCGACCGGGCAAGGTTGGATTTGCCAGGGCTCCTCGCCCAATCATGAAATGATGGCATCCAGTTTCATCCCGACAACGCAGAAAGTCCTCATAAGTCCAGATATCGCCATTCGCAATGATGGGAATTTGAAGCGCCCGGCGTACGCGTCCAATTTCACCCCAATAAACCGGGGGCGCATATCCTTGACACTTGGTGCGCGCATGGATCGTTAGCCATGATGCGCCGCCCTCCGCCGCCATCGCCGCATTCTTATGGATTGCATCGACGTTATCCCAGCCCAAACGCAGTTTCGCAGAAACCGGTATATGCGCAGGAACTGCTGCCCGAACGGCTGCAACAATCTCTCGAATTCGGCACGGATATGCGAGAAGTGCTGCACCGCCGTCATGGCGATTAACCGTTGGTGCGGGGCACCCGAAGTTTATGTCGATAGCCTGGGCACCGGCGTTGCATGCTACGAGCGCGGATTCGGCCATTCGGCCAGCGTGGCCACCGAGAATCTGGACTTGGACCGGCAAGCCCGTCGAAGTTCGCCCACCGTGAGAGAGTTCCGGAACATCACGAAGGAACACTTTTCTCGGAATCGGCTCTGCGCTCACCCTCACGAATTCAGAAACGGCAAACGTGAAGGCATGCGATGCACCCTGAAGCGTACGCATCGGCGCATCGGTCACCCCATCCATGGGGGCGAGAACGAGAGCGGGTACCTCAGGCTTAAGCATGATCTACTTCCGAAGCAAAATCTTCATGCCGACGTAGTCAAACGTCATGGCATAGGGCCTAAAGAAGTCTTGCCCCGTCATTCCCGAAAGGAAGAACCCGTACGTGTTTTCCCATGGGAACACGCCTTCGAATGTGCCCGTTCCGTCAACCGCTTTTGCTTCTCCCAACGCGAATTCCTTGATTTTGAACGGCGTCATCGTGAACCCACCACCGGCCCCCGTGGCCTTCTCGGCTTGATCCGTATCGAGTACAAGATCGCATAGCTTGAGCGTCGTTGGGGCTGCCTTGAAAATGCCGCCGATGTATCCGGTATCGACAAACACCATATAGGGCTTGCTGCCGTTGATCGAGCCTGGCGTGACGGCAAAATGGTCCCCTGCGAGCCAAATCGGAAGACTAATGTCACCGGGCTGGTGCTTGAGAATTCGAGAACGATTCTGCGGAGTCTTGAGATTCAAGGTAAGTTCTTGCTTTGGATAGTCCAGCGTCGTAATAAAGTGATAGAACAGCATCGTTCCGATGATCCCATCGATCCTTCGCCCAAACGCTGCTGCGAGCGGTTTGAGATCGAGCATCTGGGTCGGAAGATTGCGGATCTCCCAATCGCCGAGCTTCATGAACTTGATCCGTCCGTGGCACGCGGCCATCTTCATTCCACCCGAAAACGTTCCGGTGTCGGTGCCCAAAGTCGGCACACCGAGCTTCGTCGCAAGCGCAGGGTCAAGCGTCACCTCTGCCGCACCCGTATCGATGAAGAACGTGAGATCTTTGCTGCCATTAATGCGGACATGAAGTAGAGGCAATGGTTCGATCGTAAGCAGTTTGATCGTCGTACTTTGGCCAGGACCACGCACGTCGTAAGGCTTTAATCCCTTGAAGCTGGCCAGCTTTGCGTACTTCAGCGACGGGTAAACCGTACCACGTTCGGCTTCGGTGGCCTTGTCGAGGTTGCGCAGCAAGGGTGCCGCTTCGACAAACTTGTCCTGCCGATACAGCGTCTCCGCCAGCATGAGTTTCGCCTTCCCATCGCCGGGCTTAAGTTGGAGCACCCTCGCAAGCAGCCGCTCCGCCGCCGGAAAGTCATTTCCCAGCATCGCGATGTAGCCCAGTTGGCGTGTAGCCGCCACATCGCGTGGATGGTCGCGCACGATCTCGCTGTAGAGGGCCTTGGCAACCGGGAACTTGCCCTGCCTGAAAATGGCGTCCGCGTTCGCGGTTTGGGTTGGGAGCAAGGCGATGGCGGCAAGAAGTGGGGTCAAGGCAAGTCCTCCGGTTCGATGGACTCAAGTATGAACCAGAGAAGCGAAGGGCGATGCTTCCGTTAGGTCAAGCCGACGGAACGAGAGTCCAACGTCGTCAGAACGCGTGGGAAAGCCGACAGCCCAAAAAAAGTACCGCTGGCATCTTGCCGGCACCGCATGCGGAAGAACTCCGCACAAGGGCCGGCAGGATGCCAGCGGTACTTCCGGCTTTACGCCGCGAGGCGCAGCGAGGCGTTCGGCTGGCCGTTCCAGACCACGAACTGGTTGCTCGCCGCGCTGCTCAGGCCCTTCTTCGTCGCACGAACACGGAAGGCGGCGTACTCGCCCGGAGTCGCTTGCCAAGAGAATTTCGCTCGCGTGGTTGCGCCGATTTGGGTCCAGGGAGCGCTTGCGCTGCCTCGCCACTCGATGACGAACGAGGTTGCCGAGGTGTTGCCGTTGCGACGCCACTTCATGCTGATGTTGCCATCGCCATCGGCGACGCACTGGAACTCGGTCGGAGTCACCGGCGGACTGCTCGTGCGCGTCGGCTTGTGCGCCGCGACCATCAGCTGGTCGAGCAGGGCATCCGGAATTGCATTGTTGGCCCGGAAGATCTTCGCCCACTTGTTGACGATCGTCGCGGTGGTGATGCGCTGCGCGTCTTTGGCCGTCTTCGCATTGCCCGCCGAAGCCTGAGCCGCAACCCACGCATTCAGCGCAGTCGGGAACCCCGCCGTGGCCGCTGCGATCTCGGTGAGGTTGTCGGTAGTCAAGCCAAGCGCGACCTTGTTGGCGCTGCATACCGCGTTGAAATTGGTCAGGGCCGTTGCATAATCGGCCTCCGGAAATTTCGAGTCTGTGATATAGCGGGAATTAATCAGCATATTGCCTCCATGCGCCTCTGGCGCTCCTGGTAAAGGTATCGGCAGGCATCGGAGAAATCTTTAGGGGGCTCTGATCTACATGCGTCCCGGTTGCCCACTTGGATCTGGTACGGGAGTCCCCCTATCCTCAGAAGAATCTAAAAGACCTGGTGGAACCTGGTGGTCAGGGTCCACCTTTGCACCAGAACCGAAGAAGGTCGGGCTACCCGTCCTGCAACGCATGTAAAGTGGTGCGATCAAGGCAAGGGCAATTACAGCATCTAGGGCCGCACCGCGGAACTTCTCCCTTACATACTCTGATACAGCAACGCTTATTAGAAGCAGGAACCAGATGAGTGAGATCGAGTACGCCGCTATCAGCAGTGCCTTACGAATGCCTGATCGCGTTGTTACCGATTGCAGTACGCAAGTACTAAAGGTGATAAACGCATAGCATACGGACCCGATGGAAAGAAACGCAAGTGGGGCGGAATTCAATGTTCGCCCCCGCCAGTCCAATCGGCTCTGAGCTGCTGACCTGCTTGCCAACACTCATCAATGGCCCATATCATCGCTAATACGGCTATGGAATATAGAATCACGGCTCCGATTGCAAGGGATGCCTGACCTTGAACGCACATCGCTACTTCCCCGGCCTGAACTGCTTCCAGCGCCATAATCGCGTCACATGCTGCAAACAGGCAGGTCCGTGAAACGCCCAAGAAGAGGAACATGAACGACATCTTTCGAAGCAAGTTATGCAGAATATGGGGCAACGGGATGTGAAGCCGTTCTAAAAACTGCTCAAGAAACTCGATCGCTTCCGATCCGGAAATACCTTCATCTTTGCCTGAAGAATCATCATAATTCACTGGGTCAGAGTGGCAATATATGAACCAATTCAGCCCATGCATCGCCGGGTCCTCGCTGATAAACCGCCCAGTCCCAGGCTCATAGTACCGAGCCCGCATGTAGATCAACCCAGACTCATCGTCCTGCTTATGACCCAGGTTCGCGCAGTAGCGATTGTTTGGATCGCCCGAAGTAGACCCCGACCGCACGGCACCCCACACGTCATACTGCCGCTCATTCCCAATCGAATGGCGAAGACGAAGACCGACCCAGCGTCGCAATCATATTCCCATGACCGTCATAGATGGGAAAGCTCTTGCCGTTGGTGTCATACGTGCGCTCGTAGGTTGACGGGTTCACCGTGAGGGTGCGCATCATGTCGATGCCTCTTGCGCCTAAGGCGTAAGAAGTACCGGTGACGACAACCGGATAATCCCTGGTGTAATCCTCCTCGAAACACATCTGGCCATCGTAGCGATACCGCCATGTCGGATAATCGTCCGATTCAATAAGATTATAGAATCCTCCTGATTCGCCCTCAGGTGGCTGCCAACTCAGCGAAAGCCCCGTAACTTTTTTGATGCGCATCCCGTCGGCACGGTACATGTAGTTCGCGCCGCCGGTATTGCTCGCGACCTGCGTCATTCGCCCTGCGTCATCCCACGAATACCGAACAGTCGTGCTCGACTGCGGGTTGCGGTAGGTCCGATTCCCGAGAATGTCGTGAGAGTAGGTCATGCTTCCAGGCGATGCCGTCATGCGATTCAAGTTGTCGTAAGTATAACCCGAATTCGACCGATTTCCAGCCGCGTCATAGGTCCAGGAATCATCCGCAGTGAACGAACCGGACTTCGAGTAGTCGACCGCCGTCAGGTAGTCGAGATCGGCATCGTACTGATACTCGTCGACGATCCCCGATCCCCAGCCGGATCCGCTCCCCTCGTAGCGAGTCGCCGACGTGCGCAGGCCGGTGTAGTCGTCGTAGGCATAGGCAACCTTGCCGATGTTGGTCGTCACATACTCCGTCTCGTCCCAATCCTGCCAGTGATACCGAACCTCCTCCAGCTCGCCAGCGGGCCGGTAGTCATACACCGCCAAGGCCCGAAGCGCAGCGGGGGAGGTGTAGAACGGCGCACTGCCCTGCGGCGTTTGCGCAAACGCACTCTCTAACATGCGCTCCGCCGTGTCGAACTGAGCGTCAATAATCAAAGCACATCGTCCTTACTGTTGCTCTCAACAGAACGATCACTTGCAACTTCTCCCTTTGGACGACTCCAAGATTGGTATGCGATTCCCGCTAAGCGCGCAGCCACGATGACTCCGATTACTAGGGCAATCGGCAGTTGGTGGGTCAAGTCTGCCATGACCGTCAACCCAACTGCCAACGTGAACAGTCCGACGGACCCAATTGCTGCCTGCGTTCTTGCAAATAGAGGGAGTCTGTGCTTTTGAAAAACAGTAATAGCGTAGAAGATCAGCGAAATAGCCGTGACACACCAGAGTAACAGAAGCATTGCTTAGTTCCTCGCCCAGTCATCCAGCATGTCCATAGCCCATGCAAGAAATAGCTGATAACCAGCATAGAATGCAATAATCACATCAACGCGTCGAAATCTCGTCCCTTGCTCAAATCGTGGATCATTGAGGGCGTTGGTCAGTTGCGACGCTACTTTGTAAGTCACAGGGTACAATCGCTCGTGAATAGGCCCGACTGCACCGAAGAGTACGGCTTCAATCACAACAACGGCAGATTTCTTAAGAACGTTCGTCAGGTCTTCACCGCTGGCCATTGCCGTAACGAAATTAACTATGAACCAGAGAGCTGTTCCGAAAACGATACCGCGAAGTACTAGGTTCGTTTTGACCTTCCCATCCTGATCGACATTGTTTATCGGCTCGTTGTCGCAATAGGTGAACCAGTTCCCACCATCTCGAGCCGGATCCTCACTCACAAACCGCCCGGTCCCAGGCTCGTAATACCGAGCCCGCATGTAGACCAAGCCAGACTCATCGTCCTGCTTATGACCCAGATTCGCACAGTACCGCGCATTCGGATCGCCGTCGTCATTCGACCCCCGAACGCCGCCCCAAACGTCATACGAGCGCTCGTTCGTCAAATCCCAACCCGAGCCATCGCGAACCAGCGTCGCGATCATGTTGCCGTGACCGTCATAGATCGGGAAGAACGTACCGGTGTACGAACGGTTGTAGTTACCGGTATTGACCGAGAACGTGCGCATCATATCAATGCCACGAGCGCCTAAAGCGTAAGACGTCCCCGTAACAACCACAGGATCACCACGAGTAAAGTCCTCTTCAAAGCACATCTGCCCGTCATAGCGATAGCGCCAAGTGGGATTGTCGTCCGCCTGTTCCTCGTTGTAAAAACCACCAACCTCACCCTCTGGCGGTTGCCACGCAATCGAAAGACCCGTCACTTTCTTGATCCGCATTCCGTCGGCGCGATACATATAGTTCGCGCCCGCGGTATTGCTGGCGACCTGCGTCATTCGCCCCGCATCGTCCCACGAATAGCGCGTCGTCGTGGCCGACTCAGGGTTTCGCCAAAGGCGGAAGCCCAACAATCCGATCGGATCGTCGTCGTAGTCGTAAGTCGTGCTTCCCGGTGAGGCAGTCATGCGATTCAAGTTGTCATAAGTATAACCTGAATTGCTCCGATTTCCAGCCGCATCGTAGGTCCACGTTTGAACTTCGTTCGCCAGGCCGTCGTTGTAGTCGACACCGGTCAGATAGTCGAGGTCGGCCTCGTAGGTGTAGTTCTCGGTCCGCGAAGTCCCCCAACCGCTGCCGTCGCCCGAAGTAAAGGTCGCACTCTCGCGAAGACCTTTGTAGTCATCGTAAGCATACGCGACCTTGCCGATATTGGTCGTCACGTACTCCGTATCGTCCCAATCCTGCCAGTGATACCGTACCTCCGCAAGCTCGCCAGCGGGCCGGTACTCATACACTGCCAGCGCCCGGCGCTCAGCCGGAGACGCGTAGTACGGCGCGCCGCCCTGAGGAGTCTGCGCGAACGCGCTCTCCAGCATCCGCCCCGCGGTATCGAACCGGTAATGAAACTCCTCCGCCGTCGGACTGCTGCCACTCAGCAAGGTCATCGTCTGGAACACATAGCTCGGCGATTCGGGAGACCCGACCGACAGGTAGTCCGAGTAAGCATAGTTCGTGTAGGTCGTCGAGCCGCCCGTCAGGTGCCAAAGAAACTCGTATGAGACTCCCGCCCGACGCCCGGCGGCGTCGTAGTCGTAATAGACCGTGTAATCGCCCCACAAAAGGCCATCGTCGTTGTAAACGTTGTCGACCTGCCCTCGCAGTGAGGGGGTGCTGTGGTCGCTGGCGAAGTACGCGACCCAGGTCACCGCACCGCTCAGGCAGTCGTACACATCGGTCACCATGCCATTCGTGGCAAGCCCGTCGTCCATGCCGTACCAATACTGCACGATCGGGATGTCCGGGCTGGTGTCCGTCCGCGTGACGAGTTCCACTTGTCCCCGCGCGTTATAGGCCGTCTCGAACACTCGGCCTGCGGCGTCTTCGACCACGGTCGCTCGCCCCGCCCGGTCGTATTCCGTCGTCTCAGTCGTGCGGTTGATCTTTCCGCTGCCCTGGTCCTCGATCACCTGATACGGCAATCCCCAACCCGGCGATCCGTCCGAGTTGTAGCTTGTTGTGGTCTTCACCCGATTGTACGTAGGTCCGCTGGTGACCGTCTGCAGCTTCTGAACCTCGACGATCCGGCCCTCGCTGTCATATTCGAACTTGGCCGAGTGCTGATCCGAGGTCGGCGCAATGTTGGTCCGCCAGTCCGCCTCGTCCTCGTCTGTGCAGGTGATTCCGCCGTACTTCGGGTCGTAGACGAACTTGGTCATCCCCCGCGCCGCCCCGCCCGTGTACTCATCATTCTCGTAATAGTCGGTGTAGGAGTACCGCCACGTGCTGCTCCCGACCTTCGCCCGCATCGCCTTCTGCTGGAAGTACTTCTCGGGCCCGTGGTAGGCGTAGCCGACCTCCGAGCGCGAGACTTCGGCGTAACCGCCGCCGTCATCCAACGAGAAGACGGTCTGCTTCGTCAGCGGTGCGCCGAGGAAGTTGTAGGTCATCGTGGACACGGCCTTCTGAACTGCGAAGTTTCCGTGGTCAAATCCGCGCTCAATGCGCAGTGAATTTTCTTCGTCCGGCTTGGGATGAATGTAGCTCGTCTCGCTGGTCAGCTGGCCCAAGTTAATGTTGTACTCGCGTTCCCAGACGACTGGATTCTGCGTTCCTCCTGAGTTCGCCGCCCGCATGTCGTGCATCTCCAGTTCGAAGGGGTCGTTGATGTCGCCATCCGGAGCCGTGAGGAACAGTTGTCCCTTGCTGAGCTCCACCCAACTCGATCCGCTTCGCAGGTACTGGCCAAAAACAACATCGTCGTGGCCGGTGCCGTGGCTGGTGGGAACCGTACTGCCGAATAGCTTGGCACCATTGGTCTCGTATGCCTGGGCGATCGCGTACACCCCGTTCGGGCTCTTGACCGCGTAACAATGCGGTGCCGGCACCCCCCACGAGGTGTAGGGGAGCATCCTGGTGGCACCCATGAAGTAGTAGATCTCGGTCGTTAGACCTCGAGGGTCGGTGATGCTCGTGAGCAGTTCACCTGCCGTCTCCGGGGTCCATCCGTCCGGCTCACTCGCATCGCCATAGTCGTAGGTGGTCACGAGGGGATCGGCTTGGGAGCCGACGGTGATGCCGGTTTCGACGCTGGTGAGCCGGTTCTCCGTGTAAGCGTAGTCAACGCACCGCGCGTCGCTCGTCGTGCCATCCGCAGCCCGGGTGAGGTGGCCGTTTGTGTCGTAGGTGAAGACGAGTGCTCGGTCGCCGGGCATGAGGATCGAGGAGAGTTTGCCTTCGGTCACGGTTCCCGTGGCACGGCCGTAGGTGGCAGTGCCCGTGTATGTGAACTCGGTCTCGTTCCCGTGACGGTCGGTAATGCGGTCGATCTTGAGGATATTGCTCGGTGTACGGGTGGGGGTAGACGATTCGTCAAAGGCCGACTTGGCCCCTCCGCTTTGGTATGAGCCGTGCTCCGAATACTCGTAGACCGTGCCCTCCGGCGTGGTCATGACGAGGCTGGTGTTCAGCCAAAACTCTTTTCCCGAGACCTCGTCAAACTCCAAGGCTCCGCCATACACGTTCGAATCCCACGGCGGAGTCGTGAGGATGCCATCGACATCGCGCATGATGTCTTCCTCGAATCCGCCCGCGTCTTTCGCGATCACGCCCTCGGTGAGGATCGTGCTTGGCAATGTGACTTCATCCGCCCCGCGAGCAGGCTCATTTTGGGGCCGGTCGAACATCTGCACCGGGACACTACGATCCGGCGAGCCCTTGCCCTTGAGAATGCCGCCCGCCGTCGTGCGAACATCCACGCTCAGCGTCCAGCCGCGACCGAGGGGGCCGTCGTCCGGGTTGTTCGAACTGTAGGTGCGAGTGACGTTGATGGGGATGCCGTAGCCGCCTTCGAAGCTCAGGTCGGTCGCGCTGGTGCTGTAGTTGCCAGTTAGCAGGTCGATGCCCGCGTAATTGACGCTCCACTTCTGACTGCCTGCCACATACGGGTTCACCGCGAGCATGCCTTTGCGACTCTCCATCTCGGTGGCCGCTAGCAGGCGCGAAACGGCGGGCTTCTCGACCACCGGGAACGACTGGGCGAGGCGCTGCAGCTTCTCCCAATCGGGATTCACCGAAGCCAGTTCCGCCGCATAGGTCTCGAACGCGGTCGGCTTCGCCTGCTGGCGCGGCGACTCTGCCAAGGAACGCGGAGCCTCCAAACTCACCGCCCACGCGGGCGGAATCGACGCCTGGACCAGGGCATAGACCATGACCTGAGCGAGCAAACGGCCAAAGAGGGTTTCGTGCAATTTCATTTCGTTGCCTCGGAGAGGGACAAGGGACTCAAACTCAAAACGGTGGCGAGGAAGCGCGTGTCGTCCAGCTTGGGCAGCGGCTCCGTGCGCGTCTTCGCGGTGAGGGGGTCGTAGACGGTGGCGGCGCTGTCATCGATGCGCTCCACAACCAGGTAGTGCTCGCCTTGCAGCCAAAGGGCGGGCAGGGGAAGGTTTGCAAAGTCTTTGCGGTTGACTTCGTAGCCAAACGCGGCCACGCCATATTTCTTCAGCCCCGCCTGCATCCCGGCCAGACTGGTGCCATCATCGGTCGTACCGCAGTCTTTGGCGAGGGCTTCGTAAGCGATCGTTTCTTTGCCCAGTTTTTGGAGGAGGTAGGCGAGGGCTTTCGGTCCGCACGTCGCCCGCTCGAACCGCGCTTTCGCCGCCTGCTCATCGAGAACTCTCTGGAGCAGGCCGTCATACCGCCCCCGGTTCTTTTCGTCGAGCATGACGAGCCTCCGGTGCGCGGCCTTGACGAGCGGGGTGTCCTTGTGCTTGGTCAGGAACGCCTCGAACTCCTTGAGGGCCTCTGCTTGCTTCCCATCGGCTGCGAGGCAGACGGCCGCTTGGTACGCAGCCTGGTCTTCGATGCCTCCGAAGTCCGGCGTTTTAAAGTCGGTGCCTTTGTAGCTGGCCTCAGCGGTCTGGAAGTGCGCCCGCGCCCGGCTCCACGCGCCTTGGCGGGCTGCGGCGTAGCCCTGTCGCAAACGTGTGACGCCGACTTGGTCCTGCACCACGGGGTCGGTGCTGGCGGCGTGTCGAGCGACGACCTCGGCCAAAGCTTGCTCGGCCTTGGCGAAGTCCTTCTTTGCGTAATGTGTTTCCGCCTGCTGTAGATCCTTTGCGGCCGCTACGGCCGCAGGTGAAACGCCATCCCCGGTTCCGGACGCTAACATCCAGATAACGCCCCCTGTCGCCGAGATGCCGGCGACAGCAAGTGCAACGCGCCAAGATGCCTTCATTGCGACACCGATACTGTCCCGAAGGCCGTCGGGTTATCTTGCGTCAGAGTCCAGACTCGTGGGCGGCTATCGCTGTAAATGCCCGTTGAGGCTGTCTCGTACTCCCGCGAGGCAAAGTACCGCCACTGCAGGGTTCCCGTGCTGGTCAATCCCGTTTCGTCGCTGAGGGCTACAACCATGTGCTTGGCGTTATGGGTTTGCGTGCTGGAAATCACGGTGCCATTCTCCGCGTACTTTTGCAGTGCGAAGTTGACATATTCGTCGTCCAGGTACACAGACGGTATTGAGATGGGGTTCTGGTCCCATCGATGGCTTGATCCGCTGGGGTTTCCAGCGGGAGCGACGGTGAGCCTTGTCGACCATTTGGAGGTTGATTCAAGCGAACTGCCAGAGGTAACGAGATTCGCGTCGGTGCTGAGTGGCAGGAAGACGCCGAGGTTGGGGGAGCCGCGATCATTGGGATCGTCTTCGTTGTTGTAGCCCTTCCGGAAGAGGGTGAGGACGCTGGCTGTCACGGTCGTGGAACCTGGGTCAAACCAGAATTGAGTTCGTGCAAGGCCCGAGCGGTCGGACGAGCTTTCCCAAGGCATATTGCCCGCGAACAGCCCGCCACGGTACGTCCAGCCGGAGAAAACGACGCTCTGCGCGATCGCGTTGCTGCTGGCTTCGATGCGACCAGCCACGTTCGGATCGCCGTATGCCTTCCTTGAATCAACGCCGGCGTCGAAACAGTTGAAGCGGTTGATCGTGCAGTCCATCGTTGCCGAAGACCAGGTGCTGCCATCCTTCACGAAGTACCGAACGGTCACCGTGCGTGGCGTCGAATCATATCCACCCGAAGAAGGGTTGATGATATGGAACACGAATGGCGAAATCGTCGAGTTCGAGTTCGAAAGCTGGGCTGCGTTGTAGGTGATGCCGCCCAGTGTCAGGCCATATACGGTGGTGTGGATAGCAGCGTCGAGCCCGTAGGTGCCTGCGCCCGCGTACACCTCGCACCCAGAGGGTAACCCGGTGAAAGCAAGTTTGACCTCGACACGGAGAACGTGAGCATTTTCGGTAACGGTGCCACTGCTCGACGAGGAGTGGTAGAACCGGGTTCCGCTCCCTTGCGTCCCGGTTCCGGGGCCAGCCTGCCTCCACTCTTGAAGGCCCGGCTGTGAGGCCGTCACTGCTATCGTAGCCCAGCTCGCGGTGCTCGCCGCTACCAGAGCCAGCATCAATGCGGCCCGTGGCACGAGTAGTTGAACGCTCAGACGAACGGACCGAACGAGCATGCCGGGAGTAATACGCCCAGCTAGCGCAAACCAAGAACGAACCATGACTCTCCTCACTTCTGCCGTCGTCCATTGCCGTCCCCGGCGCTGGATTGGATGCCAGTCCTTGTACTGTATCACAGGATCCGGAACAGACCTGTCGCTTCTTTCTGTTACACGAATATGGGAACGAGACTGGATGAAGGAATTCTCTAAACGGTCACGTGGTATGAGAGCGCGCCTGAAACAATAGGAGCTGCTCAGAAGGAATTTCCATTGTTCTTTGCTATTCTTCTCAAAGCCCATTCCCACCCTTCCAGCACTCCCTCCCTATCACACCGGAGAGCCGCCGGGTCGTACCGTCGGGGCGGCGGGTCGTACCGACAAGTCGGCGCTTCATACCGACAGGTCGCCGGTGCGCACCGGCAGGTCGGGGGGTCATACCGACAGGTTGGCGGTTCATACCGACAGGTTGGCGGTTCATACCCCCAGGTCGGCGGTGCGTACCGGCAAATCGGCGGTACGACCCGGCAAGTCGCCGGTTCGATGTGATGAGGCACATTTGAACCTAAAACGGGTGGCGGGGGGCGGGGAGCGGGTGACCGGGGAGGAGGAACCGGGGCGAGCGGGGTTAGATTTAGTACACTTGGGGCATGACCTCTTCCACCCTCGCTCCTCACCACGTTCCCAGCCTTTGGGATGACGCCAAGGCGGCGCTTGATCCGGTTGAGCTGCTGGTTTATGCGTCCAATTGCCTTGGCGCGGACCCTCGGGTGACCAATTTTGGGGGCGGGAACACGAGTTCCAAGGTCACCCAGACCGACCCGCTGACGGGGGAGGCGGTGGAGGTGCTTTGGGTCAAGGGCTCGGGCGGCGACTTGGGGACGGCCAAGAAAGCGGGGTTTGCGAGCTTGTATTTGGACAAAGTTCTCTCGCTGGAAGGCAAGTCGAAGCGCGAAGGTTTGCATGAAGACCAGATCGTTCCGCTCTATGGTCATTGCATTTTCAACCAGAACCCGACCGCATGCAGTATCGACACTCCCTTGCACGCCTTTGTTCCCTTCCGCGCGGTTTCGCATATGCACTCCGACGCGGTGATCGCGGTCGCGGCAAGCGAGAACGCGGAGCACTGGATGCGCGAGATTTGGGGCGAGGATATGGGATATCTTCCGTGGAAACGGCCTGGTTTCGATCTCGGTCTGATGCTGCGAGATTTGATCGATCAGAACCCGAAGATCAAGGGCGCGCTGATGGCCTCGCACGGCTTCATCTGCTGGGCGGATGATTGGAAGGAATGCTACGAGCTTACGCTGCAGATGATCAATCAGGCGGCGGATGCGCTGGTGGCGAAAGGCGTTGCTGATGCGTTTGGTCCGACGGTTCGGGGCCTTTCGGTTGAGGATCGGAAGGCGGCGTGGCGAGAGCTTTTGCCCCGGCTTCGCGGGAAGGTGTGCCACGAGGGCCAGCGACTGCTCGCCTGCGTGGATCAGGACGAGGTCGTGCTCGACTTCCTTTCGCGAGACAAGGCTGAGGCTTTGAGCCGGCTAGGCACCAGTTGCCCCGACCATTTCTTGCGCACGAAGATACGGCCTTTGGTGCTGCATTCGACCGATGATCTTGATGGACCTTTGGCCGAGTTTCGCGCCGACTATGCGGCGTATTACGAGCGATGCAAGCGCCCCACATCCCCCGCGATGCGCAACCCAAACCCCAGCGTCGTCCTCGTGCCGGGCCTGGGCATGGTTTCGTTCGGAAAGACGCCGCAAGAGGCTAAGGTAACCGGTCAGTTTTATCGAAATGCGATCGAGGTCATGCGCGGTGCGGAGACGCTTTCGAGATACGTCGCGCTGCCCGAACAAGAGGCTTTCGATATCGAGTATTGGCTCCTCGAAGAGGCCAAGCTCAAGCGCATGCCGCCTGAAAAGGAGCTGAGCCGCCAGGTCGCGGTCATCACCGGCGGCGCGCAGGGCATCGGTCGGGCGACGGCCTTGAAGATGGTGGGATTGGGCGCTTGCGTCGTGCTCCTGGATATCAATGAGGAGAAGCTTTCTGCAACGGTTGATGAAGTCGCGGCTGCCGCAGGTTCTCCGCTAAACGTGCGCGGCATCCGCTGCGATGTCACCGACGAAGCCTCGATGGCGAATGCCTTTGACCAAGCGGTTTTGCAGTTCGGCGGCGTCGATATCGTCGTAGTTTCCGCGGGCAATGCGCGGCGCGGCACGGTCGCGGAGACGAGCGATGCCGACTACGACTTCCAGAGCAAGCTCCTCATGCAAGCCTATTTCTCGGCGATGCGCCAAGGCTCGCGGATCATGCTGGAACAGGGCACGGGCGGTTCGATGGTCGTGGTCGCTTCGAAGAACGGCGTCGCGGCCGGCCAAAACGCGGCGATCTACTCGGCGGCGAAGGCGTTCGAGCTTCATCTCATGCGCTGCACGGCAGCGGACCTGGCCAAGCACAGCATCCGCTGCAACGCGATCAATCCGGACGCGGTCTTGGAAGGCTCGGGCATTTGGAACGACCAATGGCGAACCGAGACGGCGAAGCTGCTCGGCATCGAGCCCGACCAGCTGCAAGACCATTATCGCAAGCGGACCTTGCTCGGCGTAACGATTAGCGCGGATGACTGCGCGGAGGCTGTTTGTTATCTCGCAGGGCCGCGTTCCAGCCGTACCACCGGAGCCGTCTTGCCCGTCGACGGTGGCGTGAGGGAGGGTTTCATTCGATGATAAGCCAGCAACAGATTGATCAATATCACAACGACGGATACTTCGTGGTTCGGGGTTTGCTTTCGCGCGAAGAAGCCGAGCAATATCGTCGGGCCAGCCATGACCTCGTGGAGCGACTTTCGCGAACCACGAACCTGGATGCGGCCTGGGGCAGCGGAAAGGCGGCGGTTGCCGATGCCGAGGATACGGTCATTATGCACTGCCATAACGTCCAATTTTATGACGCGATCTTCACGCGCTTGCTGGTCGATGAGCGATTTACTTCGATTGCGGCGGACCTTCTTGGCACCGAGAACATCGAGCTTCATCACAACAAGATGTTCATTAAGCCGCCGGAGAAAGGCGCGCCGTTTCCGATGCACCAGGACCAGCCCTACTTCCCCTTCGCCAACCACACCATGACCGCCGCGATTTTCCATTTTGATGATGCGCCGCTGGAGAAAGGATGCTTGCGCGTGGTGCCCGGCTCGCACAAGCTCGGCCCCCTTCCCCACGACCCCGAGGGCGGTCATCACCTGCCGTTCGCGGAGTACCCCGTGGAGTCGGCGACTCCCATTCCAGCCGAGGCAGGCGATGTCCTGTTCTTCAATTATCTTTGCATCCATGGCTCGGGCGTGAACACTTCGAACGAGGCTCGGACGACCCTGCTCATCCAGTTCCGCGACCCCGAAGACGAGCCGCTCGAAGACACCCATCGCTCGCGCGGGCAAGGCATGATGCTGCGTGGGATTAATCCAAAGACGGCCTATACCGGCTTAGGATAGGATGGTTCCTGACGAAGCTCCACAGCTGCACAGGGACTCTCCCTGATTGAAAAACCGCCGCGCGACCTCTCCCCCAGCCCCTCTCCTCCGCCTCCCCATCTCCCGCGGGCCGAGGCTTCTGGGCGCAAGAGAGGGGAGCACCGGGCAGTTGGCGAAACAAAAGGCCTCCGGAGGTTTCCGGAGGCCTTTGCTCTTGCCAAATCTGGTGGAGGCGGCGAGAATTGAACTCGCTTCCAAAACCGTCGGCCTCGAGATTACCACGAGCGTCTCCCCGCTTTAAATCTTAGTGCCGACCTGCCACGGGGCAGGCTAGTCGAACACCCAGCCCGATTGATTTAGCTGGCTCCGCTACGAGCAGAAGCTCGGCCAGCGATTCGGATTTAGTTACACCCGGATCTCTTCCTACCGACACGGAAGAGGCGGACGCGCTGCGTTAATTAGGCAGCGTAAGCGTAATTGTTATTCGCAACTACTTGTTTGCCGCTTTTTACGAGGCCAGCGGCGCCTCGGCTCGCAACTTCGAGTCGAACCGGCTCTGTCGAACCCTTTCGCCCCCAGTGCTTTCGTAGTATAGAACATCGGCGCGACGGGCTCGGTTCCTTAGACCCATGGACGACTTCGGAGCGCGGGACTTCAGTCCGCCTCTGGGCTAAGGACTTCAGTCCGACCACGGCCCTAGCTTATGATTGCCACACCCGCCGCCCAGATCGCGTAGAGTAGAGGACATGATTGAGAAACTGGCTTTGATCGGCGTCGCGGTGGTCGCGCTCACGACCGCGTTCATCTTCTTGGGCGGCGGGCAGGACAAGAGCAAGCCTGCGGTCGAACTGAAAGCGCCCGCCGGGTCGCAGTCGATCGTGGTCGGGGGCGGCTGTTTCTGGTGCGTCGAGGCCGTTTTCGAGGATCTGAAGGGCGTTCATCACGTCGAATCCGGCTATGCGGGCGGCGCGCGACCGAATCCGACTTACGAGCAGGTCTGCTCGGGTACGACCGGTCATGCCGAAGTCGTCAAGGTCACCTTCGACCCCAAGCTTGTCAGCGCGGATGACCTGCTGCGCATCTTCTTCACGACCCACGATCCAACGACGCTGAATCGCCAGGGTCCCGACAGCGGCACCCAGTACCGCTCGGTCATTTTCTATTCGACGCCCGAGGAGAAGGCTCTGGCCGAGCGGATCATCGCCGAGGTCCAGAAGGAAGGCATCTGGCCGGACCCGATCGTGACGACGGTCGAACCGCTGAAGAACTACAGCATCGCCGAGGATTACCACCAGGACTACTTTGCGAAGTTCGAGAAAGCAACTCCGGCCCAGCGCGCGACGATGAACGGCGGATACTGCAGCGCGATCATCGAGCCGAAGGTGCGGAAGTTCCGCGAGAAGTACCGCGATAAACTGAAGAAAGGCTAGGCGCGTCTCCGCACAAACTGCAAGGTCGGGCTGTATCTCGTTTGAGGGCAGCCCGCTCTTCTTGGCATGAGTAAGTTCCTGGCCCTCGCCGGTCAAATCATCATCCTCACCGGAGTCTGCGCCGCTCAGCGCGGTCCGTCGCCCGCCAAACTGGAGCATCCGTGGCCGATGGACCACGGGGACATCGCCCGAACCGGGCGCTCGAAGTACCCCGGACCGATTAACGGCGTCGTTGAATGGAAGCAGAAGATCGCGGGCGGAATCGCAGGCATCGCATGCGATCGCAATGGGCACGCGATCCTTGGGGTCTCGTTTCATGGGCAATGGTGGAGCAACGAGCTCTTCACCCAGTCATTTAATGCTGATGGCACCTTCGCCTGGAGAATCAAGGTCACGCCCTACGATTGGGGAGCGTCGCAGGGTGTGAGATCGATTCCGGCGTTGGACACCGCTGGCAATGTCGTGATGAACTCGGGCGCGGGTCAATTGATCAAGGTGAGCCCAACCGGCCAGCTCTTGATGACGATCCAGCGAACCGCCAACTTCACCAACGATTCATCGCCAGCCTGGTCAAGCGATGGACCGATTTATCACCTGCAGGCGATCAGCCTTGCCAAGTACTCCAATACCGGAACGCAGATTTGGTCCACGAGCGCGAGTTCTCAGACCGATGTCGCGGTCGCGCCGAACGGGGACTGCGCTCTCGGTGGAGTCCGCACTAATGAGCCGCATGGCTCGATTGATTTGTCGTACTTCAATGCGAACGGGACGTTGCGCTGGTCCTACGGCTCGACGCGGGGCGCTCGAACCCAGGTCTGTTTCGGCCCGGATGGCACCCTCTACGCGACGCGCGGCGGCACCGCGGCCTACAATCCCGATGGATCGCTGAAGTGGAGTGCGACGCCGGGCGGCTGGGGTTGCGCATTGGACGGCCTCGGCCACGTCCTTACTCCCCAGAGCTCGCAGATCGTTGCGTTCAATCAGTCGAATGGCACGACCGCATGGACACGGACTCTTCCTTCCGGGGGCTCCGTTGTCGAAGGGCTTACGATCGACAGCGCAAGCAACATCTACGCGGCAACAACGAATGGATGGGTCTATGGTTTACGCGGCAGCGACGGCACGATCTTCTATGCCGTTAAGGCCGCTGATACTTGCACGACGCAGCCCGCACTTGGTGCCAAACGCTGCATCTATGTTGGCGCGACTTTCGCTGTCAATCCCTATCTCTACGAGAACTACCTCGTCAAGGTGAACTAATGATCTATCGAACTCTTGCAATCTCTGTTATCGCCCTTGCGGCATCATTTGGTTTCGCAAATTGGAGTACGTTCCACGGGAACAACCAGCGAACGGGCCGAGCGTCAGTTGCAGGTCCTGCCCAGCCTCGGATAATCTGGGCGTGCGACCTGAACGGCCCGATGATCAGCTCGCCGATACTCGCCAATGACGGAACGATTTACATCATCAATCAGGCTGAGACATTGGTTCCCAAGAACTATCTAAATGCCATTAATCCAAATGGAACCATCAAATGGCGTTATGAACTGCCGTGGATCGACGACCTTTCGATGGCAACACCGGCGGTCGGGCCAGATGGCCGAATCTACGGAGGAACTGCAACTGGGTTCTTCTTCTGCGTCTCGCCATCCGGACAATTGGTATGGAGCATTCAAGCGAATAAGGCGGTCAATAACCACACCTTGGTGACTGCGGATGGCAGCATTTACACGGTGCTGGATGAGAAATTTACGTCGATTCGACCCGACGGGACGATCCGGTGGCAATACCCCCTGGACGCGGATTACATCGGAGGTCCAACGGAGGGACTCGACGGTACGCTTTACATCTTCGGTTACGGTGGCCTAAGAGCCTACACGCCAGCCGGGACGCTTAAGTGGACCGCATTCGTCAACTTCACCATGGCACCACCAGCCATCGCCCCCAATGGCGACGTCATCGCTTTCGGTTCAGCGTGCCAGGCACTCGATCCACTCGATGGCTCGATGCGATGGGCGAACTACATCAGTGCCGACGGGACGTACGGTACGCCAGCCATCGATGCCGCGGGCAATGTGTATCACGGTTCAGACTACAAACTCTTCAAGGTTACGAACACCGGGGCAACCGCGATGACGGGTTATCTCGAGGTTCCGGGGTCGAACCTCCTTGGCCACACTTGGTCCTCCGCAATTGTTGACAGTTCAGGCAAGGTGTATCTGGGCCTTGGCAATGGCAAGCGTTCGGCCATCCCCTTCGAAAAGAACCTCATGGTCCTAAACTCGAATATGGTCCGAACCTACTTGACGCCGCTCCCCGAGATCGCAGGTACCGCAGTTCCGGCACTTGGGGACGATGGTCGTCTCTATGTCGGATGCCTCGACGGCAAGCTCTACTGTCTTGGTAATTAATACAACTGAAAACTAGGCAATCCGAACATCACTCGTGATGTTTCGGCAAAGAGTTGAGCCGCCCTGTTCTTATCTTTGAGCGCTTCGACGCCTCCGTGCTTCGTGGCCGCTTCGACGAGAACAGGGCGCATCTCTGCGGACAATTCGCAGTCGAGGATATCGGCCATCGCGATCACAAGCTGCTCCGGATTGGCGGGTTTGTCATCTTGCAAGATCTTTGCCGCGAGCAGAGAAGCCATCGGTCGATCTTCTCCGCCCGACCAGAACACGAATGACCCGAGTTTGATGCGCTCGATCGAGATCGCCGGATTAATCCAAGCCTTGCCCCATTCCCAACCCCCAACATTGGGAGGAAGCAATAAGATCATGCCTTGTAATCCCATAAGGTACGCGAGACCTCCTGCCGCTTCTCGGAGTTCCTTCTTGACTGGCGTGTAGGGCGTCTTTGGCTTGCCGTGCAACAACGCGATGATGTCGCCGAGGTCAAAGCACCGATAGAGCGATATCACCGACTCAATCGGACTCTTTGGCTTGCGTGCGACATCGGCAGGTTCCCAGAACTGTGGTGCGTCCGCAATTGCCTTCATTACCGCCTTGATCTCGCCATCGGAGCGCTTCCAAGCTCCGACAAGCCGCTTCATCGTATCGGCGGTCGGCTCTTGCCAGGCGAACCAATCCCAAAGTTTTCGGCAGATAAACTCGGCAGTCTTCGGATGTTCGGCGAGCATTTCGAGAAGGCTCTTTGCATCCCATCGTTTGGTTTGCCCAAGTATCGTCTTTTCTCCGTCGTCGTGGAGCGCGGGAACATAACAAGGATTGTTCACGCCGATTCCGGTCTTGGCGGCGGCGAGACGAAGCTGTTCATAAGGCACATCGCCACCCGTACCGATGTAGTGGATCGACCAGCCCGTTAAAGCTCTCGCACTTTCGCGAACGTCCTGCTCGGTGTAGTTGCCGATTCCAATCGTGAAGAGTTCTAACAACTCTCTCGCATAGTTTTCGTTCGGATGAATGCGATTGCTGCTGTGCTGATCGAGGTAGGCGTACGATGCCCCCTGCTCAAAAACCGCCCATAACAAGTCCTTGAACTTCCCACGTCCGTGTTTGCGCAAGACATCGAGATAACCTGCCATCATCGGCGCTTCATAAACCTTCTCATAATCGACCGCGAAGTGGTCGTGCCAGAACAGCGTCATGCGCTCTTGACAGGGTCGCCGGGTCACCAGCATCCGGAGTGCCCACCAGCCGGTCAAGTGATATGCGCCGCTGTCGATCTTGCCGTCGTCTTGGGTCGCGAACTCCCAGGGGCTGATGTCGAACTGCTCGTCAGTTTTGTCGTCGTCAAGGAGGGCCGTAAGCGTTCCTTTGACGCCAAGCGGCTCGTATCGCTTCATTTCCGCGCGTCCAGCCCCGAGCCCAAACCTGCGGAGTAGGTGCCGTATGCGGTCGCGATCGGACAGAGCCATGATCCTATTGTACGGGAGGAGTCGGGTCGGGATGCAACTTTCTTTCCACGAGGAGAAGCAGTGTGTCGTCCAATTCAACCGCGCGGTCATGATCAGACACCGCTTCCGGCTCACCGGAAGCACCGACGCGAAAGAGCACGCGGTCAGTCTCGGTTCGGTGGATCTCCCGGAACGGCAACCCCACCCACTCATCCTTGGCACGAACGGCACTGAGGATAAAGAGCCTTCCGCGCGCTTCGAATGCCGATACCACATCCCCATAAAGGGCGGCGGCCACGAAGGTCGGCGCGGCCAGTTGGGAGGCGCTCATCGCCACATCGATGTCCAGAGACATTTCGACTTTACGGGCTAAATCGGCATCGAACGTCCGGACCACCGTCCGTGCCTTCGGATTGAGGCGATGAGCGAGTAGGGCCACGCTGAGGTTCACCGCATCGCTGGAGGTCACGGCGATGACCGCCGCAGCCTTCTCAATCCCAGCACGCTGGAGTGCTTCTGTCTCCCTCGCATCGCCGATAACCACCGGTGTTTTGGATCGAATTCCTTCAAGCAAAGACGCACTGGCATCGACGTCGATTCCGACGACGCGCGCATCGATTCGCTCCAATTCGGCAACCGTTCGATATCCAACATTGCCGAGTCCCACGGCAATAACATGTTCACCTTCGGGAATTCGCTGGCGGCCAACGAACTGTTGAAACCGATTCGTGACGATGTAATCGGTAATGATCGAGTAGATCAAAGCGATACCAGCAGAGCCAAGCACCATCAAGAGGCTTGCATAGACCTTTAGCCAATCGGCTTCGTTTCGGGGCGTGATATCTCCATAACCAGTGGTGGTGACCGTTGTGATGACAAAGTAAAGGGCATCGACAAGTGGGAGCTTCATTCCCAAGGAGAAGACCGCAATGCTGATCGCAGTCAGGCAGAAGATGAGTAAGAACGCGGTCTTCAAAGGCAGCGACACATTCTTGATCACAAGACCAAGAAACCGGACGACATGGCGAGGATCGAGCGCATGAATGAACTTCTGAAGAGACGTTCTTGCAAGAGTAGCCTTCTTAACCGCCAGGTAGCTTCGGGGCGCGACTTCGCCGAAGGCCTCATTAGCGCCGACGAGTTTGATCTTGTCCCCCGGCACGACGATGTCGCCGATCCCATCTTGGGCACGCTCATGGTAGAGGGTCGATAAATTGTAACGGTTGGCGATCTCATGAACGGCCAATCCGGCCAAAGCACTTTGCTCCAGCACCTCGAATCGACCAATCAGGAAGACCTTGGAATCGAGGACGAACGAACCGAGCACCTCTTCCCCGAAAGCAGCGGCTGCAAACGCGGGCGCGGCCAAGACCGACATGGCTAGGGCTCTGTCAATCCCCAAACTGTCTTCAAGACGACCCGCCAAGTTCTGATCGAACAAACGGGCCACGAGCCGAATATTGGGGGCCAATCGGCGCGCATCCAAGCTGACCTCGAGGTTCACGAGATCCTGGTCGGCACACGCGATAAAAGCGCGAGCAGTCTGGATGCCCGCTTCGAGGAGCCGAGATTCGTCGCGTGCATCGCCGATGATTACGGTCGCGCCAAGCGATTCGATTTCGCGCAGCCAGTAGGGTCGACTGTCGAGGGTCACCACTGTGACCGTCTCTCCCAAGTTCAAAAGCATGTGTGCGACGCGGAATCCCACCTGCCCAAGCCCGCAGACGATCACATGATCTTGCATCGAACATACGTTACCTTCACGCAAGTGTCATAATTCCGTCTGCGAACGACGGCTCGCGGACCCGTTTGACCGCAGCATCCCGCTGGAGCCGATTCGCCCGATAACCATGCGACGCAAGAAAGCGAACGAAACCGTGGCAGCCGAACCAGCCGCCGAATCAACCCTCAAGAAGACAACGTCCCGCAGCACCCGAGCGAAAGCTCCCGAAGCCGCGCCGGAGCCGCCACAAGTCAGCGCAAGAACCAAATCTCGCGCCAAAACGAAGCAAGAACCGGTCACGGTGACTGACCCCGAACCAGTGCAAGCGCGAAGCCGATCGAAGGCGAAGACCCCTCCAGCCGAACCACCGGCGGCAGAAACCGTACCGACCGAGGTTTCGAAGCGTCGGCCGAACCGTTCAAAGCCCGATCCCAAATCCACGAAAGAGACACCACCTGCCAAGCCAGCCCGATCGGCCCGAGTGCCGAGTGTCCAGCCTGATCCAGAGCCAGCGCCCAAGCCGGAGAAATCAAGGCGTACGTCGAGTCGGAAGTCGAAAGTGGCGCCCGCAGCCGCGAGCGCCTACGATGATGATCTGCCCGTGCCCGTATGGCGCGCGCCTGCCAAAGCCACGGCACCCGCCAAGGAACCTGAAGAACCGACCTCGACGCTGGCGCCACGCCGATCCCGACGGCGAAAAGCCGATGACCAGCCAATCACCGCCGCCGCCGCTCTCCAGCCGCCAATCGATGATGAAGAGGTCGATGCCAACGGCAAGCGACGCCGGCGGCGGGGACGGCGACGAGGGCGCGGCGGATATGACGACCTTCAGGAGGCACCCGACCAGCCAACGGCCGTGGTCGCCGTTATCCAAGAAGACGACCTGCAGGTTTCGTTCCGAAAGCGCCCCAGTTCCCGAGCCAAAAGTCCGGAGCCCGCACCGCCGGTCGAACAAGTCAAGCCCCAGCGGCGACACGTTCCGATACCGTCCGATGCGCCACAGGTCATTCTTCGCGACGGGATTCCGACCCTTGTCCGCGATCAGAAGGTGTACCCGCCCATCTTCTTCTTCGGCAGTTCGCCCGACGAGAAACGGGCTGAAACCGTGCTCGAGGAGATTCGGCTCGCCAGCGCGCGTGGAGTCCATGTCTTCGTCCACCTGGTCGAGTTCGTGGTCGACCCCGAATCCGTAAACGACGCGGTGAGCTTTGCGGGTTACCTGCTCAAGAAGACCGTCTCCATCGACCCTGAAGCACAGGTGATGTTCCGAATCGTCTTTGCCGCTCCGAAGGGATGGGATAAGCAATATCCGAAAGCGTCGTATGTCGCTGAGATCGGCGGCCTGGCCGAACCCAGCGTCTGCGACGACGCTTTTTGGGGCATCGCTGAAGACTGCCTTCGCGAGTTCGTCTCGAAGATGCGCCTCCTTCCTTTGGCCGATCATGTCATGGGGGTTCACTTGGAGCGAGGCGAGTGGTTCTTCGCCGATGGTTGGGGTTACGACACTTCCGTTGCTGCCTTCGAGAAGTTTCAAGAGTGGGTGCGCCTCCGCTACCGCAACGACGTCGTCTCGCTGCGAGCCGCCTGGTTCGACGGACAAGTGCACTTTGAAACCGTCTCAGTTCCCGAATACCGCAGCGAGGTCAAAACCGGTGAAGAGTTCGTTCGGACTGGACGCAAAGCCCGCCGCTGGGTGGATTACCACCTCTTTCTAAGCGACGCAACCGTCGAGAGGATTGGCAAACTGGCTTACGCCGTCAAAGAAGCGAGTGACGGCTACTTCCTGGTTGGTGCGAGCTACGGCTATACCTTCGAGTGGTCGCACCCCGCCAGCGGGCACCTCTCGCTGGGCAAACTCATGCGAACGCCGGAATTGGACTTGATTGCAGGTCCGCCGAGCTACCGGAGCCGGGAGCCAGGTGGCAGCGCAGCCTTCCCGAGCCCAATCGACAGTTTCGCGCTCAATGGCAAACTCTTCATCAGCGAAGAGGACTTCAAAACTCCGTTCAGTGGCCGAGGTCAGGAACCGGACGACTTCAACCCGGTCATGCGAAATCCCCAAGCTCTCGAGAGCGTGCATTGGCGCGGTGCGGGAGCGGCAGTCGCTCACTTGAGTGGCGTTTGCTGGATGGATCTCTGGGGCAACGGATGGCTGAATTCCCCCGGAATTTGGCAGCGAGGCGCGCAGGTACGCGACCTCTTGGTCGAACGGATGGCCTCCTCGCCCGGCGAACCGGATGTTGCCGTGTTTATCGACGAGCGCAGCTTGGCCTACTTGGTTGACCAAAAAGCGTTTAGACTCTTGGTCCAAGATGTCCGCGAAGCCGTCCTCCGAAGCGGCCTCAGTGTGGGTTTCTACCTCCTTAGCGATTTGGCCCACCGCGAGAAGTTCCCGGAAAGCAAGCTCTACGTGTTTATGAATGCGTGGGATATTCGTCCCGAAGTACGTGGTGCGATCAAGAATCGACTTCAGCGTGACGGAAAAGTGCTCTTCTGGCTCTATGCAGCGGGACTCTTCGATGGTGGTCGTGAATCGCTCGAAAGAGTCAGGGAAGTAACCGGTATCGCGCTTAAGCCGCAGCCTTTTGCGAGCAAGCCCGGCACCACACTTTTGAATCGCCGACATCCGCTTTGTGAAGCGCTACCCGAGCAACTGCTTTCGGGCGGGGGCACACTGGAGCCCAGTTACTTTGCAATACCCGAAGATGGCACGGTGCTTGGTGAATACTCTCAGACAGGCTTGCCAAGTTTCGTCGTTCGTGAGTTCAGGTCCGAAGGTTCGAATCAGGTGGACTGGACCAGTGTCTTCCTTGGCGAGCCCATCGTAACACCCGCGCTGTTTAGAGCATTGGGACAAATGGCCGGGGCACATGTTTGGAATTACCAGGAAGACGTTGTTCACGTGCGACCACCCTTCTTGTCTGTACATTGTTCAGGCGGCGGCTCTCGCACATTGACCCTTCCGGATAAGTGGTCTGCTTACGATCAGTTGACCCACGAATGGGCCATGCTTGATGCCACTCATCTCCAGTATTCGGCCAATGACGGAAGCACTGCATCCTTCTTGGTCGGACCGAAAGCGGAAATCGAATCTCTGCTCGCTCTCGATCCGGAGGAAATGCTTAAGGTTGACGAGATTATCCCTCGTGCGGACAACACCTTGAAGCAAGATGGGATGAACTTCGATGTACCCATTATGAAGCTCGACGAGTGGATGGAGGAAAGCTGGTCTGAAGAACTGGCGGACGACCTTCTCATTAAGCCATCCCTCTTGGACCTCGAGCCCGTTGTCGATGAGGAATCGGATATCGATCAAGCTGGTCGGCGCCGGCGACGGAGGAACCCCAAGCGGCGAGGTGGTGAAGAACCTGATCCCCGACGACGCGAAAGCACCGACCGCACCGCTCCCACAATCAACGATCCCTTCGAAGGCTTGAACATGAATGTCGTGTTCCGGAAGCGGGAGTAGCGTTGAAAGCTGGATTCGTCACCCTCATCGGGAAGCCTAATGTCGGGAAGAGCACCCTGCTCAATCACATCGTTGGGCAGAAGGTTTCGATCGTCAGCAACAAGGCGCAGACGACGCGTCGTCGATTGCTCGGCATAGCAACAACCGAGGATTACCAGATAATTTTCATCGATACGCCGGGCGTTCACGAGGCCCACACGCAACTCGGAAAGCTGCTAAATGAAACGGCTGAGCAAGCGTTAGGCGATACGGACCTCATCCTAGCCGTGGTTGATGTCAGCCGCAAACCCGACCGAGAGGATGATGCGATCGCCACCATGATCGCTCGATCTCGTCCGAGTGGAACGGGTCCAAAGGTTCTCCTCTGCATGAACAAGATGGACCTCCTTAAACCCCATCATGTTCAGGAGAATGTTGACGAGTATCTCAAACTTTTCGACCCTGCCGACTACATGATGACGACGATGACACGAGGTCACAATGCCGATAAGCTCATCGAGTTGATCATCGCCAATCTTCCCGAATCCGAACTCCTCTTCCCCGCCGACGACATCACCGATATGCCGATGCGAGTTATGGCAGCGGAAATCATTCGTGAGAAAGCGCTCCAACTCACCCGCGAAGAAGTGCCTCACGCGTTAGCGACCGTCGTCGACACATGGGAGGAAACCGAAGGCGGTCTTACCCGTATTTCGGCATCCATCGTCGTAGAGAAAGACGGCCAAAAGGCTATCCTGATCGGGAAGAAAGGCGCAATGCTTAAACGCATTGGCACTGAAGCGCGACTGGAGATCGAGAGCTGGACGGGAACGAGGGTTTTCCTTGAGCTGTTCGTAAAAGTTCGAACGGATTGGCGGCAGAACCCTCGAATGCTGCGCGATCTTGAGATTCTAACGGGTTAGGCAAGATGCCGATCCTGGTCAAGATTACGGATCCGGCCGTACCGCTGGCATCCTGCCGGCACCGCTTACGGAGAACTTTCGCTGGGAGACCGGCAGGATGCCAGCGGTACGAATGAGGTCAACGTTCGGTTAGGACATAGGAAGTGTCCGAAAGTCAGGGCCTGGTTGCAGGCTTGAGACTAGAACTTCTAATATTCGCCAGCGCGGGCGGGACGGCCGCGCCACGGTTAATTGACCCGAATCTCCTCCCCGTCCGACAAACGAACGACATCGCCAGGCCGGAGCTTCCGGCCTCGCCGATTGTCCTCCTCCCCATTCACCAACACACCACCTTCTGCGAGAATCGCCTTCGCTTCAGCCCCCGAAGACGCCAGATCGACCGCCTTCAAGAGTTGACTCAGTGTGATGTACTCGGTGCGAAGGCGAAATTCCACGACCGTCAAATCGACCAACCGTCACGGAATTTGGGCCGGATCAGTTCGTCAAACTCGCTGGTTCCCTTAACCTGCATCTTCTTGGCATCCCACTCCAGTTTAGGCCCGTCCGCCCAAATCGCCAAATTACCGAGCAAAACGGTTTCCGTCATCGGCCCAGAATAATCAGGGAAATTGGAGCGGGCTGGCGGGCCACCAAGGGCAGCGCGGGCGAACTCGGCCATATGGCCAGGCGACTCGTCAACCTGGATATCGGGCATAGTCCCGCCACTGGTTAGTCGAAAGTCAACATTGGCAGAATCCGGAGCAAAGATGGTGTCCTTCTCGCACACGACGATAACGCCGTTCTCACCGAGAGTCTGACCGGAGGCCAACGCGGTGTCCGGCCTCTTACCGCCGTCATACCAGTGAAGGGGGAAGCCGGGGCGCTTCGAGGTGGTCGGGAACTCGTAGTGGACGATCGCCCACTCCGGGAAGCTGTCGCGATTGTGCCCACTCGTCTCGGCCTGCACCGACAGCGGATCGCGCAGGTTCAGGGCCATGTGCGGCATGTTAAAGATGTGACATCCCATGTCGCCGAGCGAGCCGGTGCCGAAGTCCCACCAACCGCGCCAGGCGAACGGGTGATAGCCGTCGGCGAAAGGCCGCTCCGGTCGCGGTCCCAGCCAGAGGTCGAAGGCAACGTGCTTGGGTGCCTTGCCCGGTGCCGGACGCGGGACGCCCTGCTTCCACCAGCCACTCGCGCGGTCGGTCCAGAGGTGAATTTCCTTGACATTGCCCCATGTGCCGGCCTGAATCAGCGCCGCCACCTTCCGCATGTTGGTGCTCGCCGTGCTCTGGTTGCCCATCTGCGTGGCGACCTTCTTGTCCCTCGCAATCTTGGCGAGTTGCCGGGCTTCCCAAATCGTGCGGGTAAGTGGCTTCTCGGTATAGCAGTGCAGACCCTGGCGCATCGTGAGCGCGGAGGCGATGGCGTGATGGTGGTCGGGCGTGCTGATGACGACCGCGTCCATGTCACCTCTCATCGCTTCGAGCATCTGCCGGTAGTCAACGAACGTGCTCGCGCGCGGATGCTCAAGGAGCGCTTTGGTCAGATTCTGGGTATCGATGTCGGCAAGAGCGACGATGTCGCCGTGCGCCGACGCCTCTTCCATCCCGCTCCAGCCCTTTCCGCCACAGCCGATGATGCCGATGCGAAGTCGCTTGCTCCGGCGTACCGGCGGCGAAGCCTGAGCCAGCATCGGCCCGACCGCAAGTCCCACGGCAGCGGTCGCCGTCCCCTTCAACACTTCCCGTCTCGTCAGTTTGTTTGCCATAGAACCCACCTGTCTACGGCAGTTTATCGCGAATCGCTCGAATCTGCACTAGGGGTTGTGGCGGACTGTCGAAATGGATGGACTTTGCTTGTCGGATCGTTTCGTCGGCGACTGAGTTCCGGATGTACCGCTGGCATCCTGCCGGCCTCCCAGCCAAGTCCTCTGTAGTCCGTGTCGGCAGGATGCGAGCGGTAGTGTTGAGGCTTGCCTCCACGTGAGGCATTTTTTAGGACGGAGCAGCAGTGACTATCGAGGTCTCGACGAGTTACCCTCATTGCGGCGCGGTCCTGGCAGCTGTGCAAAATGCCTTGAAACACAACCTTGGGCTTGAAGCGATTTCCATGCAAGATCGTCAGGAGGAGTACGGCATATGAGTTTAGGCGGCAGTTCCCTGTGGGTTGCTTTGGCCCTCTTCAATCAGCAGCCTCTCTCGCAAGAACAGCTGCTCAACCGGGCTTCTGCACTCTACGATCGCCTCGCCGGGCCATACACCCGGGTTGGCTTGCGGGTCGATCAGGGATGGCAAGAAATGGGTGACGAGATGTTTATCGTTTCCACCCCATCAGCATACATTGCGCTATATCGTGATGGAACCGTTCGAGGCTACACATTTTGTATCCAAAACCTTGATGTGCAGGAGGCTGTGGAGCGGGTTAATGCGACTGAGGCAAGGCGCATCGCGATTGATGAGTTCCGAGAACTTTGGCCCTCGTTCTCGTCGATCTCTGTGACTCGACTCATCGCCGATCGAACGCCAGGTGGACCAGAGTACACCGTTTGGTTTACGGTGGAAGAAGGCAATTTTCTCTTTGTTGAGTGCGGAGCTCACGTTGTCGTTAACGCCCTGACGGGCCAGATTATGAAGGCTCTCGGTCCGAACCTCCCCATCAGACCAGCCTGGGTTCCGCCAGCAATCACCACAAGCCAAGCCGAGGACACCATGCTCAGCTATCTTCAGGGTCGCGCACAGGGACGGCTGGTGATAGACAGACCGGTCGCACACCAGGTGTGGGTACCCGGGCCTGCGGAGATCTTGCCCTCAACGCCTGTCGCTTGGCGCACTTACCAGCGTGAGCGTCGGGGCGTGTTAATCTACACCGGAAGGTGGCGAGATTTGGAAGGCCCGATCATGTTCGACGGTCTTCCCCCCATCTGGGATGTCTATGTTGACCCACAATCAGGGCTGGTCGTCGGTGCCTACTCGTCCCTGGTCGGCGGTTCTTTTGGCGGTGGGAGCCCCGTTCGCAAGCCGGTTGCCTCTCAATGGGATCTCGGTGTGGGACCGTTGACCGTCTCGTACCGAGGGCGGACAGCGGATGTGGCTGCGGGCGACGTGGCCGATCTGGGGTTCAAGAAACCGCCCAAGGACGCCGAGCCGATCCGCCTGACCCGAGGAAGGCTCGTTTTGCTGGCGACCTACTCCCGCCGTACCGGATTGGTCTACCTGCCCTCACTCGGCAGGTACCGGGCCGGGCGGCCGAACGCCGCTCTTCGCCAGGTATTCACGAGTCAGAGATGGCGAGCCGACGACGGAAAGGCCGAGAAGCAGGTCATCCGGTCGGGTTGACAGTCCTCCGACTTAGTGCCTGCCGGGAATGCCCGGCTCCGTCAATAACGCCGGATCGAGTGCCAGCATCAGCGTCTCCTCGTCGAGCAATTGCATCTCGCGCACGACATCGGGAATGCGCTTCTTCTCCTTGAGCGCCTTCTTGACGACTTCCGCCGCCGACTTGTAGCCGATGTGGGCGTTCAGCGCGGTCGCAAGGGACGGCGAAGTTTCGGCGTAGAGCGCGCAAACCTCGGCATCGGCCTGGATTCCCTTCACGCAATTCTCGGTGAACGTGTCCAAGGTGTTGGCCAGAATCTGCAAGGCGAATTGAGCGCTGAAGGCCATGCCCGGCATCATCACATTCAGTTCCAGCTGACCAGCCTGAACGCAGTAGTCGATCGACTGGCACTGGCCGAGGACCTGGAACAGCACGATGTTCAAATTCTCCGCCATCGACGGATTGACCTTGCCGGGCATGATCGAGGAGCCGGGCTGGACGGCGGGCAGGATGATCTCGGCCAGGCCGGTCAGAGGTCCGCTGCACATCAGCCGCAGGTCGTTCGAGATGCGCGTGAGTTCGAGGCAGAGGACACGAAGGCCAGCGGCGAGGGCTTCCATTGCGAGATTGCTCTGCATGGCCTCACGCAAATCGCCAGCGGGCCTGAACGGGAGGCCGGTGTACTCGTGAAGCCGCTCGACGACCTTGAATCGGTACTCGGGGTGCGTGTTCAGCCCGGTTCCAGCCGCGCTGCCACCGATGCCGAGTTCCTCGAGTTCGTAGGCGGCGTGCTCCAGCCAGCGACGTGACTTTCGAACCGCGAGCGCATACGCCGTGAACTCTTGGCCGAGCCGAATCGGTACCGCGTCCTGAAGGTGGGTGCGGGCGGACTTGAGGATAGGGTCGAACTCCCTTCCCTTCTCCGCGAGGGCGTCGGCAAGGCGATCTACCGCTTGGAACAACGGCTCCATCATCAGCCGCGCCATGATCCGCATCGCGGTCGGGAAAGTATCGTTGGTGGACTGGCCGTAGTTTGGGTGGTCGTTCGGATTGACCCGCTTGTATTCGCCCTTCTGACCGCCAAGAATCTCCTCCGCCCGGTTGGCGAGAACCTCGTTGACGTTCATGTTGAGGCTGGTTCCCGCCCCCATGTGGAAGACATCGACCGGAAACTGATCGCGCAGCTTGCCGTGGAGGATCTCGCTTGCAGCGGCGACGATGGCGTCGCCGACCTCCTTATCAAGAAGCCCGAGATCGGTGTTGACGGCAGCAGCTGCCTTCTTGAGGAGAACGAAGGCGTCGATCATCTTGGGGTGCTCTTGCAACCCGCTGATTTGGAAGAGGTTGCGGGTCCGCTCCGCTTGGCTGCCCCAATAGGCGTCGTTTGGAACCTGCACGTCGCCCAAGCTGTCCTTCTCGATCCGGTAGTCCATGAAGGGAGTTTACCGGTGGAGGAAGGGAGGGGATTCGAACCCCTGGACAGTTGCCCGTCGCCTGTTTTCAAGACAGGTGCCTTAAACCACTCGACCACCCTTCCCGGCGGTCCCTAGGATACCGAAGCGGCACCGGGTCGCGGGTACCTTTATGCCCATGAGCACACCGTTTACCCTTCCGCTTGGCGCATTCGCGCCGGATTTTTTGCTAAGGGCCACCGATGGCGGAATGTACGGGCTGGGAGACTTCGACGATGCTGAAGTGCTGGTGATCTTCTTCACCTGCAACCACTGCCCGTACGTCATCGGCAGCGACGAGGACACGCGCAAGATCGTGGAGGATTACCACCACCGAGGTGTCAAGTTCGTCGCCATCAACTCGAACAGTGCAAACACCCACCCTCACGACGGATTCGAGGGGATGGTTGGGCGGATGGCGGAGCACGGCTTCCCTTGGCCCTATCTGCACGACGCCGATCAGTCGATTGCCAAGGCTTATGGCGCGCTGCGGACACCGCATTTCTTCGTCTTCAACCGCGACCGTAAACTGGTTTTCACAGGCAGGGCGATCGACAACCCCCGAGACCACACGCAGTCCCAGACCCACGAATTACGCGATGCGCTCAACGACGTTCTCTCGGGCCGGGCCGTTGCTGTTCCGCTGACCAACCCGATCGGGTGCAACGTTAAGTGGGAAGGTCAGGATGCGCATTGGATGCCCCCCGAGGCCTGCGACCTGGTCCCGAAGTGACCGTAGGGAGCCTCCATCCGTGGTAGATGGAGGCATAGGGTTAGGCGGTTACAGCAGTCGCCATCCCAGCGAGGATGTCTTCGACTTCTTGCAGCGTCGAGCACGTCGTAAGGCGGGCGCGAACCGCTGAAGCACCCTGCTCGCCCTTGATGTACAGCGGCAATTGCCCGCGCAAAGCTCGAATCGCACGGCCTTCGACCTGCGCGAAATCTTCCCTGCTGCGCGCTTCGTCCAGCGTCTCGACCTCGGCCTCGGCCGCGATCATCAAGCGGCAGTGCTCCAGGCACGTCTCGACCCGGTCACGAAAGGTCGGGGGATCAGGAATCGCCTCTCCCACGATCCCCGCACGAATCCGCGCTAAGGCCCAAGGATTGGAGATCGCGGCACGGCCAACCATAACGCCGTCGCAGCCGGTTTCGCGAAGCATGCGCGTCGCGTCCTCGGGGGTTTTGACGTCACCGTTGCCGATCAGGGGAATCGTCACGGCCTTGCGCAGCTGCTCGATCAGCCGCCAGTCGGCTTCGCCTTCGAAGCCCTGCTTGGCAAATCGGGCATGGAGGGTGAGCATCTTTGCACCGACGCCCTCGAAGCGCTTCGCGAGTTCAGGAGCCGCGAAAAGCGAATAATCCCACCCAGCACGGACTTTGACGGTCACTGGCACCTTGACTGAATCCACCACCGCCTTGACGATGCGCTCCGCGTGGTCGGGGTCCTTCAGGAGAGCTGCACCGGAGCCGGTCTTGCAGACCTTCGGCACCCAGCAGCCCATATTGATGTCGACGATGTCGGCGCCCATCGACTCCGCGATCCTGGCAGTTTCGGCCATGATGTCCGGTTCGCCGCCGAAGATCTGAATCCCCAACGGCCGCTCCTCCGGGTGGATGCGCATCTTTCGGAAGGTCTTGACCGCGCCGAAGTGAATCGCCATGGCGCTCACGAACTCGGTAAACATCAGCCCCGGTGCCGCGATTCGCTTGGCGATGCGCCGGAACGCGAGGTTCGACACATCCTCCATCGGCGCAAGCAACAGAGGCGGATCGACCCGAACCGGCCCAACCGAAAAACCCCTCGCCCCCGTGGCGCGGCCATCTTGCCCGCGCAGTTCGCTCCTCATTTCCAAGGACACCATGGTACCGGACGGCCCCATTCGCGCCAAAATACGACCTATGCGAAATTGGAATCGATTGAGCCTCTTGGCGGTGGCCGGTTTGTCGGTCGGACTCATCGGATGTGGCGGTGAGAACACGGGCCCGTTCTCACGGCGCGTGTTTGGCGAAGAAGCCTACGTCAACGGCCAAAAGGTCGAGACGTGGGAGACGACCGACCTCCAAGGCAATGTGGTTGAGGTCGGATTCTCCATCACCGAGACCCTGATCGACAACCCTCCTGCGGGGATGGGTTCCGGGCCGGCTGGCGCGTTCGCGACCCTCAAATTCCCGCCTGCAACCCGTTCGCAGACCTTCCTCAACCACTTCGAGCTTCACTGGAACACGATGGGCCATGAGCCACCGGTCTATATGAAGCCGCACTGGGACTTCCATTTCTATGGCGTCTCGCCTGAGGATGTCTTCAACGCGCTTCCGCCCGATCCGGGCAATCCGCTCGATGGGCAGATTCCCCCGGGCTATGCTTATCCGGGCCCCGAAGCGTTGGTGCCGGAGATGGGCGTCCATGCCGCGCCGTTCTCCGACTTTGCCCCCGGCTATGACTTCGAGCACACCTTCATCTACGGCTATTACGGCGGCAAGACGACGTTCATCGAGCCAATGGTGACACAGGAGTTCCTCCAGCGCAAACAGGGCTATCAGCTCAACATCCCGCAGCCGCAAATCCTTGGCCGTTCCACCCGATTCCCGACCCGGCTCATCGCCCGCTGGATGAACTCGGCGCGGAAGTGGGAGTTCGTGCTCACCGACTTCGTGAACAAGAACTAACGTAGAAATCATCGTGAAGTACCGCGTCGGGTCCGTGCCCTATCTGAACGCCAAGCCCCTGGTCCGCATGTTCGAGGACCTGGGGGCTTCAAGCCCGGTGTCGGTGGTGTACGACGTGCCCTCGCGGCTTCCGGCATTGCTAGAAGCAGACGAGGTGCATGCGATTCTTGTGTCGAGCATCGAAGCCCTGCGCCATCCCGATCTGCACTTCGCGGACGGCGTTTCGATCTGTTCTCAACGGGAAGTCTTCAGCGTTCGCCTATTCTCGAAAGTGCCGTTCGGCGAGATTCGGCGGCTGGCCCTCGATGCGAGTTCGATGACCAGCAACGCCCTCGCCCAAATCCTCCTCGATCAGCGCTTCGGCGTTCGCCCTGCGACGACCACCCTGGCCCCCGACCTCGATCGGATGCTAGCCGAATGCGACGGCGGAATCCTGATCGGCGACAACGGCATGCGCGCGACGGGCGAAGGTCTGCACGTGCTGGACCTCGGCCTCGAATGGAACACCTGGACCGGCCTGCCCTTCGTTTGGGCTCTTTGGGTCGGCCACGACGAAGTGCTCGGCGATCTCGGCGAGCATCTTCGCACCGCGCGAGAGTACGGCGAGGGCCACCTCCCCGACATCGCCCGCCAGGGCTCCAAAGAAACCGGCCTACTGGTCGAACTCTGCGAGCACTACCTCACCGACATCATGAGCTACTCCCTCGGCCCCCGAGAGCGAGCCGGGCTAGATCGCTTCCGCGAAGAACTCCTGCGCCTCGGCCTGCTGGAAACTCCGAAGGCGCTCGCGTAACGCTATGCATCCACCCTCCCATGGGTGAATGCTCGCCAGGGACGCTATCACAGGTCAGCGGGGCATCCATCCGTGGGTAGGATGGATGCAAAGGAGAGGTTGGTTCGCGTAGCGGGTTGGTTCCTGTTTGCCAGCACGCGCCCCCTCCCTAACCCTCCCCCGTACCGGTGGAGGGGACAGCCCAACCTTGGCGGACAGCTGCGGTCGCAGATTGCGATTCCCTCCACCGGTACGGGGGAGGGTTAGGGAGGGGGCGCGCGCTGTCGGTCACCAAACACTCGTGGAACGCCTCCGCACGAACCCGACAGGCGCACTTCGCCCTAGGGGATCTGGTCGCTCTCGCCCTTGTCTGAATGTGGCGGATGTGTCCGATCAGCCGCTGCCTTCGATTTGCGCAGGTTCACGATCATTAACCCCAAAATCGGCAAAATGAGCAGGCTCTGGGCCCATGTTGGAGTTGAGCGCTTTGTGAGTTCGTGGACGAGGAGGATCAAGCAGCCGGTTCTTGCAAGCCAGGGAAGCATCTCTTTGTTGACCCGCTTCTGTCCTTCCGTTTGCTCAACATGCCGGGCCACCCAATTCCAGCGCTCGACTCTAGCCTTGTCCTCGGTCTGGCAAAGTGCACCGAAACTCGGCGAAGAGCCAGAAGCCGATAATGACGACAACGCTAAGCAGAGGGGAACCTGCCGGTTCACTTACAGCAAGCACAAGCCACCCTCCAACTTCCCGGCCCTAGGGTCCCAGTCATAGCGTCCGACGAAGCGCGCATGGGACCCGCCCTGGCAGATCCAAGTCTTCCCTACTTGCTCGGGCGAATCCAGGACGTCGTGCGAATGGCCGCCCAGGATCAGGTCAAACAGGCCGTTTGCCGCCAACTCCCGATCTTGGCGCAGGCCGATGTGGGTGATGGCGACCAACGCGTCGACGGAAGGACGCAACGCCTCAGCCCATTTCACGGCGCACGGCAACGGGAGTTCCCAGATGAAGGCGCTTGCCGCCTTAGAGGCCATCCGATCCGTGACCATCGCGACCATCACGCCGACGAAACCGATGCGCACGCCCTGGACTTCCAAGATGGCGGTTGGCTCCAGGACCGGCTCACGAGTAGATTTGTCGAGCAGGTTAGCGCAGATCAGACGGTGCTGTGCGCCCGCCAGCTTCGCGCGAAACGCAGCTTCGAGGACGTGGCTCTCCCGATTCCCGATCGTGCCGATGTCGCAACCTGCCTCTGCCATCAACCCCCACGCTGGCTCGGGACGAAGCGGCACGGCGAGATTTCCGGCTTTAATCAGGTCGCCGCTGTCAACCCATAGGTCGGCCTCGTCGCGCATCGCACGAAGTCGCACGGCAAGCTCGGGGGTGAGCTTGCCGTGCAGGTCGTTCGTGTGGAGCAGGATCACTTAGTACGCCTTGGCGAACACCACGCGCTGCTTGCTCGGCTTTCCGGTCATGACGCAGACGCCCGGCTCGTCGTCGCCCGGGGCGAGCGGGCTGAGCGGGATGCAGCGGATCGTGGCCTTGGTCTTGTCCGCAATCGCGTCCTCGGTCTCGACGGTGCCGTCCCAGTGGGCGACCACGAACCCGCCACCGCCATCACCTTCAAAGGCTTCTTCAAACTCCGCCCAAGTATCGACTCGTCGCGTGTTCGCTTCGCGGAAGGCCAGCGCCCTGTCGTAGAGGTTCTTTTGGATCGCGTCGAGCATGCCCGGCACCTCATTCACGAGGGTTTCGAGTGAGTGGGTCGCCTTCTCGCCGGTGTCGCGCCGCGCGACGATGCAGGTTCCGGCGTCGAGGTCGCGTGGTCCGAGTTCGATCCGCAGGCATGCCCCCTTGAGTTCCCAGTCGTTGAACTTGAACCCCGGGCTTTCCTTGGCCCGCTTGTCGACATGGCACCGAACGCCCTTCGCCTTGAGGGCTGCGGCAAGGTTGTCGGACGCGGCGTAACTGCGCTCTCGCATCTCGTCGTCCTTGCCCATCGGCACGAAAACGACCTGAACCGGCGCGATCTTGGGCGGGCAGACCAGGCCCTTATCATCGGAATGCGCCATGATCAACGTCCCGATCAGGCGGGTCGAAACACCCCATGACGTTGCATAGACATACTCTTCCCTGCCCTCCGAGGTCTGGAACTTCACATCGAAGGCCTTGGCAAAGTTCTGACCCAGGTGGTGGCTGGTTCCGGCTTGGATACACCGCATGTCCTGGGTGAGCGCTTCGATACAGTAGGTGTGATCGGCCCCGGCAAACTTCTCGCCCTCCGACTTCACGCCCGTCAACACCGGCACCGCCAGCCACCCTTCCGCGAATCGCCGATAGACGTTGAGCATGGTCAGCGCTTCTTGCTCGGCCTCATCCCACGTCGCGTGTGCGGTGTGGCCTTCCTGCCAGAGGAACTCGGCGGTCCGCAGAAACAGCCGCGTACGCATTTCCCACCGGACGACGTTGGCCCACTGGTTGATCAGGATCGGCAGGTCACGGTAGCTCTGCACCCATTTGGCGTAGGTGTTCCAGATGACCGTCTCGCTAGTCGGACGGATGATCAATTCCTCTTCCAGCTTCGAATCCGGGTCAACGATCACGCCGCCGCCGTTCGGGTCGGCTTTGAGCCGGTAGTGAGTGACGACCGCGCATTCCTTGGCAAAGCCTTCGATATGCGACGCCTCTTTGCTCAGGTAGCTCTTCGGGATAAACAGAGGGAAATAAGCGTTGACATGTCCCGTCTCTTTGAACATGTCGTCGAGTGCGCGCTGCATCAGCTCCCAGATCGCGTAGCCGTGCGGCTTGATGACCATGCACCCGCGCACGCCCGAGTGCTCCGCCAATCCCGCCTTGATGACGAGGTCGTTGTACCACTCGCTGTAATCGACACTTTGAGGTGTTATCCCGAGGTTGCTCACGGGCAAGAGTGTGACAGATCAAAACGCGGGGCCTGAGCCAGTCGGCCCGAGCCCCGCTCAGTCCCCCCTCTCCCCGATGAATGGCGGGGAGAGGGGGCCAGGGGGTGAGGGGCAGCGCGCATTTTAGTCGCCGGTTTCGCCGTAGTTGGAGGAGAGAATGGCGTAGTCGGCAATATCAACCGCCTCGTCTCCATTCAAATCGGCGGCAGCGTCGTAGCCCGTATCGCCGAGGGAGAGCCCGTACGACGCGGAGAGTTGGGCATAGTCGCCGATGCCGACTTCATTGTCCCCGTCGCAGTCGCCGTTGAGGTTCGAGGCGGTCAGACCATTCGCGCCTGCTTCGTCGAAGGTGACGCCGTTGACGCGTCGAGCCAGCCAGTGTGAACCTTTGACGGACACATCGTAGGTCCCCGCTGGCAAAGTGCAGGGCATCGAGAACTCCCCGCACGCTCCGAGGGTCACGGATGCCGATTCGAGCGGCGTGGATCCACCCGAGGCATATACATCGACCCAGGCGGTGACGCCAGCGGGACTCGCCGTCCAATCCGGCAAGGCAAGGGTGCCTTGGACATTAGATCCGACCCGGAAGTTGTCGAGATAGAACGTTCGTGCGACGTCAGGCGTGTGGTTGACGGAGAAGCCGATTCGGTGAAAAGCGACGTTGAGGTCAACGCCCCCGCTGATGCCGCTGATGTCCCATTCGACACGATACGTCCCTGGGGCGCGTGGAAAGTCGACTTGTGGCGCTTCGCGCCAAGAACCGGTGCCATCGTTGAGAATGAACTTGCCGTTGAACCACCAGATGGGCGGGTTCGCGGTTGGCCATGCGTTTTCGTCGGCCGGAATCGTCATGTCGACATACATCTTCGGAGCCCCCTGGATCATCGCCATGAGGTCAAGGGGAAGGCCGGTGTTGTTGTTGTCGGCCACGATCCAGCGGAACTGGTCGCCAGCGCCGGAAATGAACGGCATCGTGACTTTGAGCGAGTAGCAGCCATGGGTCGCGCCAGTTGTTCCTTGGGCGAACACGAGATCGCCGGTGCTCCAGGTCGGGTTGTACCAGCCCTCTGTCCCCGACTCGAACGAGAAGAGCAGCCCCGCAGGGCTTTGGGCGGCGAGGGTCGCCGCACCGACGACGAACAAAATATTCAGCTTCTTCATTGATAGCCTCCTTCGAGCCGGAGGATATTCCCGCCGGCTAAGACTCGGCTTCAAAGCCGGGTCGTCGATCGCGCTCTCTGGACCGCTTTCGAAGAGTTTCTCACCCGGAAAGGTGGACCAAGGCGAGAGTCTCTCCCTCAAAACATCGCAAACAGCTTCAATCGACCCGTTTAGTGTACATCATGTATCGCGAAAACGCGGTCATTTTTCTTAGATTGAGAGACAATTTATCTCGCATGGGGCGAGAGAGCCCCGGGAGATCCCCGGGGCTCTGCCCATCAACCGCTGCGCCATAGGGTTCGTAACGGCCGCCAAATGCCGCGTGTACCGATCCAGACGGAAATCCAGTCTCCCACGAACCGTCCAGTATCAATGGTCGCCGCGAAGCCGGCGGGCAGCCTCACGTTTTGCCTTATACTAAACCAACTCTGGCCTAGGAGGTAAAAGTCCATGAACCCGGTTCCGCCCGACACCCGTACGGTGATGATGTCGCCTCGTCGAAAGGAGTTGACTTCCGTGGACCCATTGTAAAAGCGAACGGTTTGGGCCTGTGAGCCGAGCGAAACAGCAAGTGCGGCGAGGCAGACGAGTTTCTTCATAGGTTCCTCCAGTTTCCGCCAACGGCGGTATGTAGGCAGAGGTGCAAGATCGGCTCTCTCTGGCACCACGAACCCGAAAAGTCCCACCTAAACTGGGACCACAGCCGAAACTTTCGGCACCGAGGACCGTCCAACACTTGAAATACCATGCTAAGAAGCACGGCGAGGTTGAATTTGGGGATATCCGATCGCGCGTTAACCGCATCGCACGCCCTGGACAGCGACTCAGATGAATCGCTGGTGGAGAAAGCGCGAGCGGGTGACTTCGCCGCATTCGAGAAGCTTTTCGAGCGCCATCGGACGATGGTGTATCGCTATGCCTACCAAATGGCACCCCGACGCGATGACGCCGAGGATGTCGTCCAAGAGGTGTTCGTCCGGGCCTACCAGAATTTGCACCGCTATCGCGATGAAGCGAAATTTACGACATGGCTGCTGCGCATCGCGACGAATTTGGGCACCGACCGAGCCCGAATGTCGCAGCGACGCCAAAACCTGGAACAACAAGAAGCAGCAGGAGCATTGACGTGGATGACAGAAGGCGTCTCCGATGATCCTGTCCAAAACCTGGAAGCCGCGCGCCGTGTCGAGGCCCTGAGAAAAGCCCTGACCGCCCTCCCGGCCCATCACCGATCGGTGATCGTCCTGCGGGATCTCGAAGAACGAGAATATCCCGAAATCGCCGAGATCCTCGGCTGCTCGGTCGGTGGAGCGAAATTGAGAGTTTTGAGAGCGCGACGCGCGCTCCGTGATAGGGTGGCCCCCCTGATTGGGGAGGACGCAAGATGAAAACGAGAAAAGACCAGCTGATTGAATTTGCCTTTGGTGAGCTCTCGGACACCGAGAAGCAGAGCCTGAGCCTGACAGCTTCCGAAAAGAAGGAACTGGAAGGTCTGGCAAGCTTGCGCGCCGACCTCCGTGCCCTCCGCGACGTGCCCGAGTGCCAAATCTCGACCGAGCGGATGCGTGATGCGGTGCTCAAGGCCGAAATTCGCCAACGACGCGACTGGCGACGCTGGCTTCCGCTAACCGCCGTTCCGGCAGCCGCAGCCTTGGCCCTTTTGGCGCTGAACTTCGTGAAGACCCCCACCGAGGCCCAACCAACTCGCGTAGCTGCCTCCGAGCGCCCGATCTCTTCCCCGCTCGTTGCAACCCGCGCCGAAGACACCGGGATGTCGTTCGACGCCTCGGATGCTGCCGCATTTATGCTCAATGCTGCCGCCGTCGTCGAGTCGCTGGCAACCAGTGAGCAACCCGTCGCGCCGGCCGTCAACAGGTCTTCGAAGCCGCGACCGCGGAACCGCGCGCGCCTGACAACCGATCGGCATCAACCTGAAGTTCGGTTGAGCGCGAAGTCCCAGCCTGCAGCGGACACCGCTGCGCCCGTTCGTAGTATTCCGGCACCGACGAACCAGCCCGAGCCCATCGTCATGATCAGCAATGAACAGGATAACAACACCGGCGCGCGCCGGGCGAATGAGGTAGAAACGTCACACGATGTGGTTATTGGCGGTTAGCTACGGACTCGGCCAAGTGGGAGCGCAGCTCGAAACCCAGCTGCCCGCCGAGGAGCGGAAGGCATGGGAGCGCATCGGCCGGTCTATTGCGACCATCGAGTCCGGTGGATTCGCAACCGGTACTGCCGTGCTCCTCGATTCCTCGGGCACATTCCTGGCCCATCGCAGCGTTCTGATGGCCAATCGAGTCAGCGGCAAACTCAGGTCCGGCGAAACCGTCACGTTGCGCTTGATCTTTACCGACGAGCCGACTCAGCTTTCTCTGCTGCAAGCCGACCGCTGGAACCAGCCGAACATGGTCCCGGTCGTCGTCACCGACGGCAAGGCGCTACTAGGGCGACCCATGCTCGCGGCTCTGCCGACCGGGCTGATTCGCGGTGAATTCGTGTCCATGGACCGGGCAGGCGTCGTCCGTCCCTCACTTCGCTACGTTCCGCTTTCTGAAATTCGGTTCGAAACGCCCGATCAGCGCTTCGGTGGATCGATGGTCTTCAGCTACGATGGAAAGCTCACCGGTGTCTTGGGTGCCTCCCTTGAGCTCATGCAGCAAGGCGGAAGCGCCGCAAACCTGTCTCGCCAGCTATCCAACACCGAAAGCAGTTTGCGCGACCGTACGGCGCTCCCCAACCAGAAGTTCGGCCCCGGCACCATGACCATCGGATACAGCGTTGGTCCAGAAATCCTCGCCCGCGTCGTTGAGGGGTTCCGATCACCCAGTCACCGGCCCATCCACCCCTCGATTGGCTGCTTCTTCCGCGACGCCAACGGTGAAGGTGCCCTCATCGAAGCAGTTCTACCAAACTCACCATCGGCGAAAGGGGGAATGCGGGTTGGCGATGTGATCGTCAAGGCGAATGATACGCCCATTGGTGGCCCGACGGACCTCGCCGTCTTCCTCTTTCGTCAGAAGCCAGGGTCAACCATTTCACTCACAGCTCGCCGGGGCCAAACGTCTTCGATCCTCACGATCGTGGTTGGACGCGCCGAATAGTCTGGTCCCAGTCACTGCAACCCAGAGCGGAAATGAAAGGTATCCCCGAACAAGCACATTGGTTGGAGGATATTCATGAAATCACGAACGTTCACTGCTGCATTGGGACTCTTTCTGGCGGCCGCACCCTTGGGGGCCACAGAAGATAAGGTCTCCCTAACCCACCGCTACGTCGAGGGGGAACAGAGCCGTTACAAGATCGAATTCAGTATGGATCAGGGCGGAAATCCGGTCCAGATCACCGGCGAGGTCCTCTTGACGATCAAGAAGACCCTCGATGACGGTGGTGCCGACTTCGAAATGAAGATCGAAAAGTTCGAAAGCCCGATGGGGATCGACGGAACCGGCACGTTCAAATCCAAGTTCGATAAGTTCGGGATGTCGCCCGACCTCGAAACCCGCGATCAAGCCGTCTTGCTCGTAATCTACAGCATCTGCAACTACCTCCCGAAGGATGAGGTGACCTTGGGCAAGGTGTTTCCCATCGACTGGAAAAGCGGCGGATCTGGCCTGACCGTTAAGGGTGAAGGCACGGTCGATTCGGCAAAACCGGGCGATGATGGCAAAACTAAGATCAGATATGGACTCGAAGTCACGCCTCCCGGAGACACGCCTGGCAAAGTGACCTCGACTTCGACGTTTCTCACCAAGACTGGAAAGCTGTTGGAGTCGACGGGCACGGTCGTCATCAGCGATGGAACCGCCTCGTTCAAGATCACTCGCCTGCCAGACAAGAAATCCTAGCCGATACTTTTCCGGAAACGGGTCGTTGACAGGACGATTAAGAGAGTCATGATCACGAGAAGAGCCAAGACGTTGGGCCACAACTCGACGAACCCGGCTCCCCGGACAATCACGCCGCGCAGGATCTCGATGAAATAGGTCACCGGAAAGGCGCCGGACAAGACATAAATCGGGCCGGGCATCGTCTCTCGGGGGAACGTAAACCCCGAGAGAATGAAGGAAGGCATCATCGTAAGCATGGTCATCTGCAGGGCTTGCGCTTGATTTTTGGCGATCGTCGAAATCAGCAAGCCCAGAGCCAACGAAGCCAAGACGAACGGAACCGTCATCGCGATCAGTTGAACGATGCTGCCGGCAACGTGCACGTCAAACACGATTGCACCGAGAAGCAGCACAACCGCCATTTCGATCATGGCGAGTACGGCGTAGGGCGTCAATTTGCCGAGCATCAGACCCAGACGTCCGATCGGCGTGACCATGATCTGTTCGAGCGTCCCTTGCTCTTTTTCCCGAACCAAGCTGAAGCTGGTCAGCGAAACCGTCACCATCTGAAGGATGATCCCGATGAGCCCGGGAATCATAAAGCGGGCGGTCTTCATATCGGGGTTGTAGAGGACAGACGACCGCACGTCTACGGCAGGCAAAGCCTTGGTCGGACGACGAAACGCCTGCAGTCCGCGGATGGCCACCGTCGAGTCGGAGCCATCAACGAGTACTTTGACTTGAGGAGGACGCGTGGATCCAAAGCGGCGCGCAAAGTCGGGAGGAATGACAATCCCGAGTCTTGCTTTGCCGCTTCGCAAAAGGTCCCCAACCTCGTCGAGGGTTGACACCCGATAGCGAATCAAAATGTACTCAGTGTTTCGAAGCGAGGTGAGGTATTCACGGCTCTCCCGCGAGCGATCGAAGTCCGCAACGACCGTAGGGATGTACCGAACGTCGAAGTCGATGGCGAAGCCGAAGAGGACCAGCTGAATCAGCGGGATCATGAGGGCAAAGACGAGCGTCGTGGGATCGCGCCGGATGTGAACGATCTCTTTCCGCAAAATGGCGAGGTAACCGTTCATCCGCCAAGGCTCCTCGTCAGCGTAACGAACACGTCCTCAAGTGAGGGCTCGATGGGACGGATTTCCCCATGGTGGATGTGCTGCGCATCCAGGACATCTCGAAGGGCACTGACCGGAGTCGACTCGGTCATCAGAACGTGAATCTCTGCTTCGACCAGGGTCGCATCCAAGACGAACGGGGCAACCTTGATCGCGAACAAAGCACGAGAAGGGTCGTTTGATGCGACGGCCACGCGCTTTGTTCCGACCGGCTGAACTTCCGGCATGGCCTTGAGCTGCGCGGGCGTCCCCTTGACCATCAGCTTCGACAGGTAGATGTAGCCAATATCGTTGCATCTCTCGGCCTCGTCCATGTAGTGGGTGGTTACGAAGAGGGTCTTACCTTTGGCGGCCAGTTCGAACAGGAGGTCCCAGAGATCGCGGCGGGCGACCGGATCAATTCCCGCCGTCGGCTCATCGAGAAAGATGAGTTCAGGTTCGTGGATGAGCGAAGCGGCCAACGCAAGACGCTGTTTCCAACCTCCAGAAAGGGTTCCGCTGATTTGATCGACGTATCGGTGGATACCTACGAGGTCGATGACAGCTTCGCGGCGATCAGCAAGGCGTCGACCCTTCAAGCCATAGACCCCACCGAAGAAGTCGAGATTCTCGCGCACCGTAAGGTCGCGATAGAGGCTGAAAGCCTGATTCATGTAGCCGATCGACCGTTTGACGTCTTCGGGCTGCTTGGCCACGTCGTAGCCATTCACCCACGCCCGGCCGGAAGTCGGCTCGAGCAGCCCGCACAGCATGCGAATGCAGGTGCTTTTGCCGCTCCCATTGGGGCCTAGAAATCCGAAGATTTGGCCCTTGGCCACCGAGAACGTGAGGTCGTCGACGGCCGTAAAGGAACCGAATCGGCGCGTTAGGCCTTCCAGTTCGATCGCGTTCATTCGCTCCATTGTCCCAAGCGTCGAACGCTTGCATACATGCCAGCTTTGATGCGCCGATCGGGTGCGCGGAGCCGGAGTCGAACGGCAAACACCTGACGGCCACGCTCGGATGGGGTTTGAAGGTTCGCCGGTGTGTACTCTCCTTCGACAGCAATCGACTCAACGTCGGCGCTGAGCCAACCTTCGATGCCATCGACTTCAATTTTGGCTGGATCGCCAACCTTCACCTTCGCCAGGTGAACTTCGGGGACGTAGACTCGCAGCCAAATGTCCTCGGGATCGTCGATCCTGAGCAACGGTGTCCCGGGCGAAACCAAATCCCCCACTGCAACCAGACGTCTTGAACAACCCCGGGGCGAGGCGCCAACAGGGTGGCCTCCCGAGTTCGGTCAGAGGCTGCGCGAGCCGTCGATTCGGCCGCTTGAGCCGCTGCCCGCGCTTGTGCGATTACTTCTTTTCGAGTCCCTTCCTCGAGAAGCTTGAGGGTCGCCTCGGCCTGGGCAAGCCGCGCTTTCGCTGCGGCAAGGTCTTCTTTCCGGGTGCCTCGTTGAAGCAATCGCAGGTTTTCGGTCGCAACGGCCAACTCGGCGCGCGCCGCGTCCCGGTCCTCGCGCCGACTCCCGGCTAGAACCAAATCCAAGTTGGCCTTTGCCTGCCGATGGGCATCTTCGGCTTGCGCGATCTCTTCGGGACGGGTGCCCAGCATCGCCCGGTCATAGGCTTGCTCTTCGATTCGGCGCGCTGCAGCCGCTTGATCGAGTGCGGTCGACGCACGTTCGGCCGCCTGCTTCGACACCGCACCTTCGGTAAAGAGGCGCTGAGTCCGCTCCGACTCCTGCTTCGCATAGGCCTCCTGGGCTAAGGCGGCGTCCAGCCGTGCTTTGGCTTGACTACGCTCCTGTTCAGTTGGACCGTTGCGAAGCTGTGCTAAGCGATTCGCGGCTTGTCGCTCGGCGGCTCGCGCCCGAGCTATCTCTTCCGGTCGGCTTCCGCTCTCGACCTTCCTCAGTTGGGATTGCGCTGCCTCAACGCGCGCACGTGCGGCGCCGATCTCCTCGGGAAGGGGGCCCTCTTGGAGTTTTGCCAGGTTTGCCCGCGCCTCCAAGACAGCCTGCCGTTGACGAAGGACCTCCTCGGGCCTTGGGCCAGCCTCGGCCTCGGCAAGGTGGTCTCTTGCCTGCTGAGCCACGGCATCTGCGGCAGCGGTTTCGGCGAGATTGGGCCTGGCTTCGAACTCAACGAGAACCTGCTGAAGCGTGATCCTGTCCCCTTCATCCACGGCAATCCGCTTCACGCGCCCCGCTACTCGCGACGCAACCGTGAACGACTCGCTTTCGAAGAAGCCGGACATGGTGCTTCTCTCGCGCGCTCGCTTTCCCGTAACCCAATAGCCTCCCAGCATCAACACCGTGACGACGGCAATTAGGACAAAGACCTTGCGGTTCACAAGCACTTAGTATGACTCCGACATGCCCAAACAAAAAGCCGACCCTTGCGGGTCGGCCTTTCATCCAAAGTCACGTCGGTCTAACGGCCTTTCACCGTTATTGTTTGGCCGTCGACGGTATAGGTTATCGACCAATCGCTGCCCTCGGGAAGGCTTCCGAGCAGCTCTCGCTGAGCCGGTGTAAGGTCCTCGGGCAGGAGGTAGCCTCGATCCTTCTGCTTGGACTTCTGGGTCTCGGTCAGCGACTTGAGCAGTTCCTTGACGTTCTTGTCCTTCAGGACCATCCAGTTCTTGCCTTCGAGCTTGCCCCAGTCCTTATTCTTGAGTTCTTTCTCCAAGCGATCGGCGTGGGCTTTCATCTTGGCTTCGAAGTCCTTGCCGAACTTCTTCTCCAATTCGGCTTGAAGTTTCTCCATCTCCTTGCCGTGGAGTTCCATTTGCTTCTCGAACTCCTTGCCCCCCTGCTTCTCCCAGGCTTCGGCTGCTTTGGCCATCTCCTTCGCCTTGAGTTCCATCTTCTCGGCGAATTCCTTCTGGGTCTTGGCGTCCATCTCGCTCAACTTCTCGAAGTCCTTGGCGCGGAGTTCCATCTTCTTGCCGAATTCCTCGCCCCAGGCTTCCATTTCCTTCCCGAACTTCTCGCCAAACTCGTTGCCCCACTTTTCGGTGTCGGCTTCGAGCTTGTCGAGCTTCTTCTTCAGCTCGGGATACTTCTTGAGGTCTTCGTCGGTCAGGTTTTCTTTGCCCGTTTCCTTCTTGGCCTGCTCGGCGAGTTTTTCGATTTCGGCGAGATTCTTGTGCCAAGCCTCATCGAAAGCGGGGAGCTTCATCGTGCCGAGTTTCTTGTTGAGTTCGTCCATCTCGGCCTTAAACGTTTTGTCGTCGAACTTGGGCATTTGGCCCAGGAACTTCGGCATGTCTTTTGAGTCCCAGACTTCGATCTTCGGCATTTCGAAATCGCCCTTCCACATCGTCGGGCCCGGCTTCAGCACGAATACCTGACCTTCACGATCCCAGCGAGAGTCAAAGGCGGACGCGATGGCGTCCACGGCATCCTCAAGGGGCTGATCCACGATGTTCACGGTGATGCGGGCATCTTTCGAAATGCTGCCGGGGCGAACCACGAAGCTCACGCCCTGGGTCTTCAGCCAAGCCAAAACGTCGTCGAGCTTGGCGTTGTTGAAGCTCTTGGTCACCTTTTTCGACAGCGTCGCCTTGATCTTCGACTCGGTCTGAGCCGAGACCTGCGTATAGACGCCGGCGCTCATCAACATCGCTGCGGCCGCCACCACGGCCCACTTCCATCCTGTCTTCATCGACAAACCTCCAAGAAAAGAGTTCTCGAAACGCTGTACGCAGGCTGAGGGACCCTGGGTTTCGTCCACTAGGACCATGGCACAAGAAGGCAAATCACCGAGAATGGGGCGAAAGTTTGACGTAGGCTTCGGGGGAGCGATATACTGTGTCCTGAATGAATAAAACCAGATTCAACCGAGGTGATTGGCGATAGCCGGATTCCGACGACCCCCTCAGCGTGAGGAGGGGCCACCTGTCAATGAGCGGTGCCTTAGGTTCCGCGATCTCCGTGTGATTGGGCCAGACGGGCAGCAGGTGGGCATTATCCAAAGCCGCCAAGCGCTCAATATGGCTCGAGATGCCGGGTTAGACCTCGTCATGGTCTCGCCGCAGGCTCAACCTCCCGTGTGCAAAATCATCGACTACGGCAAGTTCAAATACTTGACCGAGAAGCAAGAGAAGGAGAAAGGGAAGCGCACGAAACAGGAGGTTAAGGGTATAAAGATGCGTCCGGGCACGGCTGAAAATGACTTGGCCACCCTCGCGCGCAACGCGAGGAAGTTCATCGAAGAGGGACACAAGGTCAAGGTGACGTGTCAGTTCCGAGCCCGAGAAGTCACCCACCCGGAGATCGGGTTGCGCAAAATGGAGGCCTTCGCCAAGAAATTGGACGACATCTGCACCATTGAGCGACCGCCGAGTCTGGATGGCAAGCTGATGATCATGATCCTTCAGCCAAAGCCAGGGGTGACAGGAAAGAAGCAAGATGCCAAAGATCAGGACAAACAAGACAGCGGCCAAGAGATTCAAGGTCACGGGATCGGGGAAGATCACGCGCCGCAAGTCGAACAACAACCACATGTTCTTCCACAAGAGCGGAGCCCAGAAGCGACGCCTTGAGCAAGAGCCTGAGCTGTTCAAAGGCGAGCGACGCCGCGTGAGGCGACTGCTCGTCCTGTAGTTTGTGTCGGGCCGCATGGCCCGACCCGCCGCAAACTCTACCGCTACCGCTATTTTCGGCTGGGACCCGGTGCGGCACCGACCAAGAACGAGGTGAAGAAGAATGGCACGTGTTAAACGTGGCTTAATGCGCCACAAGCGCCACAAAAAGATCATCGAAAGGGCTTCTGGCTATTGGGGCCAGAAGAAGAACGTCTTCAAGCGTGCTCACGAGCAGGTAATGAAGTCGGGCCAGTACGCCTTCCGCGATCGACGACGGAAGAAGCGCGATTTTCGCCGCCTGTGGGTCGCCCGTATCAGCGCCGCCTGCGGCCAGTGCGACGTGAAGTACAACCAACTGATCCACGGAATGACCGTCAAGGGTATGCAGGTCAACCGCAAGATGCTCAGCGAACTCGCGATCCACGACATGGACGCTTTCCGGGCGTTGGTCAAGCAAGCCGTCGCTTAGGGATAGGCAGTTTCGGAAGGGCGGACCCATGGGTCCGCCCTTCCTTATTGTTGGGTTACCTCTTCGCCGCTCCGACCCTTATGTCCCCCCAGCCCTGACCAAAGACAGGGCTCTGCCGACATGAGCCGACCGTCCCACTGAGCCCATCAGAGATTCCCTTCGTTGCAGTCAAACGTGCATCGCTTCGGCGAAAGGAACACGAGGAAACCAACGATGAAAAAGCTCATTACCGCAACGATGCTCGCCGCCTTCGGCATGACGATGGCCGCCGCTGCCACCGAAGCCAACCTGTACTCCTTAACCGTGCACCGCGGGAGTTCGATCGGATCCATCGAACTGCTCAGACTGCAGGACGGCCGACCCTTCACTGTCCGAGCCGTTACGGGGGGATTCGACTGGTCCCTCATTGCGGGGGCACATGTGACGGCGGCCGCAACCCATAGAATTGATATTCGGGTGCGCGCCCAGAAGAACTCGCCCGGCTCAGTTGGACTGCATCTTTTTGACTGGCGCCTCAATCGTTGGGTCCACGTCGCGCCGCTGAACTTCGGCCTGACGCAAATGACCACCAGCACGGTCACGATTTCCACCAACGCCTCACGCTGGGTGGTGCCGGGCGGATCAATCCGGGTTCGGTTCGTCGCGCTCAATGGAACGATGTTCACCGACCAAGTCCGAATCACTGTGAATTAGCTGACGTCCATCGACCACCCACAGTACGAAGGCATTCCACCGACGATCGGCAGGGTAACGCGCGTTGCGCCCAAGCCGATCGTCAGCTTTGTGCCCGCTAGCGGCCATAGCGTAAAGTCGTGATCGCTGGACAGGATCGTCGCCGCCTGGCAGGAATTTCCAGTCCGAGAGGGGTGATTTCGACTATAGTGCTCATCATGAACGTCTCCAGCCCCTTGGGCCCGCTACCCGACTACAGCCGCCTTCGCAGCGAACTCGAGGTCTTTGAACTCATGATCGCGGGTTACGTCGGGAGCATTGTTCGAGCGGCGAAACTCGTGCCCGACGACGTCTGGAATTGGAGTTTCTCCGAGCGCACTCCAACCGCCCGCGAGACCTGCGAGCACACCTTCATGTGGCTTTGGTGCGATCGCCAGCAGTTGACAGTGCCTGACTGGAGCCTCCATCGACCTTCGCCGGAACTACCGCGAGAAAGGACACCTATGATCCAACTCCTCGAAAGCGAGGCGCTGGAGTGGCGAAGGCTCATCCAGTCGATGACACAGGAAGAACTCTCCGAAGGGCGCGAAACCTGGGACAAGGAATTCCGACCTGTCCGCTCGTTTCTGTTCCACATGGGCCAGCATGTTATTTACAAGGCCGGCCAGATGTGGATGCTGGCGTTCGAGTTGGGGCTCGACGGCTCTGGACCTTACACGGCACCGCACCCGAACGACTACGACGGCTTCCCCGGCGTCGCACCGTGGCCCGCGCCGCGAATCTAGCGGCTTGCTTCTGTCGTGCCGCGATTGGCGTCGTAGATCCGCGCACCCTTGTTGGCAGCAACCCGAATCCGGCGATCGACTTCCTGCCGTATCAACGTGTCGAGTTGGGGATCGCTCGATAGAGCGATGGGAATCAAGACCTTGGTCGCTGTTTGCCCCGCTTTCAGCGTGATGGGTTCAAAGGCCAGCACGTTCTCAACCCCGTCCAAAGTGTCCGTCTGCAGGGCCTTCCGGACCTTATCGAAGTCAGGAACGGCACTGGGAAACATCGGCGTCGTGTCCGGGGTCTGATCGGCAACTACACCGTGTAGCCCCGAATACAGATTCGACTCAAGCGCAACCATGTCGGAAACGGTCGTTCGTGAACCGGTTAACGTATAGCCCCTGAACTCGGCACTCAAACCGCGGGGCAGGTTCTGACGTTGAAAAGAGAAAGCGTCGGGCGCGACCGAGTAGGGGACGGGAGCCCAGAACGGCCCCCTCCGCAATCCGTTCTGTACTCCAGCTTGGAACGCCGCAAATCCGCAGACCGCGGCGAGTCCCAAAAAGACGAAGGTACGCCAAGGTCGCCGCTTCTTCGCCTTTGGCGGAGATACTGGCTGGATCACGGGAGGTGTCGACCGGACCTCGCGCAACATCCGCATGACTTCGTCTTCGGAGATTCCCATCGCTTCGGCGAGGTCGCGGGTCGTCGGCATCTGCTGGTGTGTGTCCGCTTCTTGACGACGCCTTGCCCAAAGCTCAAAAACGGCTTGAGCTTCGTCAGTGCTGATCGCAACCGGAGGGGCGTGTTGAAGCATGTGTATGACTAATATACTGCCTGGAAACCATTTCGTTGCTCTGAATTTTCGGCAGATTCCCAACTCGCGGCGCGCGCTGGAGCGTCACAACAAATATGGAGTGGGCATTGGTTTTCGCTGTTCGAACGGCTGGGTTCGTCGGAACCCATCAGCCCTTTGCCATCGACCTCAATCCGCCACCCATCTGCAATCATGGGGCCACGGAATTCGGGAACGGACTCAAACGCCTCGATCCGGGAACCGTGAATCTACCAATCTTCGTCGGGCCCTGTCCGACGTGCGCCAAACCACCACGAAACTTGGTCACGATTTGGCTTCCTCGTCAGAAGAAGTAACCGGATCAGAGTTGTACTCGAAGTTGCCGCATCCTCCCTTTCCATCGGGGCGGATGTGGGAGGTATGGGTGTCTTCATAACCCTTCCATGCGTAAGGGTCTTCGCCGCAAACGAGGATGACATCTCGATGGTCGAGGGTTGCCACCGCTTCGTTCCCCTTCTGATAGAACCAGGGCAACAGCGATTCGGCACTCATGTAGTGGTTGACCAAAGACCGTCGAAACCCGCTCGGTGCCGTGTTGGGGAGTGATCGGTGGAGCGTGTACCCGTTGAAGACCACAATTGAACCTGCCTTGACCTCGACGGGCACGGCATCGTCGTTCGAGTACGGGAACCGGCGCGCCTCCCATGCGCAGTCGAAGCGCCGATCACCATGCCATTCTTGGAAATAGAGCACGCCAGGCTTCTGCGATCCGGGCAAGACCCAAAGGCAACCATTCTCAACCGTCGCATCGTCCAGGGCGATCCAGGCTCCGGTAAGCGATCGATCTCGGGTAGGGATGTAGATCTCGTCCTGATGCCACGCTTGACCGGGTTTGCCCGAGGCCTTCACGAACAGCATCGATTGCATGCACTTCACATTGAGCCCTATCGCGGTCTGGAGGGCCTCGACGACGGCCGGCTGCTTCACCGCTGCGAGCATGACTTCACTGATCTTGTGGGGGAAGTGTATGCACAGAATCTGGCGCAGGATTTCGTCATCCGTCATATCGGGCGTGAATTCGGGAGCCTCACGAACTTTGCCCCGTTCGCCTTTGGCAATAGCCAGAGTCTCTGACCTCAAGGCCTCTACTTCGTCCGGCGAGAGCGCAGCATCGACGACGAAGAAGCCCTGGTCTCGGTAGAACTCGCCAACTTCGCGTCCAAGCGGCAAATCAAAGTAGCCAGGTGGCCGACCGTTGCGCCAGGAGGACCAAGCCCCAAGTTCCCCGGACTCGGCCAAGGCATTCATGCTCCGAGACACCATGACGCGAGTTTACTGGTTCGCGTCGACGAGTCTTCTCGTTCCGATTAGCTTCAGCGTCTTGGCTTCAAATTCAAAGACGACATTGTTGATTTGGACCTGCACGACCAAGTTGTTCGTTGCCATTTGGCGACCGTTTTCTCGCTTCGAGAAGGTCCACGGGTTTGGTCTGTTCGTTGTACTAGGGGCGATTCTCGCCGATCCTCCGTACCCGCCATAGCCGCCGCCAGCGCCACCTTGACCACCGCTGCCGCCATAGCCACCACCAGCGCCACCTTGGCCACCACTGCCGCCATTGCCACCACCAGCACCGCCTTGACCACCGCTGCCGCCGCCATAACCGCCACCGGCACCGCCTTGACCACCGCTGCCGCCGCCATAGCCACCACCAGCACCGCCTTGACCACCGCTGCCGCCAAAGCCACCGCCTGCACCGCCTTGACCACCGCTGCCGCCAAAGCCACCGCCTGCACCGCCTTGACCGCCGCTGCCGCCAAAGCCACCGCCTGCACCGCCTTGACCACCGCTGCCGCCATAGCCACCGCCTGCACCGCCTTGGCCACCGCTTCCAGCCTGCAAGCGCTGGACTGACCCGGGCAGCTTGGATTCGGCGAGGAGTTTGCCGCTCTTGGTTTCGAAAGCAAAAAGGCGCTCGCCATCAAGCAAGAAGGTGCTGTTGTTGCCAGCGACGAGCAGCGAGCCCGTCTTTTTCCTCAGCGACTTGAGCGTGGGGATATCGCTCGTCGGCTGACCACTCGCGATGAGAGTGGATACAGCGAACAGAGCGAGAATCGAAGTTCGAATATGCATGGCCTCTTTCTCCAGGGATGGATAAAGCCATCTTAGCACGGCAATCCAGAAATGCCAACACTTTTTTCAATCGGACGCTTCGCTTCAATTTGAACCCGAGCCATGGGGTTCGTGCGTCTAAGGAATGATGATCGCCGCATTGCTCACGATCGCAGTGGCCCAAACCGGGGCTGATGCGCAGATTCTGCTCGACCGGCTACGGCTGGCCGTCGCTTCGGGAACCCGTGCCAAAGTCGAGGAACTCCTCGTTCGTCCCGATGATGGAACTCCGTTGTTCACGATGGCAGCCAATCGAGGTGGCCTCCGAAATCTCAAAGTAGCGATCATTCCGGCTCCGGCGGGGTGGACCCGGGGCGTCAAGTTCTGGGCGGTTCTCCATGCCGCGCAAGAGATCGAGTCGGAAACGGATAAGGTTTACGAAGTTGCGTACACACCGAATGGCTGCAAACTGGGATCCGAAATCCCCTATCTCTTCGACCGACCGTATCGGATTCGGCACCAGAAGTTCGCGGTCAAACTAACACCGGAAGCCAACCGCGTCGACGTTCGGTCTGAGACTCAGTTGGAGCGGATCGGGGGCGATCAAAGTCTTATCGTGAGTCTCGGCGACCCGTACGCAGTGAGCACCGCCAAGTTGGGTGGAAAGGCGCTGAAGGTGGTACAGGCCACCGACCAGAAGGTCCCTGTGCCTGCGGACGGCGATCTCGTGCGGGCAGGCAGTCTGGCGATTGTGTGGGGTGCGCCGAACTTCGGTGACAAGACCACATTGACATTGGACTACTCCGGGACGATCAACACACCCGCCGACGATAAAATCACGCCATCATCAGCTGTCTTGACTGCGTGGTGGGCACCGACAATCGCCCAACTGCCGTTCACGACCGAGGTGGATATTGAGGCACCTAAGGATTGGGTCGTGCGATCCGAAGGCATCGCCACGGGGCCATCATCCTTCAAGTGCGACGTACCTATCGCCTTCCCCAAGGTCATTGGAGGCAAGTACACCCTCGCCGCCGAAAAAGCTGTTGGCGACAAGACCTTCCGCGCCTATCAACTCGGTACTCCCGACAAGACCCGGGGCGAAATCGATGTAGCCAAGATCGCCCGAGCGTGCGAGTTCTTCGAGAAGAACCTCGGCCCGTTCCCCTTTCCTTCGTATGAAGTTTTCGACGCCGACACGTACTACGGAATCGAGAGCTACAGCTATACCCTCCTCAACTTCCGCTATACGACGCGGTTCGTAACCCATGAGATGGGCCACACCTACTTCGGCGGCCTGGTCCCGTGCTCCTATTTGAAGGACACCTGGAACGAAGGGGTCACGCAGTACGTCGACAGCGTCCTCCTCAACGAGAACTCCGACCGAACCCTTGAGACCGGCTTGCGCACGATCACGATTCCCAAGCCGCTTTCCCGGATGAACATCGCCTGGGCCGACGGCAACGCAACGTACATGCGCGGTGCTTACGTCATGCGCATGCTCGAGAATGAGATTGGGCTTGATAAGGTGCTTGCCGGTCTGCAGGCGATGGTGAAGGACCGAGTCGGAAAGGAGACCGTTTGGGCGGACTTGCGCCCCTATTTCGAAGCCGCCTCCGGGCAAAAGCTGGACTGGTTCTGGAATCAGTGGATTCACGCCGCGACCTTCCCAACGGTCAACATCGCCTCGGCCGAGGTCATCGAACGCGAAGGCAAGTACAGCACGGTGGTGAAGATCCTCCAGAAAGGGACCGTCTTCTACCGTCTGCGGTTTGCCCTGAAACTCACCGGTCCGACCGGCCAAAAGGTCACCAAGGTCGTCTCGATGCCGGGGCAGGAAGGGGAATTCCAGGTCGATTCGGACTTCAAACCGGTCGAGGCGGCCGTCGATGTCTTCGGCTATTGCCTAGGAACCCCTGGCCCGCCGCGCAAGCTCTGACACTCCCACGAACCGTGTGGCCGGGGTGATGAATTGTGCACCCCGGCGTTGCCAAATGCAGAAGCCTTTCGATACATGGCACAACCGGGGTGCACAATTCATCACCCCGGCCACCCAGTTGACCGTCGTCTGCTCGACTAAGGATGACGAAGTCCGGCTCACTCCCCGGCCTGTCGAGTGAACTTGACCTCCGCAACGGTCCAGCCGAAGCGGTCGGAGATCTTGAACGCGCCGCCGAGGCCGCGGGTCAAGTTTTCGACGATCTGGAGGCCGAGATGGCCGGCTACTGCGGGGTCGAAATCGAGGGGGAGGGTGTCGCCGTTGTTCGAGACCCACACCCCGATTTCCTCGTCCTTCTCTTCGACCGTAATGTGGATCTCACCCTCGTCAGTGTGCTCGAATCCGTGCTCGACCGCATTCTGGATGAGCTCATTCAAGACGAGAACGACTTGGGTCGCTTGATTCATATTGAGCCGGACCTGATCGCCGCGTACGAGGAAGAAGATGCGCTTGTCGGGCAGCAAGAACGACTGCTGCTGATGCTGGACCAGCGACTCAGAGATGGTGAGAATGTCGACGTGGTCGAGGTCTTCGCGGCTGAGGAGGTCGTGCACGCTGGCGATGGCGGAGATGCGCCCAATCGAGTCGTTCAGGGCTTCTTCGAGCGACTTGTAGTGGCTTTGTCGAAGCTGAAGGCGGAGGAGGGAGACGACCTGCTGGAGGTTGTTCTTGACCCGGTGATGCATCTCCTGCATCAGCGTGTGGCGAACCTGGAGTTTGGCATTCTCAATACTGATCGCGGCTTGCTTGGCAATGGTTTCCAGGGCCTCGATCTCGTCGGGCGGGAAGTCCCGGACTTCGTTGGTGTAGCACGACATGACGCCGACCGGCTTGCCTCGAATCGTCAGCGGCACACAGATCATGGAGTGGAGTCCCTGCTCCTCGGCGAGGTCGTGGCCGATGTACTCTTCATCGAGTTGGACATCGGGCACGACCACCGACCGCTTCTCTTCAATCGCCTTCCCCGCAATCGATTCACCCAGCTTGATCGCCCGCTTGCGCTGATACGCCTTAGCCGGTGACTGGGTGGCGCGGAGGACCAGCTCGCTGTGCTCCTCATCCAAGAGACGAACGGTGCAGACTTTGTAGTCGAACTGTTGCGCGGTGATGTTGACGAGCAACTGGAGAATTTCTTCGAGGTACGGGCTGCCGGTGATGATCTTGGTGACTTCGCTCAGCGCTCCGAGTCGGTTGATCTGCGAGCCCACCTCGTAGGCGTGCTCGAAGAGCGCGAGCGCGGTTGCCCCGACCTTTGCGAGCGCCTCGGCCTCTTTCACCTGGGTTGCGGTGATGCTCCAGGGAGCCCGCTTGCGTAGGTTCACGACACCCCTAATCGACTCGCCGGAAGCCAAAGGAACGAGGAGAGCGGACTCAAACTCACTCTCGTCCAAACCGGGATACGCGGCGAAGTCGACATGGCTCGTCAGATCTCTCGCAATCTTGATGGGCTTGCCCTCCCGGAACACGCGCCCGCAGAGGCCGACGTTCTTGCTGATCCGAACTCTACCCACCATCTCGGGCGCAACCGTGCACGCGCGGAGCACCAGGAGGTCGCCCGCTCGCAGCAGGATGTCGCAGTCGTCCGAGTCGAGCGCCTGCTGCAGTTGAGCGGCGAGATCGGTGAGCAATTCGTCTTCGGTCCGCGCACGGCCGAGCAGCGAAAGAAGTTCGAGCGGATCGGTGCGCCGACGAGGCGTCTCGGTCGCATCCATTGGTTCGATTTTACCGGTAGCCGTCGGGATGGGCTTCGCGCCAGGCCCATGCGTGCTGGACGATCGTGTCGAGATCGGGGTACTGCGGCGACCAGCCCCAGTCCTTTCGGATTCGCTCACTGCTCGCAACGAGCGTTGCGGGGTCACCCGGGCGCCTGTCGGCGGTCTCTTGGGGGACTGGCTTGCCCATGATTCGTTCGACCGTGTCGATGACTTGCCGCACGGAGAAGCCTTGGCCGTTGCCGAGGTTGTAGCGCCGACTGTCGCCGCCCTCACGCAGGTGCTTGATCGCGAGGAGGTGGGCTTGAGCGAGGTCCATGACGTGGACGTAGTCCCGGACGCACGTGCCGTCTGGCGTGTCGTAGTCGGTGCCGAAAATCTTGAGTCCCGGCGTCTTTCCCATCCCTGCCAACAGAATCGCGGGGATCAGGTGGGTTTCGGGGTCGTGATCCTCCCCGAGTACGCCATCCGGATCTGCGCCAGCCGCGTTGAAGTAGCGCAGGCAAACACTCTTGATCCCGTAGGCGCGGTCATAAGCGGCCAGCAGCCGCTCGACAGCGAGTTTCGTGTCGCCGTAGGGGCTCGTCGGGTTCTTCGGATGATCTTCGTCGATCGGGACGTATTCGGGCTCGCCGAAGACGGCGGCTGTGGAACTGAACACCAAACGCAAGACGCCCGCATCGCGCATAGCGTTGAGCAGATTCATCACGCCAACGAAGTTGTTCTCGTAGTACTCGGCGGGCTTCTGCACACTTTCGCCGACCATGATGTAGGCTCCGAAGTGCATGACGGCGTCCACATGGTTCGCCTCGATCGCACGCTTGATGTCCTCAGGGTTGCGAAGGTCGCCTCGGACAAGGCGAGAACCATTGAGTGCTTGTTCGTGGCCGGTTTCCAGGTTGTCAAAAACAACGTGGGGCTCGTTCTGTTCGCGGAGCAGTTTGCACATGTGGGAGCCGATGTATCCAGCCCCGCCAATCACGAGAATCATTCCCATGAGCGTACCCCCGTACCGCTGGCTACCAGCTGGCGAACCCTCATCGACCTGTAGTTACGATCTGACTCGCGAGAATCCAGAAGCCCAAGCCAAGAAGAAGCACCGCGACAATGGTGCGAAACACCTTTTCGGGGAGCTTGCGCAGAACGCGCGCGCCTACAACTGTGCCCGCCAAAACCCCAACGCAGGCTATGGCCAAGGGACGCCACTGATCAAGTAGCGCTTGGTACTGAAGGACAACATAGACCGGCATGCGTGCGAAGTCAACAATGAGTCCGGTGGCAGTTGCGGTTGCAACAAAGGCATGTCGCGAGACATCGAGTCCCAGCATAGCGCCAGACCGGAGGCCGCCCTGGTTTCCGACCAAGCCGCCCAGGAACCCTGACACAGCACCCGCCGCCCAGGCCCAACCACCTTCGAACTTCATGCGTTGGGAGAATCCGGTTAATCCGGAAATGCCCACGAAGATCAGAAGGGTGGCAAGTACGAAACCGAGTGCAGGCGAGGAAGCAAGAGAGTTGAGCAGCGCTCCAGTCAATCCCCCCGCCGCGCTCATCAATCCGAAGCTCTTGAGAATCCGCCAATCGATATGCTCTCGCATCAGCCAGCACCTGTAGCCTGTTGCCACCAGATGGGGGACTGAGACTGCCGCGACAGCCAACTTCATTGGCATCGCCAAGGCGAAGGTGGGCGTGAGGAGCGATCCAATGCCGAATCCGGCGATTGATGCGATTCCGCCCGAAATCAGGCCGACGGCGAATACAAGAGCGTCGAACCACATCACGATGTCACTAAGGCAAACTCACGGCGCTCGAATCGCCCAGCACCAACCTTAACGCCTTCGGACCCGAGGTCGAACGCGTGACCACTGCGCCCCGACCGATCAGCGAACTCTCAATCCGGGCAGGAGCGCTTTCGATGCGGCACTCGGCCAGTACGATCGAGTACTCGATCTCGCTGCCGACGATGCTCGTGCCCGAGTCAATAGCGCTGAAGGGACCGATGAAGCTGTTTTCGATCAAACAGCCCTCGCCGATAATCGCGGGGCCGCGGACGATGCTGTTCACGATGCGGCTTCCCAGGCCGATCTTGACCCTACCTTCCAGACGCGACGCCGAGTCAACTTCGCCCTCGTTGTTTGCCTCCAGATCTTCGAGGATCAAGCGGTTGGCGTCGAGCATGGCCTCGACCGTGCCGGTGTCCTTCCACCAGCCTTCGACGATGTGGCTTCGAACCGTCAGTCCACCATCGATCAACCCCTGAATCGCGTCGGTAATCTCGTACTCGCCGCGCGGGCTGGGCTGAAGGCGTGCGATCGAGCCATGAATCCGTTTGTCGAAGAGATAGACCCCAACCAGGGCCAGATTCGAACGTGGGTTGGCGGGTTTCTCTTCGAGCCGCGTCACGTGTCCATTCGTCATCTCGGCGACCCCGAATGAAGATGGATTGGGCACCGGAGTCAGAAGGATGGTGGCGGCAGGGCGGTGGGTTTCGAATTCGTCGATAAGGCCTTTGACGCTGGATTTGATTAGGTTGTCGCCCAAATACATGATGAAATCATCGTCGCCAAGGTACGGATGGGCGGTCTTGACGGCATGGGCGAGGCCGAGGGGGGCATCCTGGGGGATATAGGTGATCTGGATTCCCCAACGCGAACCGTCTCCGACTGCGGCTTCGACGGCGGGTCCGGTGTCGCCGGTGATGATCCCGAACTCCTTAATCCCCGCCGCCGCAATCGACTCGATCCCGTACTCGATCACCGGCTTGTTGGCGACCGGCACAAGTTGCTTGGCCATCGAGAACGTAATCGGACGCAGCCGCGAACCCGTGCCGCCGGCGAGGATGAGGGCTTTCATCCCGTCGAGTCTACTTCCAGGTCGACGTTGTAGTGGAGGCCGACGTTTGCCTTTCGCGCTATCGCCCCATCTACCACGTATCGTGCGGTGACGAGCAGGTTCTCCGTTTCGCGCGAGTAGGTCGAGAATGGTGCGGCCAGCAGGCGGTCAAATTCGGAATGGAGGGCCGCGATCTTGTCTCGAGCCTCCGCGAGCCCTGCGTTCGTACGCACGATGCCGACGTTTTCGGTCATGACCTTCTCCATGCTGCGACGTATCCGAATTGCGTCGTTCTCGGGAATGGACTTGGGCTCGACGAAGCCTGGCGTGGGCAGGTCAGGCGCCGGCTCTTGGGTCACCTGGTCGGCCGCCGAGCGGGCGAAGACCAGGGCTTCGAGCAGACTGTTGCTGGCGAGGCGATTCGCCCCGTGCACCCCCGTGTTGGCGACTTCACCCGCCGCGTAGAGGCCGGGGATGCTGGTTTGGGCTTGAAGGTTCGTCGTCACGCCGCCGCAGGAGTAGTGCTGCGCAGGCACGACGGGAATCCAGTCCTTGTAGATGTCGATCCCGATGGAGTGAAGCTTCTCCCAGATCGTCGGGAATTCTTCTTCGAGGTCCTCCGGCTTGAGGTGGGTGACGTCGAGGTAAACGCACCACGTCTGCAACTTCTTCATCTCGGCGACGATCGCGCGTGCTACCACATCGCGAGGCGCGAGTTCGAGGCGCGGATCGTAGTCGTACATGAACCGGGTACCCAAGTGGTTTCTCAGCAAGCCCCCAGCCCCGCGCACAGCTTCCGTGATGAGGAACGACCGCATTTGGGGGTGGTAAAGCGTCGTCGGATGGAACTGCATGAACTCCATGTTCGCAATCGCCGCGCCGGCAGCCGAGGCCAAGGCGATGCCGTCACCGGTCGCGACGCGCGGATTGGTGGTGTGCTGGTAGAGCCGACCACAACCTCCGGTCGCGAGCATCACCCCCCGTGCCGAGAAGGTTCGCGGACCGATGTCGGGCGAAAGCGATGCGAGGCCGACGCAACGGCCGCCCTCTAGGATCAGGTCGGTGACGAACGTGTTCTCGAAGACGGCGATGGACTTGTTCTTGCGCACCGCCTCTGCGACCGCCCGTTCGATCTCCCAACCGGTCTTATCGGCGTGGTGTACGATGCGGTGGCGCGAGTGCCCGCCTTCCCTGCCCAGGGCAAGGATGCCTTCGTGAGAGTCGAAGCGCGCCCCAAGTTCGACCAGCCACTCGATGGCCGAGGGCGCTTGCTGAACCAGGAACCGGACGGCATCGCGGTCACACAGTCCCGCACCTGCAATGAGGGTGTCTTCCTCGTGAAGCTCCCACGAGTCGCTCTCGCCTACAGCCGCCGCGATACCGCCTTGAGCGTACGTCGTGTTCGATTCGTGAATCTCGGCCTTGGTAATGACCGCCACGCGCCCGTGCTCGGCGGCCTTGAGGGCAAAGGTCAATCCCGCGAGCCCGCTGCCAACGACCAGGAAATCGAATCGCTCGTGCATTGAATTGCATTTTACGCCCGAAGCTCGAGAGCATATCGCGTCAACTGCTCGGCGTGATAAGCGTCGTGCCCGAGGATGTGGCCGGCGTAGTCCGCGATCGTGAGCAGGCCGAAGCGACTGTGCTCAAAACGCCTGCCAAGTTCTTCGTCCGACAAGTCATGCAGAGTACGGATCAACACGCGGCGGCCATCGAGGAAAAGTGAGCGGATGTGGTCGGTCGACCATTCTCGATAAGTTCGATCAAACACGCGCTGACCTTCGTCGATGTCGGGAACCCGCACGCCGTCCTCAGCCTTTGCAGCGAGAACTCGGCCGAGATGAACCTCCTCCCAATCTGCCCAGTGAGCAAACGCCTCCCGGACACTGAACCTGCCCGCTCCGGTCGAGTCGTCCAAGTGGTCTGGCGACACGTTTTCGAGCAGCAAACCGAAGAGGTCTCGGTTCTTCTCCAGGCCAATGAAGATGTACGGGCTGAGCATCCTACTCCACGGTAACGGACTTGGCGAGGTTTCGCGGCTGGTCGATTTCACATCCATTCAGACGTGCGATGTGATACGCCAGCAACTGGAGCGGGACTACTGACAGCAGGGCATCGACGAAATCAAACCCAGTGCCCGGAATCTTGAGCGTGTGATCCGCCGCTTGTTCGACAATCGTGTCCTCTTCGGTCGTGATGGCGATGACGGTGCCTTTGCGAGCCTGCGTCTCGCGGATGTTGCTTACGAGTTTGTCTCTCAGGGTCGCGTCAGTGGCCCCGAAGACCGCAACGACTCCTTCCGTGACCAGCGCCAGCGGCCCGTGCTTCATCTCGCCTGCGGGCGATTCCTGGGTCGGGATGTAAGCGATCTCCTTCATCTTCAATGCAGCCTCTAACGCGACGTGAGCGTCCGCTCCCCGTCCCAAGTAGAAGAACAGCGGCGTATCCTTGAACTTTTCGGCCAGCGCAATGACCTTCGGTTCGAGCTCCAATACCTTGACCGCTTTCTCTCTCAAGCCACGCAGGGCTTTCACACACTCGGCGGGGCGCACCCCAGGCATTTCCTTGACTTGAGCGATGTAGAGCGCGAGCAGAGTCAGCACAAGGGTCTGAGCCGTGTACGCCTTCGTGCTCGCCACACTGATTTCGGGTCCGGCCTGGGTGAACAGGGTGCGGTCGCATTCGCGGGCGATGCTCGACCCGATCACGTTGACGATGCCGAGCGTTCGGATGCGACGGGCTTTGCAAAGACGAAGAGCAGCCAAGGAGTCGGCCGTCTCGCCGGACTGCGAGATGAAGATCGCCAGCGATTTGGGCGACAGGACAGGGTCTCCGTAGCGGAACTCGCTGCTGTGAAAGACATCAGTCGGCAAGCGCAGGAGCTTTTCGAACATGTACTTGCCCATCAGGCCGGCGTGGTACGCCGTGCCGCAGGCGATGATGTTCACCCGGTCGACCTCGTTCCACACGTGCTCGGAGAAGATCTGCTCGAATCGAATCACGTTGCGCTCGTCGACGCGCCCGGCCAGGCACTGAGTGATCACGTCGGGCTGCTCGTGGATTTCCTTGAGCATGAAGTGATCGTAACCCGCTTTTTCCGCCGCCGCGATATCCCATTCGATGTGCATCGGCTCGGTCTTCTCTTCCTGGCCGTCGAGGGTGAGGATGCGGATGCCTTCGCGGGTGAGGACGGCAATGCGGTCGTCTTCGAGGATCAGTACGTCGCGCGTGTAGGGCAAGAGCGCGGGAATGTCGCTGGCCAGCATGTTCTCGCCTTGGCCGAGACCAAGAACCAGAGGGCTCGCGTTGCGCGCGGCCACGATCTTCTCGCGCTCCTTCTTGCTGATGACTACCAGCGCATAAGCCCCTCGCAGCCGTTTGACCCCCAGGCGAACCGCTTCTTCGAGTGGAACCCCCTTTGCATATTCCTGGCCGATCACATGGGCGGCAACTTCGGTATCTGTTTCGCTCTGGAAAACATGTCCGGCTCGGGCAAGTTCATCCTTGAGTTCGAGGTAATTCTCGATGATGCCGTTGTGGATGATAGCAACCTGTTCGAACTGGTCGTAGTGCGGGTGCGCGTTCTCATCCGTCGGCGCACCATGAGTGGCCCAGCGGGAGTGGGCGATGGCAAGGTGGGTGTCGGTCGGCACGTCTCCGAGCATCTCGCCAAGGGCTGAGAGTTTGCCCGCGCGCTTGAGGACTTTGATATCGATGCCGTTGAGATAGGCGATGCCCGCGCTGTCGTATCCTCGGTATTCCAGCCGCTTCAACTGATCAAAGACGACCTCAACCGACCCGCGAGGCCCCACATATCCGGCAATCCCACACACCCCCCGAGGGTACCCGCCATCCCCGAGAGTGGCGTGGGACGCCCTCATACGACCCGCAATATCCGCCGATCGACGAAGGTTTGGCCGTACATGTCCACCGTCCGAACCTCGACGGCATGGACCCCTTTCGGCAGATACTTCGGAAGGCTGCCCTTCCAGAGATGTTTCGTCGTCGCCGCGCCCGGCAATTTGAGGCCAGGGGGAGGCGTTGGGCTGGCCTCGAGCTCCTTGAGCTTGAGGAAGTACGGGTCCTTCCCTTCGAACTGCGCCATACGAACCCACTCGCCATCGCTGACTCGCATTTCGACGAGCGAACGTTCGGAACCGGCAAACACGTTCACGATGACCTCGGTCGAGCCGGTTTCGCCTCGTTCGAGCTCTTCCGGAAGCCAGATTGCCATCTGGTCTGCCTCGGGTCGGCTCGCAGGACGAAACATAACACGATACTTGGGCCCATCGAATTCGACGATCGAATAGCCGTTCGGTACGCCATCGGCCATCGTCGCGTGGGGAATGCCGCGCTCATCGGGTGCCCCTTGCCACCAAGATCCGCAGACAGTGGCGTGGTTGAGGTGATGGTGTGGCGCATTGCCCTTCCAGCCGTCCTTTTCGGTCAGGAAGTAGTTCGCCTGCACGTGCGTATGGGCCGAGAAGGACAGCGTGAACGGCCGGTCCTCGATCAAGCGATAGAGAGCTTCGCGATTCTTCACATCGATCAGAGGAATGTGCAAGGCGATCACCACGAGGCGATCCTTCGGGACGTGGGCGAGGTCGTTCTTGACGAACTCGAGTTGAACCGTCGTGAGTTCGCCGTGGTAGCCACCGACCTGCTGGCCGTGATACATCACGTCGTTCAACACGATGAAGTGCACTTGGCCGTAATCGAAGGCGTAGTAGGTCGGGCCAAACACCCGCTGGAAAGTCTCGGTGGAAAGATCATTGTCGGGCGAGTCGTAATTGAGATCGTGGTTCCCGACGGTGTTGTACCAAGGCAGCCCAATCGTCCCAATTGCCCCGTTCAGACTGTCGTAAAGCGAGAGCACATCGAACATTTCATCGCCCAAACTCAGCCCGAACTTGGCATCCATGGCGGCCGCATCTCGGGCCACCTGCTCGACCACGTCGTGGGCAATGTAATCCACTTCCTTCTGATTGCGCGGCTGCGGATCGCCGAAGAGCACCATTCGGAACCGGCTCGATTCCTGTTGGGGCTGCAAGGGAAAATCAATCGACGTCGGCAGCTCACCGGTCGGCATGACGCCGGCGTACTTGGTTTCAGGTGAGCCCTTCGGTTTGTGAACATAGTAGAAGTGGGGGAGACGGCTCGGACCGACGGGAACCTTCCATCCCGAGGGCTTAATGACGAAGAGGATCGAGTCCTCGTCGACCGGCAGCCGCCACTTGCCGTTGCGATCGGTTTTCACGACCTCGCGTCCGTTGGAGACGCAGACCCCCTCAACTCCACGATCGCCGGGGGACCGCTTGCCGATTCCGATGCGGTCATGGAAGACGACTCCCTCTGCAAATCGGTTGCCCTGAGCGTCCCGTGGCAAATCGTCGAGCGAGAACGCACTGCCGCGCAGGAGTGAGGGCAGGCTCATGCCGCCGAGGACGATGCCGGAAGCCTTCAGAAACTCGCGCCGGTTCATGCCGGTACCTTACCCAAGGATGGTGAAGCCCGCGTTAACCCGGCAGCCGTAATTACGCGCGAGCAAGCCGTCGCGGCCACGGAACTTGGTCGGATTACCCATTCCGTCGTATGCCCATTGGCCCGTCGATGGAGTGATCTGGTTGTTCGAGTTATGCGTTATCCCGCTGGTTCCGCGAAGGGTCGTGAGATTGGCGGCGAGGTCGTAGGCGTTGGTGCCCGTCACCGATCCGCTTGAGCGCGAGCCGCTTGTAACGGCTTCGTCCGTCAGCCGATCCTTGGAATCCACGGTCCATCCCAAAGTCCCTGAGAGCGATTGCAGACCTGTGATCGACGCGACGCACGCCTTCATGTTGAAGACGCCGTCGTAGCTGTTGCTGGCCGAAAGGTCGTAGCTGGAGCGCGTGGCCCCGCTCGACGACTCCTTATTGGTCAGCGTCTCCAGCATCCCGACCTCATTATACGTGTAACTCGTATGCGAAATGACCGACGAACTCGTGTTCAGGATTTCCCGGGACGCCAGTGCGCCGTTGTCCTGATACGAATAGTTCACCGTCCCGGCTGGGCTGGTCATCTGGTTGCAGAGGCCACGGCCATCGTAGTTGTAATGCCAAGCATAGTTCGTCCCGCCGACCGTCGCCGACATGTCGCTGCGGCTGCCGTCGTGGTGATAGTCGTACTCGATGGTTTGCGCTTGCGTTCCCGTGTAAGTCTGCACCGCCGAGAGCATGGTTACGAGTCCTACTCCAGAACTGTCGACTACAACCTGATTGTGAAGCCGACCGAGGCAAGAGCTTAACGCCATGACAACGCTCATTCTTCAAGCAATTGTAAGGCACCTAGTGCCTGTTCCAATGATTCGTTAAACACGCTCTCTGAAGCCGACAACTGATCGTAGAGGACAAATGCACTCGCTGTTTCCCCGCTTTGGATCTGAAGGTATCTGGCTAAGCTATTCCAATCAGCGACCACAAAGCAGTCCGACACCCAAGGAAAGGTGTAACGAGCAAGAAGTCCACCGTCAAAGGAAACTTGACCAACCCTAAACAGGGCATGGTGTTCTAAGTACTCTCTCAGGCTTACCGGCAATGCGGTTCCGAGTCTCCACTCAAGGTCTTCAATCACCTCTACTGAACACGGTTGCGTGGCGGTTACACCTTCATTTGGAAGCCTCATCGGTATCAAGTGATCAATTAGCCAGCCTTCATCGAGTCTCGAAAAGGTCACGTCCGGCATGTGATAGCTCCTTCCGCTCTTGATGGCTCCTTCAAGAAAGGCGTCTCTTCCGTCTGGCCCAAAAAAGATGGAACTGAAACTTCCATTGCGCAAGCATAGTTCCGCCAGGCACTGTCTGCCGTGAACCTCATACCTAATTCCTGCGATCTGACACAATTCAATCTCAGTATAGTCAGATCGAATGAGGTTGGAGCGGCACGTGAACACTGTCTCGTCACCGGTTCTTCTGATTTTTAGTAGCGAACTTAAGGCCGTGTCAACAGATTCCGTGAGCCTTGCGTCGTTAAGTGCCATTAAAGCGTCAAAGAAGAGCAGCTCGGCACGGTCTAGAGAATTGGCCCTTTGTTCAAATGGCCACTTCATTCCTCACGCCCCCAGATCATATGACCAGCTCCTAGTCCGCCGCCAACCATGGAACCAGACAGCCAGAATGGTGCGCGAAGAGGGGCACGAAGCACAAGTGGTAACGTTCGCTTCGTTGCCTTTGTTTGGCCTTTTAGATATCGATATGGGTCGGTACGCGAGTGGAAAATCGGAGTCACATAATTCCCGTTCCACTTGCACTTACCCATTAGTTTCTTAGCTATTACCAATCCCTTTTCTGCTAGCGGCTTCAGGGTCCGCCTAGCGACGAAATGCGAGAACTCCAAGCCAGCTCGATATGCACCGGCTTTCATTCCGCCCGCGCCACCCATAAACAGACCGTTAAGTGTACCGGCGACCTCCCCTAAGACGTAAAGAGTTGAGTCGTAGTCAATTATCTCGTTGGCATCACCAACTCCGGCAGCTTCTCCTACCCATTTTCTGAGGTACTTTGTGCCTCCCAATGTCAGCGTGTCTCCCCATCCACTAAAAAAGTCTGAAGCTGCCTCCAGTGCTTCGCGGAGTCCTGACGGATCCGCTACCCCAACCGGCCCCCCGCCGCAATACCCATAAAGATTCGCCCCTCCCGCGTACCCAATCGGGTCGCGATTCACCCATCGCGCAGTAACCGGATCGTACCAACGTGCTTGGCATAGGTACATGCCTGTTTCCCGATCCATCCAGTAGCCCCATTGGGCGTTGTAGCCGAAGGGATCACTGGGCGAACCGTTGTTCGTCTCTTTGCCATAGGCATCATAAACCGACGATGACTGCACGACTCCCGACGAGTTAAGCCTTGAGCATTGCCTCCACCCGTAGGGGGAGCGGGTGGAGGCATAGAAAAATGGCGATACCGTGCCATTGGTTCGCAGGTTACCTTTCGGGCAGAGGGGGCTTGCGGTCTTTGTGAGCAGGCGGCGAAACCCTCAACCCCTGGGAGGTGTCCTGTGCCACGGCTTCCTTTCCAGGTTGTGCCAAGACATCCTTTCCAGTCCTTAGACTGTGAAAGGCTTTGTGGAGGTCACGAAAATGGATCAGCGAAGGTCGCTGGCATACCAAGTCCTGG